>NZ_JBEZXU010000004.1:0-314761 GCF_040638175.1 Actinoplanes sp. NPDC026670
CCCGCGCCGCGCCCGCACCCGCGCCGCGCCCGCACCCGCGCCGCGCCCGCACCCGCTCCGCACCCGCGCCCGCACCCGCGCTGCACCGTCGCGATCTTGCACGATTCTTCCGGTTCCTCGCGATCTTGCACGATTCTTCGCGTCGGGGCGTGAAACATCTTTCAAGATCTACTTTGTGGCGGAGACCTTGCAACCTTCTTCCTGTCGGGGCAGGGAGAACCGTGCAAGATCGGCTCGAGGGTGAACATCCGTGCAAGATCTCTGGAGGCTCGGCGTACGGCGGCTTCGGGACTGCGCCCATCTTGTCGACCTGCGCGGCTTTCGGTGATGGGTGGGCGTCGACGTCGGCTTCCGGTGATGGGTGGACGTCGGTGTCGGCTTTCGGTAATGGGCGGGCGTCGGTGTCGTTCAGCTTCGGAGGGCCTCGGGGGCGTGCAGGCGCAGCATCGTCGCGCCCACGTCCGGGGGCACCCGCCGGCCTGTGAAAAGGGACACTCCGACCATCACCAGGAAGGCCAGGGGTACCGTCCAGGCGGCCGGCTGACCGACCAGTTCGGCCGGCCAGCCGGTCAACGGTGGCCCGAGCACGGTCAGCAGCACCGCCGCCATCGCCGCGCCCCCGCCGGCGATCAGCCCGGCGATGGCGCCCACGTCGGTCAGCCCTCGCCACCAGATGCCGAGCACCAGCAGTGGGCAGAAACTCGACGCCGCCACCGCGAACGCCAGCCCCACCACCCGGGAAACGTCCATGTCGGACACGTAGAGGGCCAGCCCGGTCGGCACCGACGCGGCGAGCAGGGTGGCGATCCGGAAGTCGCGGATCGAGCCGTTGCGGCCGGGCCTGAGCACGTCCGTGAAGATCACCCCGGCGACGCTGGTGAGCAGGCCGGACGAGGTGGAGAGGAACGCGGCCAGCGCGCCCGCGGTGACCAGGGCGCCGAGCAGCCGGCCGAGATGGCCGTCGCCGAGGACCGCTTCGGGCAGCAGCAGCACCACCGCATCGGTGTTGCCGGTCATCAGCAGTTGTGGTGTGTAGATCCGGCCGAGTACCCCGTACAACGTCGGGAGCAGGTAGAACAGGCCGACCATGGCGAGCACCACGAGGGTCGTCCGGCGGGCTGAGGCCCCGTCCGGGTTCGTGTAGAAGCGCACGAGTACGTGCGGAAGGCCCATGGTGCCGAGGAACGTCGCCAAGATAAGCGAATAAGTGGTAAAAAGTCCGCTCTTGTCGGGAAGGAGCCAGTCCTTGCCGAACTCGCTGTCCACAGTGCTCACCGTCGGAACCGGCGCTCCCGCCGCGAAGTGCAGCTCCTGGCCCTTCTCCACCCGGAGCGTGCCGTTCAGGAGCGCGTCCTGCTGAACCGTCACGGTCGTCGCGACGGGGAAGACCGCCCCGGCCGGCGGGGTCACCGCAGGGCGGCCGTCGGCCTGCCACTGCAAGATCAAGAAGATCATGGGTACGGCCAACGCCGTCAGCTTCAACCAGTACTGGAACGCCTGCACGAAGGTGATCGCGCGCATCCCGCCGAAGGCCACGTTCGCTGTCACCACCACGGCCACGACGAGAGCACCCCAGGCGTACGACCCACCGGTCAGCGTGGCGAACGTGAGCCCCGCCCCCTGCAACTGGGGCAGGAGGTAGAGACACCCGATGAACAGCACGAACGCGGTCGCCAGCCGGCGCAGGGCGGTGGACCGGAGCCGTACCTCGCAGAAGTCGGGAAGGGTGAACGCCCCGGACCGGCGCAGCGGCGCGGCCACGAACAGCAGTAGCGCCAGATAGCCGGCGGCGAACCCGACCGGGTACCAGAGGACGTCCACGCCGTACCGCAGGACCAGCCCGGCGACGCCCAGGAAGGAGGCGGCGGACAGGTATTCACCGCTGATCGCGGCGGCGTTCCAGGACGGGCTCACCGATCGGGAGGCGACCAGGAAGTCCGATGTGGTGCGGGCGAAACGCAGGCCGTACGCCCCGATCGCCACGGTCAGCAGGACGACCAGGACGAGGCCGGGGGCCAGGTACGGATTCACTGCTCCGGCCTGCGGATGAGGGCCGCGAAGTCCTGCTCGTTGCGTTCCGCCCAGCGCACGTAGGCCGCGCCGACCAGCACCAGGAACGGGAACGACAGCACCCCGAGCAGCACCCACGGCAGGTGCACGCCGAAGACTTTGACGGTGCCGACGGCCGGCGCGACCGCGAACAGCAGTGGCAGGGTGCCCAGTCCGGCCGCCACCACCAGGGCGAGCCGCAGCGCGAGGGCGAGTTGGGCGCGTACCAGACCTTTGACGAGCGCCTCGCCGACCGGGGTCTGTTCGGTGAGGTCGGTGCTGCCGTGGTCGGCTGTGCCGCGCCGGGAGGCGGCGTCGGCGAGCACGACCGTCACGCGTGGGCGCGGGGGCGGATCGTCGACGGCCATGTCCGGCAGTCTGTCCGCCCCCGGCTGATTGTCAAGACCGGTACAACATCTGGTGGCAGGTGCTGGGGCTGACCGGCCGGTGCTGGGCGACCAGATCGCGGGCCTTCTCCCGGGCCAGGTTGAAGCCGCGCCAGTCGTCGGCCGGCATGCCGTCGCCGATCGCGTCGAGCAGGCAGTTCCGGATGTCCGGGTCGTCGAGGCCGGTCAGTCCGGGCGCCGCGTCCGGGGAGAGGTCGGCCAGGTACTGCACGTCGATCTGCTGGGTGCGCTCGAACCGCTGCACGTGGTTCTCGGCGATCAGCCCGTCCGGGTCGGCGCCGGCCAGGCCGAGCAGGGTCAGCACGCCCACCGCGAGCGCGACCCGGGGCAGCCAGGCGGCCCGGATCCGGATGCCGGCGATCAGCACCATCACGAGCACCAGCCCGAACCAGGCCTCACAACAGGCGACCAGCAGTCGCAGCCGGGTCAGGCCGTACGTGTCGGTGTAGACGTTCATCCGGTGCAGGGCCGAGGCGACGATCACCAGGGTGAGGGTGGCCAGTGCGCCGAGCACCACACGCAGCAGGATCCGGTCGGCGGGTTCGGTCCGCGGCGCCCAGCGGGCCGCGCCGGCGAGGACCATCAGGGTCAGCGCGGTCACCGCGCAGAGCTGCCAGAACCCGCTGCGGGCGTATTCGGCGTAGGTGAGGCCGGCGGTCTCGACGACGTGCTGCACGCCCCCGAAGAGGACGGTGAGCTGGATCGTCACGAACGCGGCGAACAGCAGCACCAGCAGGCCGAGCGGGATCGCCCACTCCAGGCGGCTGACCTTGCGTCCCTCGGTGCGGTCCAGCCGGCCGAGCGCGGGCGGTGCGGCCCGCAGGTACGCGGCGGCGGTGAGCAGCGGGGCGGTGACCACCGAGACGAAGATCCAGCGAACGATCGTGGTCGGCTGGAGTTCCGGGATCGCGGCCTCGAAGACCCGGGCGAACGCGGCGTCGGCCGAGACGAAGAGCGCGCCGAAGACGACCAGGAGCAGCACCGACACGGCCAGGGTGGCCAGCACCCGCAGCGCGTTCCCGCTCCGCCCTCTGCCGCGCAGCCGTGCTGCGCCCCGGGCCAGCCACAGGCCGCCGCGGCTCGCGGCGATCGGGGCCAGCGCGTACGTCGCCACGATCGAGCGCAGCGAGCGGCCTGAGGAGAGCGCCAGCGCGGTGGTCATGGTCGCGGTGAGCAGGCACAGCACGAAGAGCCAGCCGGCCGCCCGGAACGTGCCGACGGTGAGCAGGGCGACGGTGGCCGCGGCCCACAGGAACCGGTCCCACGTGCCGTTGTCGGTGCGGGTCGGCACCAGGGCCGGCACGACGTCGGGGATACCCACGACGCGAGCCGTGATCAGGGCGGCGGTCGCGGCCAGCGCGGTGACGAGCCAGCCGAGGCCGGCCCGGTCCAGCGGGACGCTGAGGGCGGCGGTCAGGGTGGCGGCGAGGACGGCCACGACGGTCGCGGGTGAGGCCGGGCGGCCCGGTCCCGGCCAGTACCGGCTCCACGGTCCGGGCGCCGGCCAAGGCCCGTGGATAAGTCCTATTTGTCCGTTCGAAGGTTGCACGGTGGTGATGGACATGTCACTGCTCTCCCTCAGACCGCTCGCAGCGGAAGTCGTACCTGGATGTGGCACCCGCGACTGCCGTCCGGCTCGATCACGGCGATGGTGCCCCGGTGCAGCTGCACCACCCAGCGCGCGATCGCCAGGCCCAGCCCGGTTCCGCCACCGGTGGCGCGCTCGCCCCGCGTGAAACGCTCGAAGACCCGCTCCCGCTCCTCGGCGGGGATGCCGTCGCCCTGGTCCACGACGGCGAGCACCACGTGGTCGTCGTGCCGCTCGGCCCGGACCGTGACGATCCCGCCCGGCGGGCTGTGCCGAGCCGCGTTGTCCAGCAGATTCGCGAAGACCTGATGCAGGCGCTCCCGGTCGCCGGGCACCACGAGACGCGGCGCCGACACCTCGAACCGCACGTCGTGGCCGGTGCCGCCGGCGTTCACGGTCGCCTCCCGGGCCACCCGGTCCAGGAAAGCCGGCAGGTCGATCGGCTCCCGGCGCATCGGCACCACCCCGGCGTCCAGCCGGGACAGGTCCAGCAGGTCGGTGACCAGGCGGCTGAGCCGCTCGGTCTGGGCCAGGGCGGTCGCCATCGTCTCCGGCTCGGCCGCGGCCACCCCGTCGACGATGTTCTCCAGCAGGCCGCGCAAGGCGGTGATCGGCGTACGCAACTCGTGCGACACGTTCGCGATCAGCTCCCGCCGCTGCCGGTCGGAGGCCGCCAGATCCGCCGCCATCTGGTTGAACGCCGTGGCCAGCTCGCCCACCTCGTCCTGCGAGCGGGTCCGGATCCGGCGGGTGTAGTCGCCGCGCGCCATCTCCCGGGCCGCGACCGTCATCTCCCGCAGCGGCACCGTCGCGCCGTGCGCCATCACCTGCAACGTGACCAGGCCGAGAGCCGCCGCGATGGCGATCCACAGCAGGTCGATCCGGTAGAAGTCGATGCTCCACAGGAACACCAGCAGGCCCACCCCGCCGGCGAAGCCGAGGGCCAGGGAGAGTTTCGCCTTGATCGACCGGACCGGGTCGAGCGGCCGGGGCAGCCAGGCGAACATCGGCGCCACCAGGTTGTGGATACGCCACATCAGCCAGCTGGTCATCTGTCGACCTCCAGGGCGTATCCGACGCCGTGGACCGTACGGATGAGGTCCGCCCCCAGCTTGCGCCGCAGACCCTTGATGTGGCTGTCCACCGTTCGGGTACCCGAGGTGTCGGCCCAGCCCCACACCTCGGACAGCAGCCGCTCCCGGGGCACGACCGTGCGCGGCCGGCCGGCCAGGTGGGCCAGCAGATCGAACTCGGTCGGGGTCAGGTGTACCTCGGCGCCGCCGCGCAGCACCCGCCGCTCGGCCTGGTTGATCTCCAGATCGCCGAGTCGCAGCCCCGGCGCCGGGGCCGGGGTGGCGGTCTTGTCGGCCCGGCGCAGCAGCGCGTGCACCCGGGCCGCGAGCACCCGCATCGAGAACGGCTTGACCATGTAGTCGTCGGCGCCGACCGCGAGACCCACCAGCTGGTCCGTCTCGTCGTCGCGGGCGGTCAGCATCAGCACCGGCACCCGCTGGTCCTGGATCCGGCGGCAGACCTCCAGCCCGTCGTAACCGGGCAGCATCACGTCGAGGACGATCAGATCCGGCGCGGCCTGGCGGACCGCTGCGACCGCGCTCGGCCCGTCACCGACCACCTGCACCAGGAAGCCCTCGGCGCGAAGCCGTGCGGCCACCGCGTCCGCGATGGCGCGCTCGTCCTCCACGACGAGAACCCGCCGTTCGACACTCTCCATGCTCCTGGCACCTCTCCGGATGATCCTGGTCCCCGGTCGGTGTGCCCCCGTGGCTCACCGGCCGGTGGCCAGGAGCTTATTGATCGCCTGCGCAGAGCCGGCGGTGGAGATGTGAACAACCTGTGGAGATGCATCCTGTGAGGGGCCGCGCGGGCACAGCGGAAGCCGAACCCAGGTTGGCACTGATCCGGGATAGCCGCTACGGGCCTGTGGATAACTCTGTGGACAAGCCGGTGAGGCTGTGGACAACCGTGTGGATTCAGCGGGTCCAGTCGTGTTTGGCCGCCCTGATCAGGCGATCCTTCAGCTCCCTGGTGTGCCGGCGACTCACCGGAAGCTCCACACCGTCCACCGCCACCACATAGCCGGAACCGGTCAGGCGCAGCTCGGTGACCAGTCGTAGCTGGACCAGATACGAGCGGTGAATACGGACGAAACCCGCGTTGGCCCACCGCTCGGCCAGGGTCGCCAGCGAAACCCGTACCAGATGGGAATTGTCTCCGGTGTGCAGCCGGGCGTAATCGCCCTGGGCCTCCACCCAGCGCACCGCCGATCGCGGCAGCATGCGGGTCGTGCCGGCCAGCTCCACCGGGATGGCCGGCTCGTCGGCCGGAACGGCCGGCGCCGGCGCCGCTCGCAGACCCGCCACCCGGCGCAGCGACTCGGCCAGCCGCTCGGCCCGCACCGGCTTGCGAACATAATCGGTCACACCCAGGTCGAAGGCGTCCACCGCGCCGTCGTCGTAGGCGGTCACGAAGACGATCGCCGGCGGCTGGGCGAACCGCCGCAGGATCCGGGCCAGCTCCATGCCGTCCAGGCCGGGCATCCGGATGTCCAGGAAGACCGCGTCCACCTCGGTGTCACGCAGCACCCGCAGCGCCTCGGTCGCATCACCGGCCCGGTGCACGTGCGCCACCCGGCCGTCCGCGTTCAGCAGGTAGGCCAGCTCGTCAAGCGCCGGCGGCTCGTCGTCGACGGCGAGCACGACCAAGCTGCTCATGCCCGCACCTGGGGGTGGAATTTCGGCACCCGCATGCTCACCTTCGTACCGGAGCCGGGTGCGGTCTCCACCACCAGGCCGTTGTGATCGCCGAAGACCGACCGCAGACGTTCGTCCACGTTCACCAGACCGACGTGCTGCCCGTCCTCGGAGTCCGACCCGTCCAGCGTGAACACCGCCGGATCCATGCCGACCCCGTCATCCTCGACCGTGATGTGGCATTCCGCCCCCGCGTCCCGTGCCTCGATGCTCACCATACCGACGCCCGGCTTGCGGGACAGTCCGTGCCGGACCGCGTTCTCCACGAGCGGCTGAAGACACAGGAACGGCAGGCCCACCGGCAGCACCTCGGGCGCGATCTGCAGCCGCACCTGAAGCCGGTCCCCGAACCGGGCCCGCTCGATGGTCAGATAACGATCGATCGACCGCAACTCCTCGGCCAGCGTCGTGAACTCGCCGTGCGCCCGGAACGAGTAGCGGGTGAACTCGGCGAACTCCAGGATCAGCTCCCGGGCCCGCTCCGGATCGGTGCGCACGAACGACGCGATCGCGGTCAGCGCGTTGTAGATGAAATGCGGGCTGATCTGCGCCCGCAGCGCACGGACCTCGGCCCTCGCCAGCCGCTCCCGCGACGACTCCAGCTCGGCCACGGCCATCTGCGACCCGGCCCAGCGCGCCGCCTCCAGCGTGGCCTGGACCAGACCCGGCGCGGGCTGTCCGTCGGCCACCGCGATCAGCGCGGCCTTCGCCGCGCCACCGGGGCCACCCAGCGGCGCGATCACCGCACCACGCGCCACGCAGTCGACACGGTCACAGGACAGATCAGACCCATTGAGTACGACCGAACGCTGCGCTCTGACCGACTTACGCGCTGCCGCGATCAGTTCCTGTTCGTGGTGGGCGCCCCGGCCGTCGTACGCCAGGCATCTGTCTCCATCGACGATCGCCAGACCCACCGCACCGACCAGCTCCCGCAGATGCCGGACCGCTTTTCCGGCGGTAGCCGGCGTCAGGCCGGCGCGCAGCGGTTCGGCCGCGAGCACCGCCGTGTGCAGAACGTCGTAGGTGGCCCGCTGCATCGCCGTGGCGATCCCGCGCCGGGCCCGCAGCCGCAGCACCGCCACCACGGCCGCGGCCAGGGCGGCGAGCACGGCGACCACCGCCAACGCGCTCCCGACCTGGCCATTCATGCTGCGACCCTAATAGGCGCCCTTGCGCTTGAGAACCACGCCGATGGTGCGCCAGAGGATGCTCAGGTCGTAAGTGAGTGACCAGTTGTCCACGTAGTAGAGGTCCAACCGGACCGCCTCGTCCCAGGACAGGTCGGAACGACCGCTGACCTGCCACAACCCGGTCATGCCGGGGCGCACCAGCAACCGCCGCCGGACGTCGCCCAGGTAGTCGCCGTCATCCGCGGGCAGCGGGCGCGGGCCGACCAGCGACATCTCGCCCTTCAGCACGTTGATCAGCTGCGGCAGCTCGTCCATCGAGGTGGCCCGCAGTTTCGCGCCGAACGAGAAGATCCGCGGGTCCTGCTTCATCTTGAAGAGCATGCCGTCGGTCTCGTTGAGCTCGTCCAGCGTGGCCTTGCGCTCCTCGGCGTCCACATACATGGTCCGGAACTTCCACACCCGGAAGGTGCGGCCGTCGTGGCCCACCCGGGTCTGCCGGAAGAACACCGGACCCGGGTCGGACAGCCGGATGCCGAGCGCGATGAACGCCAGGATCGGGCTGATCGCCAGCAGGCCGAGACCCGCCGCGACCCGGTCCATCAGGTTCTTCACCAGCCAGCCGGGACCCGACAGGGTCGGCTCCTCGACGTGCAGCAGCGGCAGGCCCTCGATCGGGCGGATGTGCACCCGGGGACCGGCGATGTCGGTCAGCTGCGGCGCGACCACCAGGTCGACGCCGGTGCCCTCCAACTGCCAGGCCAGACGGCGCAACTCACCGGGTTCGGCGCTGGCCGACCCGCAGACCGCGATGGTGTCCGCACCGACCTCACGGACCAGCGACAGCACGTCCCGCCCGGCGTAGACCGGAACCGGCGTCTCGATGCCGCGGGCGGCCGCGAAACCGTCGGTCAGGTGGATGGCGACCGGGATCAGACCGGCGGCTGGGCTGCGGGTCACCGCGGTGTAGACCTCGAGCGCCTCCGGCAGGGTGCCGACCAGCACCATCCGGTGCGCGCCGTGCCCGGTGTGCCGGCGGGCCACGTGCAGCACCTGACGGGCCAGCGCGCGGCACAGCAGGATCAGGAGCAGCGCGCTCACCGACACCGTCGCGACCGTGCCACGGGACAGGTCGGCCTTGGTGGCGAACGCGAGCAGCGAGACAGCCGCGACGACGGTCACCGAAGCCCGGACGACCCGCTTGAACTCCTCGCTGCCCAGGCCCAGATAGCGCCGGTCGTAGGAGCCGTTGGTCCACAGGATGATCAGCCAGCCGAGTGGCAGGACGATGTACGCGAAGAAGTTGAACAGGTCCGGCCCGTCGAGGAACCACCAGGACCGGTTGAGGCCGGCGCGCGACTTCTCCAGGAAGGTGCTGGCGATCCAGCTGGCGCCGAGAGTAGAGAGCAGATCGAGCAAGACCAATGCAAAGGTGTACGGGCGGTGCCAGCGCGAACGTCTGCGGCTCTGCCGGCCCCACGCGTTCCGCGGCACCCCGTTGCTCGGCGGCTGCTCTTCCTGCCACTCGAAGCTGTCGTACCGCACGGGTCTGCTCCGGCTGCTGTCGGTAGTTGGGCGATGCAGGCTAGTAGTCACTCCGCCTACGTCCTCCCGCATCCGGAAAAAGATTACGCACCGCCACGACCTTGGGATCATCGGCGGGTCCACCGATACCCGTTCGCGTCAAGACGGTTGCCAGGGACCGGGCCACTATACCGATGGATCGGCAGGAAGAAAGGTGACGTGACGGCGGCAATCGTGATGTATACGCGCTGTCATCATTCGGTAGCGGCTCACCGGACCAGCTTGGACAGCCGGCGGTCGGCCAGCGGTTTCCCTCCGGTTTGGCAGGTCGCGCAGTATTGCAGGCTCTTGTCCGCGAACGACACCTCACGGACCGTGTCGCCACAGACCGGGCAGGGCAGGCCGGTCCGGGCGTGCACCCGCATACCCGCGCGTTTCTCGCCCTTGAGCTCGGCCGCTTTCTGTCCTACCGAACGCTCCACCGCGTCCGTCTCGATCGCGCGCATCGCCTCGTACAGCGTGGTCATCTGCTCGTCGGTCAGTTTTCCGGTCAGCGCGAAAGGGGACAGTTTCGCCGCGTGCAGGATCTCGTCGGAATAGGCGTTACCGATCCCGGCGAGCACCTCCTGATCGACGAGCACCCCTTTGATCTGTCCTTTTCGCCCCCGGATGCGGGTGGCGAACTCCTCCGCCGACACGGCCAGCGCGTCCGGGCCGAGCCGGGCCACCCCCGGCACCTCGGACGGGTCGCGGACCACATAGGCGGCCAGCGACTTCTGCGTGCCCGCTTCGGTCAGGTCGAACCCGGAACCGTCGTCCAGCCGCACCCGCACCGCGATCGGGCCGGAGCCCGGCTTCAGCGGGGCCGGCGACTTGAACGACTCGCGGTAGTGCAGCCAGCCCGCCCGGGCCAGGTGCACGATCAGGTGCAGGTCGTCGCCGATGCCGGCATCCAGGAACTTGCCGTGCCGCCCGGCACTCGTCACAGGCAGCCCGGCCAGCGCCGACGGCTGCGGATCATAGGTTTTCAGGGCGCTGAAAGAGGCGACTTCGAAGCGTTCCACGGTACGGCCGACCGCGCGCTCACGCAGATAGGCAGCGAGCGCCTCGACCTCGGGAAGTTCGGGCACCTCCTCACGGTAGCGTTTCCCGCCATGAAGGTGGTGGTGGCGCACAACCGGTACCGCGAGGCGATCCCCTCCGGCGAGAACGTGATCGTCGACACGGAGATCGGCCAGCTGCGGGAGGCCGGCGTCGAGGTGGTTCCGTTCCAGCGCAGCTCCGACTCGATCGACTCGATGTCCACGGCACGTAAGGTGCTGCTGCCGATCTCCCCGGTCTACGGGGCGGCCACCCAGCGGGAGCTCGCCGCGGTGCTCCGGGCCGAACGTCCTGACGTGTTGCACCTGCACAACCCGTACCCGCTGCTCTCGCCCTGGGTGATCCGGACCGCGCACGCCCACGGTGTCCCGGTGGTCCAGACCGTGCACAACTACCGGCAGGTCTGCTCGTCCGGGCTCTACTTCCGGGACGGCCACAACTGCCACGACTGCCGCGGCAAGCTGATCGGGCTGCCGGCGATCAAGAACCGCTGCTACCGCGGGTCGGCCGCGCAGAGCGCGATCATGGCGACCACGCTGGCCGTGCACCGGCCCACCTGGCGGTCGGTGGATCGGTACATCGCGCTCACCGACAAGATCGCCGCGCATCTCAGCGACTACGGCATCCCGGCCGACCGGATCGTGATCAAGCCGAACGGGCTGCCCGACCCCGGCACGCCGGCGCCGCTCGGCGAGGGATTCCTGTACGGCGCCCGGCTCTCCCCGGAGAAAGGGCTGGGCCTGCTGCTCGACGCCTGGCGCCGGCACCCGGACGGCAGCCTCGGGCCGCTGCGCATCGCCGGTGACGGTGAGTTGCGTCCGCTCGCCGAGGCGGCCGCGGCCGAACGATCCGACGTCACCTACCTGGGCCCGCTCGACCGTGCCGGAATGACCGCGGCCCGGCAGGCTTCAGCGGTCGTCATCGCCGTCCCCACCTGGGAAGATGTGCTACCGACAGTGATCCTGGAGGCGATGTCCTCGGGGCGGGCGGTGCTCGGAACCGCCGTCGGTGGCATCCCCTACCTGGTCGGCACCGGGCCGGGCGCCGCGGGCTGGCTCGCTTCGCCCGATCCGGTCTCGCTCGCGGCCGCGCTCCCACAGGCCCGGGCCGACGCGGGCGCGGCGGCGACTGCCGCCCGAGCCCGCTACCAGGAACACTTCCACCCCGACGTCCTGACCCCGCGCCTGATCTCCATCTACGCGGAGATGTCCACCACCGCGGCCACCAGGCGTTGATCCGCGTGCCGACCTGTCGCCCGCGTGCCGATTTTGTGGTGCGGATCGAGCCGCAGGTCGGCACGCGGGCTCTCGGTCAGGAGCCCTTCAGCGCGGCCCGGCCGGTGAACGCGATCGACGCGGCCAGGAAACCGCCGTTGATCAGGGTGAACAGGGCCACGAACCAGACCGCCCACTGCGGCGCGATGGTCAGCACCACGCCGGCCAGGGCGATCACGGCGCCGTAGTCGCGCACCAGCTTCGCCGCCCGGACCGGGAACGACGTGCTGGTCACCATGCTGGCGGCCTGGGCGCCGGACTGCATCACCGAGGTGACCAGGTTGACCATCCAGGTGGCGGCGAAGGCGGCCAGCAGCCAGGCGGGAGTGTCCGGTTCCTGGGCTTTCGCGACTGCGGACAGGGCCGCCACCAGGGAACACTGGACTGCCACGTCGCAGAGCACGTCGAGGCGGCCGCCGGACGAGCTGGACTGGCCGGTCACCCGGGCCAGCTGGCCGTCCGAGCAGTCGAAGGCGTAGGCGAGCTGCCAGCCGACCAGGGCGAGCAGACCGATCGGGGCGGCCCACAGCGACCCGTCGGCGACCGGGCCGGCGGTGCCGATCACGATGAACGACACCAGGCAGCCCAGGCCCAGGTTGAGGATCGACAGGACGGTCGGCGACAGGTGGCGCTTGTGCGCTGCGACCGCGATCCGCGACCCGATCCGCTGGCTGATGCCCTCGCTGAACAGGCCACCGCCACGATTGGCCGCGTAGTAGTCGGCTGCTGTGGGCGGGCCGCCCTCGGTGCGAGGGCGGCTGGAACCGTGGTCAGAGGGTTGCGATGACATCGTTGTATTCGGCCAGCTTCTGCCGGGTCTGCTCCGGCGTCATGGCGAGGTGTTCCAGGATGGTGTAACGATCCGGGCGGGTCCGCGGTGCGAACTCGATGACCTGTGCGAACTGGTCGGCGTCGAGTCCGACGTCGGACGGCGTGCGGGGGAGCTGGTGCCGGGCCAGACAGTCCGACATCTGCTTGAGCCGCCGCTCGTCGCCACGCAGGAACGTGCAGAACAGTGCGCCCAGACCGGCGAGTTCGCCGTGGGAGGCGGTGTTCGGGAAGAGCGAGTCGGTGGCGTGCATGATCTCGTGGCAGCCGCCGCTGCACGGGATGCTCGTGCCGGCCACCGCCATCGCGAGGCCGCTGGAGATCAGCGCCTCGGCGAGCGTGGTGACGAACGCGTCGTCGGTCATGTCGCCGGGCATCGAGAGGACCGCCTCGGCGCCCATCCGGGACAGCGACGAGGCGAGCCCGTCGACGGACTCCCCACGCATCTCCCGGGCCAGTTCCCAGTCGGCGAGAGCGCTGATGTTGCTGACCACGTCACCGATGCCGGCCCGGTTGACCCGGTCCGGGCCGCTCTCGACGAAGTCCAGGTCGACGACGACACCGAACGGGATGTGCACCCCGTACGACCCTTTGATCCCGTCGTTGATCAGGCTGGCGACCGGTGAGGCGATGCCGTCGTTGGCGAGGCTGGTGGCGACCGAGACCATCGGCAGGCCCCAGCGGCTCGCCGCGTATTTCGCGGTGTCGACGGTCTTGCCGCCGCCGATGCCGACGACCGCGTCGTAGTGGCCGCTGCGCAGCTTGGCGGACAGGTCGAGGGCGGCGTCCAGGGTGCCGCCGCTGGTGACGTAGACCTCGGCCGAGTTCAGCGAGGGGCGCAGCAGATCGACGATCTGCTCGCCAAGCCCGGGGCCGACCACCACTGCCACGTCGCCGCCGGAGGAGATCCGGCCGTCGGCGAGGATCTTGCCGAGGTCGGCGACCGCGCCCCGCCGCACCTCGATGTGCAGCGGGGTCTGGACGCTACGGGCTAGTAGCGGCATGCGATGTCCCGAGCCTTCGCCAGGTCCTCGTGGTTGTCGACCTCGACCCAGGAGACCTCACCGATCTCCGCGGCCCGCACCTCGTTGCCACGGTCGGCGTAGAGCTGGAAGCCGTCCTCGTAGAACTGGTTCGGGTCCTTCTCGAAGGTCGCCTTGAGCGCGTCGGCCAGCTTGCCGGCCGCGGACGCCTCGATGATGTTGGCGCCGATGTACTCCCCGTACGCCTCGGCCGGGTCCATCAGCTTCGTGATTTTGGTGAGCTGGCCATCCGCATTGAAGACGGTCTTCATCTCCTCGTCAGCAAGCTTCTTCACAGTATCGACGGCGAGGAGGATGCTCGGCCCGCGCTTGGCGAGCAGGGTGTGCTCCACGCTGACCGGGTGCACGGTGTCGCCGTTCACCATGAGGGCGCCCTGGGCGAAGTGGTCCCGGGCGAGCCACAGGCTGTAGGCGTTGTTCCACTCCTCGGCCTTGTCGTTGTGAACCAGGGAGATCTTCACGCCGTACTTCTGCTCGAAACCCTCGACGCGCTCCTCCACCGCGCCGGCGCAGTAGCCGACGACGATGGTGACCTCGGACAGGCCGGCGGCCGCCAGGTTACGGAGCGAGATGTCCATGATCGTGGTTTCCCCGTCCACGGGGACCAGCGCCTTCGGGAGCGTGTCCGTGTACGGGCGCAGCCTGCGGCCGGCGCCGGCGGCGAGGACCAATCCGATCATGGGGGTGGTTCCTTCCAATGCGATGAGGGGTGCCCAGCGAGGATAACGGCATGTGTCCCATCCGTAGGACTCGCGAGGGGCACACCGAAAATGGTATAGACCCGGCTTCTAAGCTGTCGGGTATGACCGCTGAGCAGCTGATCTCCTTCGCCCGTGGCGCCCCGTCGCTGGACATCGTCGACGTGGAGGGCCTCAAGGCCGCCGCCGCCCGCGCTTTCGACGCCGACCCCGCCGGCGTCACCGCGTACGGCACCTCAGTCGGCTACCTCCCGCTGCGGAAGTGGATCGCCGACAAGCACAACGTCACCCCCGACCAGGTCATCGTCACGAACGGCTCGCTCCAGGCCGACGCGTTCCTCTTCGGGCACCTGGTCAAGCCCGGTGACGACGTGATCGTGGAGAAGCCGACCTACGACCGGACCCTGCTCAACCTGCAGAACCTGGGCGCCAAGGTGCACCAGGTCACCGTGCAGCCGGACGGGATCGACACCGACGAGCTGCGTGCGCTCCTCGAGTCGGGGGTGCGGCCGAAGCTGGCGCACATCATCCCGAACTACCAGAACCCGGCCGGTGTGACGCTCTCCGACGAGAAGCGGCGCGCGCTGCTGGCCCTGGCCGAGCAGTACGAGTTCATCATCTTCGAGGACGACCCGTATGTGGACATCCGGTTCCGTGGTGAGCCGCTGCCCTCGATGCTGTCGCTGGACACCAACAGCCTGGTCGTGCACGCCTCCAGCTTCACCAAGACGGTCTGCCCCGGTGTCCGGGTCGGTTATCTGGTCGGTCCGGCCGCGCTGATCGACGCGATCGCGAAGAAGGCCACCAACCTCTACATCTCCCCGGGCATGGTCTCCGAGGCGATCGTGCACCAGTTCTGTGTGTCGGGTGACATCGAGAAGTCGGTGCAGACGGTCAGCGCCGCGCTGGGCGAACGGGCCCGGGTGCTGGCCGAGTCGATCCGTAAGCACATCCCCGGGGCCACCTTCACCGAGCCGGACGGTGGGTACTTCCTCTGGGTCGACCTGCCGTCGGACGTCGACGTGGACAAGCTGTTCTCGGCCGCGATGAAGAAGGGGGTCGCGGTCGTCAAGGGCAGCGACTTCCTGCTGGAGGGCGGGCACAACTCGCTGCGCCTCGCCTTCTCGGCGGTCACCGTCGACCAGATCGACGAGGGCGTGCGTCGTCTCGCCGAGGCGATCGAAGAGGTACGGGGCTGAGCTGTTCCGCGCCGGGTGGGCTGATGTTCGCCCGGCGCGGGTACCCTCGGCTGGTTTTGTCGTCGCACCGGGGGAGGTCGAGCATGACGGAACGTTCGTGGACCCGAGGCCGGCCCCTCGGCAAGATGTGGGCCGAGCGGATGCGTGGCCTGCTCAACAACGGTGACAACCCGAGTCAGGTGAGCTTCGACGGGCAGAGCCCGTCCTCGGTGGTGGACTGCGGCGTCTACGTCGACGGCAAGCGCCTGCCCGGTGACTTCAGCCCGGACCAGGCTCTCGCCGAGGCGTGCAGCCGGGACGGCGCGTTCGTCTGGCTGGGCCTGCACCAGCCGGCCGAGCCCGAGATGGCGGCTGTCGCCCAGGTGTACGGCCTGCACGAACTGGCCGTGGAGGACGCGGTCAAGGCCGAGCAGCGGCCGAAGCTGGAGCAGTTCAACGACGTGCACTTCCTGGTGCTGCGGACCGCCCGGTACGTGCCGCACCAGGAGCTGACCGAGAGCTCCCAGGTGGTCGAGACCGGCCAGATGATGATCTTCATCGGGGAGCGGTTCGTCATCACCGTCCGGCACGGTGACGCCTCCGAGATGGCCCCGGTCCGGGCCGACCTGGAGAACCAGCGGGTGGCGCTGTTGCAGCAGGGCCCGTGGGCGGTCGCCTACGCGGTGACCGACCGGGTGGTCGACCACTACCTGGAGGTGGCCGACGACTTCGAGGCCGACCTCGACCTCATCGAGGAGGGTGTGTTCTCACGTGACCGCATCGCCCCGATACAGCAGGTCTACCAGCTCAAGCGGGAGCTCGTGGAGTTCCGCCGGGCGGTCGTCCCGCTCCAGCGGCCGCTCGCGTCGATCACGTCGAGCCAGGGCGTGGTGCCCAAGGAGATCAGGCGTTACTTCCGGGACGTCCAGGACCACCTGACCCGTACCGTCGAGCAGGTCTCCTCCTACGACGACCTGCTCAACTCGATCCTCCAGGCGCGGCTGGCGCAGGTGACCGTCGACCAGAACAACGACATGCGCAAGATCGCGTCCTGGGCGGCCATCGCCACGGTGTGGACCGCGTTCGCCGGCGTCTACGGCATGAACTTCGACTACATGCCGGAAACCGACTGGAAGTACGGATACCCGGCGCTGATCGCCCTGTTGTCCCTGGTCACCGTGGCTCTCTATCGAGCGCTGCGCCGCAACGGGTGGTTGTGACCCCCACGGAATCAAGCCCGGCGGCTAGAGTGCCGGGGTGCCGTCGCGTCAGGATGAGCTGCACTCGTATCAGTATTCGGTGCAGCGTGTGGTCGCGGCGCTGGTCTCGCACGACCCGGATCCACACCGGTCACCGCTGCGCCGGGCCGGCGTCACGGCACTCGTCGGTCTGCTGGTCGCCGCCCTCACCGTCGGCGGGTTCGCCGTCTACGGCCTCTTCACCGGGCACAGCCTGGCCGAGGCGAACGACACGAGCGCGGTGCTGGTCGAGAAGAGCAGCGGCGCCCGGTACGTCTACCTGAAGTCCGACGGCAAGCTGCACCCGGTGCTGAACTACACGTCCGGACTGCTGCTGACCGAGGGGGACACACCCGGCCTGAAGACCGTGCCGGCCGAGAAGCTCGCGAAGATCCCGCTCGGCGCCACGCTCGGCATCCCGGACGCGCCTGATGCGCTGCCCGCCTCCGGGAGCCTGCTCAGTGGGGCCTGGTCGGTGTGCACCGACACCGCCTCGGGCCGGGCCCGCAGCACGCTCGTGGTCGGGACAGCTCCGGTCGGCGGCAGTGCGCCCGCCGGTGGCCTGCTGGTCCGGGACGTGACCGGGCGTACCCATCTGATCAACGACGGGAAACGGCATCTGCTGCCGGCGGCCCGGGTGGACGCCATCGAGCGCGCCCTCGGCTGGTACGGCTCCCGCCCCTGGCTGGTCGCGACCGCCTGGGTCGACGCCGTCCCGGCCGGCCCCGATCTGGCCGCGCCGGTCCTCCCGGCCGGGCGGAAGAATTCGGTGATCCCCGGTCGCCGGGTCGGTCAGGTGCTGACCGGTGACGGGAAGACGTACGCCGTGGTGCTCGCCGACGGGATCGCCGCGCTCACCGAGATGCAGGCGAAACTGATGGCCACCACGCCGATCACGGTGGACCCCGCGGTGTTCCTCAAGCTGCCCCCGTCGGACACCCAGCTGGTCGGCGCCGAAGGGCTGCCCGCCGCGGTGCCCACTCTGGCCGAGACGCCGGCGAGCGCCTGCGTGACGATGCCCGGCGCGGCCGTGAAGGTGAACCCCACGATCCCCGCCGGCACGGTTCCGGCCGCCAAGGCACGGGTCGATCTGGTGCACGTGGCCCGGGGTAAGGGCGCGCTGGTGGAGGCGATCGCCTCACCCGACGCCCCGGAGGGCAGCGGCACAGTGAGCCTGATCACCGACTCCGGGCTGTATTACCCGCTGGCGAGTCGTGACCTGCTGAGCCGGCTCGGGTACGGCAGTGTCCGTCCCACCCGGATCCCGGCGCAGCTGGTCGCGTACCTGCCCGCCGGTCCGGCCCTGGATCCGGTCCGGGCCGGCCGGCAGTAGCGGGTTCTACCGGGGTTCCGGCTTGCTCTTGCTCTGCTCGGTGACGGCGCCGTTCGCGGTGGTGTAGGTGGTCGGCTCCATCGGCTCGAACGCGGCGTCGTCAGCGCCGGTGCGGGACGACGCGGGCTCGTACTCGTCCCACTGCGCCTCACGGCGGCGACGGGCCACGTACGCGGCGCCCACCCCGACGGCGGTGCCGACCAGAGCCCAGCCGACCAGACGGCCGGAGCGGCTCTTCTTGCGGCCGATCGCCTTCGCCGCCTTCTTCTGCAGCTTGGCGGCCTGCTTGCGCTCAGCCTTCAGCTGCCTGCGGGTCGCCTTGCGGGTGGTCTTCCCGGCCTGCCGGACGTTCTCCGACGCGGCGTTCAGCGCGGCCAGCGCGCTGTCCCAGCTCTGCGAAGCGGCGTCCCGGGCGGCGCTGGCGGCCGGCTGGACCCGTTCCCTGGCGGCGTTGATCTTGGGTGCGACGGTCGCGCTGGTCTCGGTTGCCGCGATCGAGGCCGCGCGCTTGAAGTGGTCGACGCTCTGCCCGAGCTCGTTGCGCATCCGCGCTTTCCGGCTCCGACGGCGAATCGTTGCGAACACCAGTGCCCACCTCCTGTGGTTTTCTTCCAGCCATGTTGCCCTCTCGGGTACCCCCGCGCGGCCGGATCTCCGACATGGGGGAGGATCCGAATTGCACGAGAACAGCCCATCACGATGACGGGAGTACCCGTGGCCGAGACCCTTTACGCCACCCTGCACACCAATCACGGCGTCATCCGCCTCCAGCTCTTCCCGGACCACGCCCCGGCGACGGTCCGGAACTTCGTGGAGCTGGCCGAGGGCACCAAGGAGTACAAGGACCCCCGGACCAACCAGCCGGGCAAGGGGCCGTACTACGACGGCACCATCTCGCACCGGGTCATCGCCGGTTTCATGATCCAGCTGGGTGACCCGACCGGCACCGGCCGCGGCGGCCCCGGCTACCAGTTCGGCGACGAGTTCCACCCGGAGCTCTTCTTCGACCGGCCGTACCTGCTGGCGATGGCGAACGCCGGGCCGGGCACCAACGGCTCGCAGTTCTTCATCACGGTCGCGCCGACCCCGCACCTGAACCGTCGGCACACCATCTTCGGCCAGGTCGCGGACGAGCAGTCGGCCAAGATCGTCGACTCGATCGCGAACACGGCGACCGGCCCGGGCGACCGCCCGCGCGAGGACGTCGTCATCGAGCGAGTGGTGATCGAGCGTTCCTGAGCCTCAAGGTACCTTTGTGCCATGAATGAGGCGCCGTCGACGGCTCCGGTCTGCTACCGGCATCCGTCGCGGGAGACGCAGCTGGCCTGCACCCGCTGTGAGCGTCCGATCTGTGTCAAGTGCCGGATCGACGCCGCGGTCGGGTTCCAGTGTCCGGAGTGCGTCAAGCAGGGCAACAAGGGCGTACGGTCGGCGCGCACCGCTTTCGGCGGAGGTCGCGTCGGCCAGCTCGGTTACGCCTGCCAGGCGATCATCGCGATCAACCTGCTGTTCCTGACCGCCTCGGCGATCTTCGGCGGCCCCCGCGCCATCGTGGGCGGTGGCGGCTGGTTCGGCCTGCTCGGCATCAGCACCCCGGTCACCGAGTGGGGTGAGGTGCTCGGTTATGCGTACTACCCGAACGGCGAGTTGCACGGCGTGGCCCACGGCGAGTGGTACCGCCTGATCACCGCGATGTTCATCAACTACGGCGCCGTCCACATGCTCCTCAACATGTCGCTGGTGGCCACCCTCGGGCGCTATCTGGAGCGCCAGCTCGGGCCGCTGCGGTTCCTGGCGCTCTATCTGATCGCCGGGTTCGGCGGCAACGTCGCGGCGTATGTCTTCCAGGCCCAGAACCAGGGCTCGGCAGGCGCCTCGACGGCGACGTACGGCCTGGTCATCGCGGTCATCGTGATCAACCGGCGGCTGTCGCTGGACGCCGGTCCGGTGATCCCGCTGCTGGTCACCAACCTGATCTTCACGTTCAGCGTGCCGAACATCTCGGTCGCCGGTCACCTCGGCGGGCTCGCGGCCGGGGCGGCGGCCGCTGCGGTGCTCGCCTATCCGAAACTACCGCGGCGCGGGCTGAAACAGGGGCTCGGCTGCGCGCTGGTGCTGGTGATCATCCTGGCGGCGACTGTCGCGCGGACGTATTACCTGCTCAACTGACTGGCCGGAGATCGGCCAGCGTCACCGCGACCTCGTGTGGATCGGCGCTCAATTGGGGCTCACCCAGGACATATACGGCTTCGCCGGTGTCGATCTCCAAAACGTCGCTGCGGCGGGCGCGCTCCACCCGTACCGCCTCGATTTGATCCCACGAGATATGCCGCCGCCGCGCGAATCCGGTGAGCACGGTGATGCCGGCGTCGTCCGCCGAAAGGCGGACCGGATGGAGCACGTCGCGGGCCGCCCAGGCCACGATGGCCGTCGCCACCACTGCCGCGACCAGCCAGCGGGAGAGGTCCTCGGGGCCGAACACGGCGACCAGGAGCGGCAGCGCGGACGCCGCGATCAGCTTCGCGACCGGAAGCGCCGGTTTCACTCGCCACTGCATGCCATCACTATCGCAGAATGGCGCCGACCACTTTTCAGCTGCCGCTGTAATTCGATATTCAGCGGGTTCGCCCGACTCTTCCGCTATTCATACTCCGTTAACACTGCATGGACGTGTTCTTGAGTACGTTCCACCCCGCGGCCGAGGCAGCCGCGGCCATGCCGGCGGCGAACCGGCACCTGTCGATCTTCCGCAGATGCGTCGACTCCGATGATCCGGCAGTCCTGGTGGCCCGCTGTGTCCGGCCCGGCGCTCCGCTCTCCGGTGAATGGCTCCTGCTGCTGACCACCCGCCGGCTGGTCGTCACCCAGGACACCCGGCCGCTGCACCGGCTGCGCCTGCACCTCAACGCGAACCTGCGCCACCTGAGCAACGTGACCTGGCGTCTCGACCTGTCCAAGCCGGGCATCGAGCTGGCCGTCACCGCGATCGACGGGGTGCGCGAGCGGCTCCGGATGCGGCTGGGCGACTCGGACACCGTGTGGCGGGCCGAGTCGCTCCTGCGCGAGAGCTTCGTCGCGAAGCCGGTCTGCGTCTAGCTTTTCGGCCGGTCCCCCAGGAAAGCCTCGATCGAGCGGCGCAGCCCGGCCGGGTCCAGGCCGTGAGCGCGGGCGTGATCATGCCTGCTGCCGTACCGTCGCACCTCGGCGCGCCCGACGCCCAGATGCAGCGACCGGTGCGGCAGCCCGCTCAGCGCCTCGCTGACCAGGTGGGCCGAGGTGCCCTTGGCGTAGGGCTCGACCATCACGATCTCGTCGCCGTTCATGGCGGCGCGCAGACCGGCGATGTCCAGCGGCCGTGGCGTGTTGGTGTAGGCCACCGTCACGTCCAGGCCGTGGGTCGCCGCCAGCACCGGATCGAGCATCGGCCCGACCGCCACCACCAGCGGACCACCCCGGCGTAACACCCGCAGCGTGCCGCCGTCCTGGTGGGCACGGCTGTTCTCCTGCGTGGAGAGGCGCACGTAGACCCGGTCGTCGTGGCGGGCCGCCGCGCGCAGGATCGGCGCCACCTCGTCCCGGTGGCCCGGCACGTGCACGGTCCAGGCGTCGAGGGTGTCCAGCAGGGCCACGTCGCCCGGGGACTGGTGTGTGTAGCCCTCGGCCGCCGCGTCGTACGAGGCGCCGATGCTGACCAGCACCGCACCCACGTCCTGGTGCGCGAAGTCGAGCTTGATCTGCTCGTACGCCCGGTCGATCAGGAACGGCGCGTACGAGTGCAGGTACGGCCGCATCCCGGTGAGCGCCAGCCCGCCGCCCACACCGGCCATCAGCTGCTCCCGGATGCCGACGTTGAGCACCCGGTCCGGATGGCGTCGTTGCGCCGACGCGAACGAGTCGGCCGAGATGTCGGCGATCACCAGGGCGGTCCGCGGGTCCTCTTCGAGGATGGCGGTCGTGGTGGCGATGAACGTCTCTCTCACAGCGCCGCCACCACCAGACGCGGCCGGTTCTCGACGATGCTCAGGGCCCGTTCGATCTCGTCGCGATCGCGCCCGTCGACCACGGACACACCCCAGTTCGGGAACCGAGCCGGTATCCCTCCCGGCCAGCCGTGTGTCGAGCTGTGGTTGTCGACGACGATCGCGGTGATCGGCAGCCGGATCGCCGCCGCGTACGCGATCGCCTCGTGGTTCGAGCCCTCGTCCAGTTCCGCGTCGCCGAGCAGCACGAACGTCCGGGTGTCGAGGAACCCCTGGGCACGCAGCCCGAGCGCGGCCCCGACGGCGATGCCCAGCCCGTGACCGAGTGATCCGGTGCCGACCTCGACCCCGGGGATCAGCACCCGGTCCGGGTGGTGGCCGAGCGGGCTGTCCCAGCCGCCCATGTCGTCGAGCCACTCCTCGGGGAAGAAACCCTTGGCGGCGAGCACCGCGTAGTACGCGGCCGGGCCGTGCCCCTTCGACAGGAAGAACCGGTCCCGGCCCGGATCATCGACGGTCTCCGGAGTGATTCGTAACACTCGGTTGTAGAGAACCCACAGCACATCCAGCGTGGAATGGGCGCTGGGGGAGTGTTTGACGTCCGCGGTGACTCGGCTCAGCAGCTTCATGTGTCTAGGCTGCAACTTGAAGTTCACTTTAACTCAAGGGAGTGTCATGGAGACGCTGACCATCGGCGAACTCTCCGCCCGCAGCGGAGTCGCGCCGTCGGCCCTGCGCTTCTACGAGCGGGAGGGGCTCATCCACGCCTCACGCACCAGCGGCAACCAGCGACGATACGACCGGGCCGAGTTGCGGCGGGTGTCGTTCATCAAGATCGCGCAGCAGGTCGGGGTGTCCCTCGACGAGGTTCGCGAAGCCCTCGACTCGCTGCCGGAGAACCGGACCCCGACCAAGGCCGACTGGTCCCGGCTGTCGGCCCGCTGGCGTTACCGGCTCCAGGAGCGGATCACCGTGCTCGAACGGCTCCGCGACGAACTGAGCGGTTGCATCGGCTGCGGGTGCCTGTCGTTGCAACGGTGCAAACTCGCCAACCCGGGCGACCGGCTCGCCGCGGGTGGCACCGGCCCGCAGCGGATCCTCAATCCGGCGGCCTCCTGACCGCCGCCTGGTGGAATCCTTCCGGCCGCCGGCTTGCGGAATCCTCCCGGCCGCCGGCTGGCCTGATCTTCCCGGCCTCGGAGATCTTGCACGGTTCTCCACGTTGGCGGCGATCTTGCATGGTTCTTCACGTCTGGGTGTGGTTTGTCGTGCAAGGTCTACTGCGCCGGGGAGACCTTGCAGCCTTCTTCCCGTTGGGGTGTGGAAAGACCTGCAAGATCGGCGCGAGCATGAAGAATCATGCAAGATCCACGAACGACGAGCCGTGTGCGGCGAGCTGCGGGGAGGCGTTGCCGAGGCGGCGTCGCGGCCGAGGAGAGGCGTTGCCGAGGTGGCGGCGCGGCGGCGGCGCGGTCGAAGAGAGGGTCATCCGCGCTACTGGCGGAATCGGAAGAACCGGTCCGTCGCGGTCAATGCCTGCGGTCGGCCGGCGAAACGATGCGCTCCGACGGTGAAGAGGACATCGTCGGGCGCGGTGAACGCCTGCTCCACGAAACCCTCGGCGGCCAGCCACGCCCGGATCGACGGCGTCAGATCCGGGGCACGGCGGGTCCGGGTCCAGATCACCGTCGCGCCGGCGGCGCACAGTTGGGGCAGGACCGCAATGGTCGCTCGTACGTCGGTGTCGCTGATGTTGCCGAGCACGCCGGCCATCAGCACCAGATCGGCCGGAACCGCACCGGAGTAGACGGCCGGGTCGCCGGCGTCACCCCGGACCACGCTCACCCCGGGCAGGCTCGTCGCGTGCTCCCGGGCCGCGGCCACGTTGCGCTCGTCGAACTCGATCAGCGTCGCCCGCACCCGCCCGGCGTCGGCCCGCTCCGCCAGCACGCCGAGCAGGTCATGCCCTTGCCCGGCACACATGCTCACCACGGAGAGATCGGGCTCGAGCCGCTCGTCCAGCCACCGCGCGACATGCTCCTGAACCACCCGCAGCCGCCGGGCCAGCGGAGACCCGGGCTCGGCATAGGGCCGATGCCACGCATGCCAGTCCTTGGTGATCAAGCGGAGGGCGTGGGATTCGAACCCACGATGAGTTTCCCCATACCGGTTTTCAAGACCGGCGCCATCGGCCACTAGGCGAGCCCTCCCGTAGTGCTGCTCCAGTCTGCCACCCGCGCTTGGATCGTGTCGTACCGGTGGGGCAGAGTCGGCCGTATGCGCGCGATCGTGATCGAGGACAAGCAGTTGGTCTGGGCCGAGGTTCCGGATCCGGAGGCGGCTGAGGGCGAGGTCGTCGTGGATGTCACGGCGTCGGCGGTCAACCGGGCGGACGTTCTGCAACGGCAGGGCTTCTATCCGCCACCGCCCGGCGCGCCCGTCTATCCGGGGCTGGAGTGCTCCGGTGTGATCAGCGCGGTCGGGCCGGGCGTCACCGGGCACCACGTGGGTGAGCGGGTGTGCGCGCTGCTCGCCGGGGGTGGTTACGCGGAGCGGGTGGTGGTTCCGGCCGGGCAACTGCTGCCGGTTCCGGCCGGGTTGTCGCTGGTCGAGGCGGCGTCGCTGCCCGAAGTGGCGTGCACGGTCTGGTCCAACGTGGTGGATCGGGATCGGCTGCGTCCGGGCGAGACGCTTCTGGTGCACGGCGGCGGCAGCGGGATCGGCACGTTCGCCGTGCAACTGGGGGCCGCGCTGGGCGCGAAAGTCCTGGTCACTGCACGAGAGAGCAAACACGAGAGGCTGCGCACGCTCGGCGCCGATCTGGCGATCGACTATCAAAAAGATGATTTTGTACGGCGTACGCAGGATCACACCAACGGAAGAGGCGCTGACGTCGTCCTGGACATCATGGGAGCGAAGTACCTGGCCCGTAACATCGAGGCGCTCGCGCCGGACGGCCGGATCACGGTGATCGGCATGCAGGGCGGGCGCACCGCCGAGCTCGACCTGGGTGCGCTGATGGCGAAGCGGGGCCGGGTGTCGTCGACGTCGTTGCGGGCTCGGCCGGCCGCGGACAAGGCGCGGATCGTGGCCGGTGTCCGTGACCAGGTGTGGCCGCTGGTGGCCGCCGGGCTGATCAAGCCGATCGTGCACAGCACGTTCCCGTTGGCGGAGGCAGCCGCGGCGCACGAGTTGCTGGAGTCGAACGACCACTTCGGCAAGATCCTGCTCCAGCGCTGAGCGGCACTTCACTCCTTCGAGGGGATCACGACTCTTTCGGGTGCCCGCGATGAAGCCATATGACCGATAAGGTCGGATATGCGGCGAGTCGCGGCCACATCCGGCCACCCCATCCCCAGCATGGACGGACACCGCGTCCGACATCCGGACGCGCCGTATCCGACCGGAGGGGACACCGTGACGTACGCACCGCATCGTTCCGCGCCCGCCGCTCACCGGGCGCCCGCCCGCCGGGCATCGCCCCACGAGGACGGGGTCGACGTGCACCCGTTGCGCACGAGGCTCTGGATCGCCGGCGGAGTCGCCGTCTCCACCGCCCTGATCGCCTTCGGGGCATGGGCGGTGGTGACCACCCCGGCCACGGTCGTCGTCACGGTCGCCGATCCGGGCGACACACCGGCCGCCGATTTCGGTTTCGAGGTCACCGGATTACGCTGCGGCGTGGAGTCGGTCGGCCCCGAAGGGATGGCGGAGAAGGCCGCCGGACAATTCTGTCTGGTCGACCTCGAAGTGACGAACAACAGCGGCGAGCCGAAACTGTTCGACAGCGGCGCGCAGCGCGTTCAGGACACCAACGGGGTAGCCTACGCCGTTGCCGATCAGGCCGCGGTGTTTCTCAACGAAGGCAGTCCGTCTCTGCTCGCCGAAGTCGAGCCGGGCGTGACGGTGACCGGTGTGCTGCCCTTCGATGTGCCTTCTGACGTGCGCTTAAGTGAGGCAACACTTACCGGGGCGATGTCCACTCCGGGCGTACACGTGATGTTGCCCGATCCCCGCTGAACGTAGCGTTTATCGGTTCGTGATCGGGGATCAATTATGTGAATCACACCCCGGCGGATTCGATGTTGTGTTGGCATGGTCCACGGAATACGCACGGTTGTCCGGGTTCCCATTGCCCACCTTCGACGGCGGCTTAAACGTGGCAGGCAGCATCGGCCACGTTCGGATGGGATTCGCGTGAGTGCCCCGGGCCTATTTCGGAGGCAACACTGCACGGTTCGTCCACCCGGCGGGTGCTGACCGCTGGCGCACTCGCGCTGGCCGTCATCGCACCGGCCCCAGAACAGGCCGAGCACGGCACGGACGCGGTCAGCAAACCGCTCCAGGCCCTGCCGGCCACACCGGAACTCGCGGAGCACCCGCTGGGCGCGGAGATCCAGAAGCGACAGCTCGGCGAGTCGGCGCCGGAAGCGGCGCAGGCGCCGTGGAACCGGCTCCGTGAACTCCGGTTCGATGCCGGCTTCGAGGCGGCGCCGGTACGTGACGGGCTGGAGGCCCGTGCGGCGGCCGCTGAACGTGTGTCACGCGCTCTTCCACGGCGGGCCGTCACGGCCAGCCGGCCATCGGTCCGGGTACGGCCGTCACCGGTCTCCCGACGCCCCGCAGTCCTCGCCCGTCAGGCCGTCCGGGTCGCTGAGCGCCCGGCCGCCCGGGAGATCCGTACGGTACGTGCCGCGCGCCCCACACGGGCTCAGGTGGCCCGTCCGGCGCAGAGGCGGGTGGCCGTACAGCAGAGGCGGGTGACCGTGGATCGTGGCGTCGCACGGCGGAGCGCCCGCAGCACCACGGTTCGCAGCCTCGGGTCGGCCGGCGCCGCACGGGACATGCGTGCGGTCATCGCGTACGCCAAGTCGCAGGTCGGCAAGCGCTATGTGCGTGGCGGCGAGGGCGCGAGCGGCTTCGACTGCTCCGGGCTCACCAAACGGGCGTACGCGAAAGCCGGTCTCAGCCTTCCGCACTCGTCCGGCGGGCAGGCCCGTAGGGCCAGGTCGGTCTCGCGGTCTCAGGCCCGTCCGGGCGATCTCGTGGTCGGCCGCGGTCACGTGGGCATCTACATGGGCAACGGGATGATGATCGACGCGGGGAACAGCCGTACCGGGGTGGTCTACCGCAAGGTGTACCGAGGGCTGTCGGTGTCCCGGCTGAACTGAGATCCGGGCCCGGAAAAGCAGTCAGCACCCGCCAAGACCTGACGGGTGCCGACTCGCTGACCGCCGCGGCTTCTGCGCGACGACCGATCGCAACCAGGCGCGGGGATCTCGGCCGCACACACCCGGTCGGATGTCTGACAGAAGCATTACCGAGGACGGGTCGACCCATGCGCACCACCTGTGCGTTTACCCGTACGAGTGACCACGCTTGGTGATGGGGACGAAAGGCGCTCGACACGTCGAACGGTTAGTCTCTGCCCATCGTGGGAAAACCGGATCAGTTTCAGTGACCACGCCGCCGGAGGCCCATCATGAGTCTTGACCGCGCCACGGCGCCCGATCCCTACGATGTTCTGCCACCGGTCCCGGCATTCACGGTGACCAGCACGGACATGACGGACGGGCAGCCCCTCGACGAGCTCTACGTGCACACCAGTGTCGGCGGGAAGAACCTTTCGCCGCAGCTCTCCTGGTCCGGGTTCCCGGCCGAGACCCGTGGCTTCGTGGTCACCTGCTTCGACCCGGACGCACCGACGGGCAGCGGCTTCTGGCACTGGGTGCTGGTGAACCTGCCGGTCTCGGTGACCTCGCTGGAGCGCGGGGTGGACCCGCTGCCGGAGGGCTCGTTCTGCGTGCGCAGTGACTATGGCGACCGCGCCTACGGTGGCTCGGCGCCGCCGCCCGGCGACCGCCCCCATCGGTATGTGTTCGCGGTCCACGCGATCGACGTCGACCGCCTCGAGGTGACACCCGACGCGTCACCCGCCTACGTCGGCTTCAACCTCGCGTTCCACACTCTGGCCCGGGCCACGATCCGGCCGACCTTCCAGGTGCGGGGCTGACGCAGACAAGAAGGCCGCCGGCATCGAGCCGGCGGCCTTGATGACCGTGGATCACTGAGGCGAGCGCGCCACACAGAAGACCGACTGGCCGAACGGCGGCCGGACGATACGCTCGGCGGCCTTGGTCACCGGCAGCACCAGCGAGTCGTACACCTTCACCATCGGCCCCTCCTTCGGGGCGAGCTTGAAGATGCTGGTCGCGGTGTAGTAGCCGAGCAGCCCCAGCGCGTTCGCGTAGTGGACCTTCTCGATCTCCAGCCCGGCCTCGACGAAGGCGGCGCTCAGCGTCTTCTTCGTGTAGCGGCGGATGTGCCCGGTGGCGATGTCGACCTGGCTCATCGCGAACATGAACGCCGGCACGATGATGATCACCTTGCCGCCCGGGCGGACGAGTTCCTTCATGCTGCGCAGCGCGCCGACATGGTCCTCGATGTGCTCGAGCACGTTGTAGGAGACAGCAGCGCTGTACTCCCCCGCGGGGTTCTCGACGGGCAGCAGCATCTGCTTCACGTCGATGTTCGAATACTCCGCCATCCGCTCCTTGAGCAGGACGAGACGGTCGGGGTCGGCCTCGGTCGCGGTGAACTTCGGCAGGTGCTCGGCCCACTCGATCGCGTAGTCACCGAGACCGCTACCGATCTCGATGGGATTGTCCCCCAGATGCGGGAGAGCGAGCTCGACGAACCACCTGCGGTGGTTCACCGCTGTGGCGAGGCCTTCGAGCACTTCGGACTGGATCCGCTGGTCTCCAGTGATGTCTGCCATAGGTGAGGTTCCCTCGTCTTGCCGTTCCGAGTGACAGCGGGACCGATGAAGTTAACCATCTGGAGCGCCTATCCGAAAGTTGACCGCTGGTCATCACTGATTTTTTGGCCTGATTGAGACATGGGTACGGCAAGCACTCGGACGGGTTACCCCGCAGGGAGTTCACAGGTTGGACACCTGCTTGGACACGCGGAAAACACGCGTACATATCGGCTCTATCACGCCTGGGACACACACCGCTGGCTTCTCGTAAACCTCGGTTAGGGTGGCCGATGCTATGACGATTACGGGTTTTGACTCGACAGGCCAGTCGACCGGCGAGAACGTTCTGCCGTCGAGCCGGGTGACCGCCGACGATGACCTGGAAGCGGAGCTGATAGCCCTCGGGTCAAGTGTTGCGGTGGCCACGCCGGCCATTACCGCGCCCACTGTCGACCCTGTCGAAGAGCAGGTCGGAAGCCCTTCGTGGCGCCGCTGGCTCACCTGGCGGGATGTCGCCGCGCTGCTGAGTTTCCTCGCCGTGGCGCTCTACCTGACCGCACCTATGTGGCTCAATCTTGATCATGAACTGCGTGATGATCCGCAGGATCAAGCTTTCTTCGAGTGGATGCTGGCGCACGGTGCGCGCGTGCTCACGGATGGCGTCTATCCGTTCTTCTCGGACCGCATGAATTACCCCGACGGGGTGAACATGATGGCCAACACGTCAGTGTTGGCCGTTTCCTTGCCACTGACGCCCGTCACTCTTCTGTTCGGTCCTCATGTGGCGTTCAACGTATTTCTCACCGGCGCATTGGCATTTACCGGCGCGGCGTGGTATTTGGTGCTCTCGCGGAGGTTCGTCCCATCTCGGGCGGCTGCCTGGGTCGGGGCCCTCTTCTGCACCTTCGCGCCGAGCATGGTCTCGCACGCCGGCGGGCACCCGAACATCGTCTCCCAGTTCCTCGTCCCGCTGATCATCTGGCGCACCCTGGAGCTCCGGGCCCGCGGCCGGGCGCTGCGAAACGGGCTGATCCTCGCCGGCCTGCTGGTCTGGCAGGCGTTCATCAACCTCGAGATCCTCTTCATGACCGCGGTCGGCCTCGGCTTCTTCTGCCTCGTCATGGGGATCGCCCGGCGCCGGCGCAATCCGGACGAGGCACTCCAGTTCCTGCGGGCGCTCGGCGTGACCGCGGCCGCCACCCTGGCCGTGCTCGCCTACCCGCTCAGCGTCCAGTTCTTCGGCCCGCAGAGCTACCAGGGCCTGTCCGAGTACGTCCGGGCGTTCGGCGCCGACCTCGCATCGTTCGCCGCCTACTCCCGGCACTCGGTTGCCGGCGACGCCTCGATCGCCAGCCGTCTCACCCAGAACCCGGCCGAGGAGAACGCCTTCTTCGGCTGGGGCCTGATCGTCCTCTTCGCCGGACTGCTGATCTGGCTGCGCCGCTCGGTCGCGGTACTGACCCTCGGCGGCATCGCACTGCTCTTCGCGGCCATGTCGCTCGGCCCCAACATCGTGCTCAACGGCGTCGACACCGGCGTCCCCGGCATCTGGGCGGTGCTGCACAGCATCCCGGTGCTCGACTCGGCGGTCCCCACCCGCTGGGCCATGGCCATCGCCCCGATCGTCGGCATCGTGCTCGCCCTCGGCTGCCAGCGCGCCGCCGACATGATCCGCAGCCAGCCCGCCTCCCGTGGCCCGGTCCGCGTCGCGATGATCACCGCGGTCGCGATGGCGCTGGTCCCGCTGATCCCGAAGCCGCTGGCCACCGTCCCGATGGACCCGGTGCCCACGTTCGTCAGCTCGGGCGCCTGGCGGACATACGTCGACGACCAGCACACCATGGTCGCGCTGCCACTGCCGGACAGCGCCTACCCCGACCCGCTGCGCTGGGCCGCCGAGACCGGCCAGGACCTTCGGATCGCCGGGGCGTACGCGCTGCTGCCCGCCCAGAACCCACAGGACCCGCAGGACCGGACCGCGATGTTCGCGCCGCCGTGGCGCCCGACGAGCGGCCTGATCGCCTCGATCAAGCAGGGCAACCCGATCCCGGAGATCAACGACACCCGCCGCGAGATGGCCCTGGCCGACCTCCGCTACTGGAAGGCGGCCGTGGTGGTGCTGACCCCGCAGGCCCGCGACATCGAAATGCTCCGCACCATGTCCGAACTGCTCGGCTTCCGGCCCACCTGGACCGGCGGCGCCTGGGTCTGGGATGTCCGCCACCTGGTCGACGACCCGGAAGCAGTCCTGGCCGGCGGCGAACCCTACTGACCTGACCCGACCCTGCCCGTAGCCCGCCGAGCCTTCGGGCTGTCGCACCGGTCGCGCAGGCGACCAAGATGCCAACCTGAGGCGGGATGTCGCATTCGCGGAGAATTGGACCCTGATCAGCCTTGTAGATCTTGCACGGTTCTCCACGCTAATGGCGATCTTGCAAGGTTTTTCACGTCTGGGCATGTTTTGTCGTGCAAGGTCTACTGCGCCGGGGAGACCTTGCAGCTTTCTTCCCGTTGGGGCGCGGAAAAGGCTGCAAGATCGGCGCGAGCGTGGAAAGTCGTGCAAGATCCGCGGGCGACGAGGCGTTGCCGGCGGGGTGTTGCGGCCGAGAAGGCGTCATCCGTCTGAGGACTGTGAAGAGGCAGCAACCAGGGCCGGCACCGATCCTGCCGCCTTCGCTCGCTGTCCTTCTCGAGGTGAGGTGGCTGCGCAGAAGACTCCCTGGCGGGAGATGTTGCAAGGTCCACGCCGTGAAGTGGCTCTGGAGCGCCTGGGGTGGTTGCCACCGGATTCAGCCCGGCGGTCGCGTTTCGGTCTCTGGCCGACGGGCTCGTCGCGTGGCCGCCACGGGGCCTGTGTAGGTCGTACCGCTAAGTGGTTTTGATGCAGCAACCCGGGCAGACCTTGGGGCGCGGCAGGGTGAAGGCCAGGCAGCAGGTCTTGCGTTGCACTTCGAGCCGGCCCTGGCTGGGGATCAGGTCGATCAGGTCGCGGACGCCGAGGGCGCCGAGCAGGCGGTCGATCGTCTCGGCGGAGGAGCCGGGGACCGCGTCGGCGGAGCGTAGGACGCCGTAGGCGACGCCGGAGGCGAGCGAGCCGAGCAGGGTGCGTTTGCCGAGGCGAACCCGGCTGTGGATGGCGTCGAGCAGCGGGGTGAGGTGCTCGTCGAGGAGGCTGCGGCGGAATTCGGTCAGCAGGGCTTCCTCGTCGGCTACGACCTTGACCTGCGGGAGGCCGGAGAGCGCGAGCGGATCATGGGGCAGAACGGCGACCGGGATGTCGGGCCGCAGGCCGAGAGTGATCAGCGGGCGCGGGTCGTCGAAGCGCATCAGGGTGTCGGTTGCGGTGAGCAACGGCACACGCCGGGCGGAGGCCCAGCCGAGGACGGCGGGCAGGGCCAGCCAGTAGGTGTACGACTTCCAGGCGAGCGCGGCGGCGGCGTGCGGCTGGGCGCTCCAGCGGCGGCGTGCGGCCTCGAGGAGCGTGTCCAGGTGCACGTCGGCGAGGCGGGCCGTCGGGGTCCAGCCGGCCAGGTCGCGGACGACCAGGTCGGGGGCCAGCCCGGGGACCTCGGTGCTGGTGCCGAACATGGCGCGCAGGGTCGCCGTCACCGGGGCCAATGGCCGGGGGCGGATCTGCGTGAGCTCCATGGTGATGCTGCTCATGGGCGGTCGCCTGCCCGCGGCACTCGTCGCTGAGTCACCGCACAACTCCTCGCGGATGAACTTGCTGAAGCAGATGGGGGCGAGCCGGCTCTTGTGGAGCGGCAGGGGCTCGCGACGACCCACGGTACCCGGTTAAGGGTAGCCTAACCACACCGCCCAAGGGGATCTTTCGGGCGAATGCCCAAGGTAATGATTACTTTACGTAGCGTGGCTGCGCTGCCGGATTCGTCAAGGTATCTGTCGGCAACGCGCTACTAGCTCCTTGGTGACACAAGATCCCAGCGACACTGAACATGCCGTCGCGAAGGGGACATCCGTGATGACCACCTCGCCCATTGAAAGGGCCGCAGATCAGTTCGTCACGGCGCTTGCGCAATGGCGGGTCGAGCGCGGGATGACCAAGAAGCAACTCGCTGCACGCATGGGCTTCGATCCCTCCTACGTCAGTCACGTCGAGGGACGCCGGCACAAACCCACCGAGGACTTCGCCCGCCGGGCCGAAGCCGTCCTCGGCGCAGGCGGCGCCATCTGGCAGAGATTCCAGGAGTACGACGAACTGCGCCACGCCCGCACCACAGGCATGCACCGTGACCCTCCGGTGCCGGTGCAGTGGCTGCCACCCGGCACCGGCCTGATCGTCGAGCGTGAGGTCGCCGAGCTCGCCTACACCGACGGCGCCTACCGCTGCCGCGTCCAGCGCTGGCTCTACAACGCCGGTGTCGAGCCGGTCACCAGGTACCTCGCCAAGATCTCGGTGGACCGCTACCCACATGACCCGGCCGGCTCCAACCGCCACCACCGGGACAACCCGCTCACCTTCGAAGAGATGGACGTGCAGGCGTTCGCCGGGGAGAGCGACGCCGCCGAACCCATGATCTGGCGGGTCAAGCTCGACCGGGACGCGTCCAAGGAGATCTGGCTGATGTTCGCCAACGGGCGCGGCCAGTTCCCGCTCTACCCCGGCGAGCGGACCACCATCGAGTACGCGTACACGGTCGGTGAAGAGAAGTGGGGCCAGTGGTTCCAGCGCGCCGTCCGCCTGCCGACCCGGTCGTTGACCGTGCGGCTGAACTTCCCGGAGAGCTTCGAACCCCAGGTCTGGGGTGTGGAGGCGTCCCTCGCCGCTGAGGTGCCCGTCCGTACCCCGTTGGAACGCCGCACCGAGGGAGGTCGCGCCATTTTCGAGTGGTCAACCGACGCGCCCCTGCTCAACGCGCGGTACCGGCTGGAATGGCGGTACCGCGGCGCCGATGCCCCGGTCTACGAGGAGACCGGGCCGCCGGAGCCGGCCCTGCCCAGGGCCTCGCACCGGATGCGTGGCATCGGCATCATCCAGCGTGGGTCCGATCTGCTCCGGCAGCGGGCCCGCCACTTCCAGCTGCCCCGCGAGGGGGTGGCCGCCCGGAACGCGGTCACCCGGCTGCTCACCTCGCTCGGCCGCCTGGAGGACCTGCACGAGTTCAGCAAAGGTGTGGGTCTCGCCGCGTCGCAGATCGGAGTGCCGGTGGCGGCCGCCGTGGTCCGCCCGCCGGACCGCGACGTGGAACCGGTCGTCCTGCTCAATCCGCGGGTCGTCGGCGAGTCCCGGGAGAGCGACGAACAGTACGAGGGCTGTCTGTCGTTCTTCGACTACCGCGGACTGGTCCCCCGCCCGCTGCGGATCGACGTGGAACACGCGCGGTTCGACGGGACCCGGGTGGTGACCAGTTTCGAACGGGCGCTGGCCCGGCTGATCAGCCACGAGATCGACCACCTGGAGGGGCGGCTCTACGTGGACCGGATGGAGGCCGACGCCAAGCTGATCCCGGTCGCCCAGTATCAGCAGACCGGGCGGCCCTGGGATTACTAGGACTCTCTAGTCGCTGAAGCTGTCGTACTTTATCCGGACTGAGGGGATCTGGAGTTCGGACAGCTTCTTCAGGGTGGAGCGCACCATCCGGCCCGAACCGGAGACGAAGAAGTCGTGCTCCTTCCACGGGCCGTACTTCGCCACCACGTCCGAGATGTCACCCTGCTCGCCGGGGAAGGTCGGGTCCTCGCTGCACGCGGTCACCACCGACAACCACGGATAGCGGGCGGCCAGCCGGTTCAGGTCGGCCAGGTCGTACAGATCCTCACGGTTGCGCGCGCCGAAGAAGACGTGCACCCAGCGGGTCCGGTTGTACCGGGTCAGCTCCTCGAGCAGCGACTTGATCGGGGCCAGCCCGGTGCCACCGGCTACGAAGACGGCGTCCCGGGTCGATCTTCGGTCCAGGGTCATCGTCCCCATCGGCGCGGCCAGCTTGATCATGTCGCCGACCCGCAGCCGGCGGACCAGCGCGCTCGACACCCAGCCGGCGCCCACCGCCCGCACGTGGAACTCCAGCGTGTTGTCCCGCCGGGGCGCGTTCGCCGGGGAGTAGGTACGCCACAGCCGGGGCTGGTAGCGGGGGGCCTCGATGCTCAGGTACTGCCCGGCCCGGTAGTCGAGCGGCTGCAACGGCAGCACGGTGAACACGGCGATGTCCTTGGAGCGGCGCTCGTGCGCGACCACCTCGCCGTACCAGTACGGCGGGTTCGGATCGGCCTCGGCGCCGGCCAGCATCTTCGAGGCGATCACCGCGTATGCGTCGGCCCACGCCTGGTCGTACTCGACGCCCCACTCCTCACCCGCGAAGGCGCGCATCGACTCGATCAGCGCGCCGCCCACCACCTCGTAGTGCTCTGGTTCCACGTGGAACTTGCGGTGGTCGCGCCCGAGCGCCCGCAGGTACTCGTCGAACCGCTCCGGATCCTCCAGCGTCTGCACGGCGGTCACGATCGCGGTCAGCAGACGGGCCCGCTGCACGTCCATCTGGACGGGGAAGAGATCGCGCAGATCCGGATACGACAGGAAGATCCGCGCGTAGAAATAGCCGGCAACCTTGTCCTGATGTTCCTCGACGAGGCTCCAGCTCTCCTTGAGCAAGCGTGCGAGGTCTCCCATGCCATTCAGGGTGGTCAGCACAGTCGGGAACACGACGCACCTGAAGTGCGACAGCGGTGTGTCGCATGGCGAAATAGGTGGATTTGTGACTCGCCTAGAGTGGCGGGGTGACCGTGGAAGACCAGCAGCTGACCACCCGCCCGCGTTACCGGGCCGAGATCGCCATCGTGCTGTTGCTGTCGCTCGGACAGTCGGCCGTCTACTCCGTGGTATCGCTGACCGCGAAACTCACCGCCGAGAAGCCCCTCGCACAGCAGACCACCACACTCAACCCGACCGTCTCGCCACGGATCTACCTCGACCTGACGTACCAGATGCTCGGGATCTTCTTCGCACTGATCCCCGTGGCCCTGGCGTTCTTCCTGCTCGCCAAGGACCGCATCGGACCGCGTGAACTCGGCATCGACTACCGCCGACCCGGATACGACATCGGCTGGGGATCCGCGCTGGCCGCCGGCATAGGGCTGCCCGGACTGCTCTTCGTGTACGCGGCACTACAGCTCGGCATCAACGCGCAGATCAGGCCGTCCGGGCTCGAACCCTACTGGTGGTCGGTGCCCGTGCTGGTCCTCTCCGCGATCCAGAACTCCGTCCTCGAAGAAGTGATCGTCGTCGGATATCTGGTCACCCGACTCCGGTCAGCCGAGCTGCCGGTGCTCTGGATCATCGCGGCGTCCGCCGTCCTGCGCGGCTCCTACCACCTTTACCAGGGCTTCGGCGGCTTCATCGGCAACGCGGTCATGGGCGTGGTCTTCGTGCTGTTCTTCCTGCGTACCAAACGCCTCATGCCGTTGATCGTCGCCCACAGCCTGCTCGACATCGTGGCCTTCGTCGGCTACCAGCTGCTGCCCGACTCCTGGTTGAGCTGGCTCTCGGTGTAGTACCGGCGCGCCCGGACCGCGATCGCCTCGGTCGTCGTGCGGGCGCTCAGAACCCCCGCCAGCAGCCGGATGCCGGGACCGGTCAAGGTCAGGGCGGCCCAGCCGGCCACCGTTCCGGCGCCCGGGCTGACCAGCCGCAACAGGTCCGCGGCCCGCTGCGGGTCACTCGGATCAAGACCATGGATCGCGGCGAGGTGCAACACCAGCTCGGCGTGCGTGATCACGGTTGCGACGCCAAGAGCAATGGGGGCGTACGGGCCGGCGAGCGCTCCAACGCCGCCACGCAGTCCCGCGGTCCGGGTGAACCGTTGCACGGCCAGCCTGGTCAGAGCGTCCCGCGAAGCCGTGGGGTAGGTGGCGCGGACGTGATCGGTCCAGCCGCGGGCGCGCGGGCCGAGGGCCTGGACCAGGGCGTGGGCCAGGATTTCCGGGGTGCGGGCCGGTTCCGCCACCACCTGCTCGGCAATCGAGTCGAACCCGCGCCGGCCGGGTTCGGTGGTGACGACTGCCAGCTGGACCGGCGTTTCTCCCGGCTCGACCACGTGAAGCTTCGGCGCTTCCGCCGTTGCTGCGGCCTCCACCGGTACTGCGGTGACCTCTACCGGTTTTTCGGTGGCCCTCTTTGCTGGGGCGCGTTTGGCTGGGGTCTTCTTGGCGGGTGCCGCTTTCTTTGCCGCGGTGCGCTTTGCCGGTGCCGGATCGTCGGAGGTCGCGGGTTTGGCAGCGGTGCGTTTCGCCGGTGCCGGGGCGGCGGCCGCGGGTTTGGTAGCGGTGCGTTTCGTCGGTGCCGGATCGTCGGAGGTCGCGGGTTTGGTGGCGGTGCGCTTTGCCGGTGCCGGGGCGGTGGCCGCGGGTTTGGTGGTGGTGCGTTTCGCGGGATCCGGGCCGGTGGTGGGCTCGGGGCCGGCCGCGGGCGTGGCGGGTTGCTGCTCGGGGCTGCGGACCGGCTGGGACGGCACGGCCGGTGCCTCGGGCTTGCGTGGGCGGGCCGCATCCGTACCCGAAGAGGGGTTTGAAGAGTGACCTTCGGCACCTGAGTCAGGGGCCGGGGGTTGGAAGGTGACCGCCGGCGGCGCACCGCGGCGCCCGGGGCTCGCGGCCGGTCGCTCAGCGGAGGGCGTCTGCTCGGGCGTGCTGAACGGGCTTCGCGGATCCCGAGCCCGCGGAGCCTCCCGGCGCGTGTTGTCCTCCATCGCTGGCAGCCTAGCCGCATCCGCAACGTTTCGCCTGTTCGCGCCCGGTCGCGAAGATCTCCGGTGCGCCGGATGCCTACCTCTTTGTGCGGCCGTCACCGAGTCCGGTATTGTCAAGCCTCGGTGGCCCTCGGGTCACCGGGGAGACTTCGCCTAGTCTGGTCTATGGCGCCGCACTGCTAATGCGGTTGGGGTTTTAAAGCCCCTCCCGGGTTCGAATCCCGGAGTCTCCGCGCGAAAGTCGGTGTTGTAGGCTGACTGAGCAACAAGGCAAGCGCCCGTAGCTCAATGGATAGAGCATCTGACTACGGATCAGAAGGTTAGGGGTTCGAGTCCCTTCGGGCGCACAAAGCATTCAAGGCCGTGAGCTGCGGAAACGCGGTTCACGGCCTTCATGCTTTCCATGCTCTGCTCGCGGTGTCCTGCATGGCGGGACGGTGGTGATCGGATGGTGATCGCGTGTCGAAAACGTGCCGATCCCTTTTGGAATTCGCCCGATCGGGCCTCGAATCCGGCAATCCCGTGGGGGCACGATGAGCGCCGAAGCCGTGGGTGCGGGAATGCCGACCCAGGTGACGCTGGACGACCTTGCCCAGATGGCCGCCGCTGACGAGAACCACCGCTACGAACTGAGTCCTGAGGGAGTGCTGTCCGTCGTGCCGTCGGCGGATCCCGACCACGCGCTCCTCGTCTCCCGAATTTTCGCCTGGTTCCTCACCAACGGTTACGGTCCGGAACAGGTAGCGACGGACTGCGGTATCGATGTCGGCGGTGGGCGGGTGCCTGACCTGACGGTGTGGGCGGAGGGGATGCCGCCGCGTCGAGCCCGGTCGAGCTATGCCGGCACGGCGGGGCTTCTGCTCGCTATCGAGGTCGTGTCCCGGGGTTCCGAGGTGATCGACCGGATGATCAAGAAGGCGGAATACGCCAAGGCTGGGATTCCGCGCTACTGGATCGTCGAGCGCGACAGTGTCACTGCCGTGCATCGGCACAATCTCAACGTCGAGAGCGGTGAGTACGAGCCGGACCCGGGCGGCCCGCAACCCATCGCATGGCTGTTGACCACCGTTCCCGAGATCTCCTGAGCCGACGCGATCGGCTCGCCGGCTGGCGCACTTCCTTCCGGCTACCGCAGCTCAGGGCGCATCGACGAGTTCCGGTCAGGCCCGCGGGCGGGCCGGTGCCGCGCAGCACTTCTTGTACTTACGTCCCGAGTCGCACCAGCATGCGCTGTTGCGCTGGGGCGGCCAGGGCCGCACCCGGTCGGGGCGCGCCTTGGTGCACCACTCGCCGTAGGCTTGCCGGGTCGACTGGTCGGCCGGATCGCGTCTCTGCGAGTTCGCGTACGCCTCGTAGTCGGCGAGAGTCGCGGTGACCAGATGCACCCGAGCGGCGCCGGAGTCCTCGTACGCGTAGGCCTCGCGCTGGATCCGCCCAGCGTACGTCTCGTAATCGGCGCCGTAATGGGCAGTCGATTCCGGCCAGCGAGATCGGACCGTCGGGAAATCCTCCCGAACCCACCGCAGGACGATCCCGTCGAAGGCTGTCCCATCACGGGGTACATCGAGATCATCGCTACGTTCCACGGACTTCAGCCGTTCATTGATCATCGTGGTCACTTGCGCGAGTGTCCTGTCGGCCTCGGCTCGGGCTTCGAGATCCTCGTCGTCGAGCGGTATACCGAGGTTCTCCCGAAGATAGCCGCGGTTGATGAGCAGCCCATGCCGCCGCCTTTCCGCCTCGGGGTCGTCATCGGCTCCGACCACGTGGTTCAGCCCGGCCTGGCACCATTCGAGGGCCAGGCGCTCCTGGCCGGCGTCGGAGAGCATTTCGGTCATGTCATCGAAGATTCGCAACGTGCCAGGACTACCGGGCAGTTCGTCCAGCTCTGCTCGGAGAACGCGCTGAACCTGGTCGGCTTCCCGGTCACGCTGCAACGCGTAGAGCTGTTCCGCGACGCCGACCTGCGCATCCCGGCCCCATTCGCCGCCGAATCCCGCGGCCCGGCGGAACAACTCCAACGCCCGCTCATAGTCGTCGCCGCGGGCTGTCGCCCACCCGGCATCCACTAACGCCCGCGGCTCCTCAGGGTCCCCGGCATGATCCGCGGCCCACTGTTCACGCTCGGCTGCGGAACGCTTACGCCCCGCAGCGGCCAGGAATATCTCGTACGCGGTGGGAGAACCGGAGACCGCGGGGGAACTGTCCACACCTGAAATCTACCGGTACGGCCGAGGCCCACGGTTCAGGCCATTCTTGTTGTCCACCCTTTGTGGAGCTTGGGTGGCGTGTGGGCTGCTCGGGACTGATCACCACCCCGATCTCGCCGATGCCGCCGAGCCTCCCCAACACCGAGGAGGGCACGACGTTCTACCTGCCGAACGCGGGCACATACCAGTTGGCGTTCTCCTGGCAGATCACCGACCCGGGGTGGGCCAACTCGGTTGCCACGACACAGACCTTCGGTTCCATCCGCTTCCACTGCGAGCAACTGGGCCCGGATACCGACCCCGGTCAGTGCTACTTCCGGGGGCTCTCGCCCGCGTGAGCGGGCGGACGCGCCGGGCGGCTGCACGCCTCGGGAGTCACGTTTAAGAATCTTTAAGGAAAGCTCCCTCAGTATCCTGAACTGCTTCCACGTCACTGCTCGTACATCTCGGCACAGGCAGTACCGAGACGAAGAGGAGCCGTGCATGTATCGACGCGGAGTCAGCAGCCGGATGCGCAAGCTGGTGATCGGAGGTGCCGCCGCGGCGCTGCTCGGCTCAGCGCTCGCGGTCGGCACGGGGATGAGCCAGGCCGCCGAGTCCGGTGACATCAATGCTTTGGTGCCGGCGCTGGGTTTCAGTCCGGGGGATCCGAACGCGACGGCCGACCGCGTGGGTCCCACTGGAGTAAATGTTCCCGGTCGCTGCCCGCCCACTCAGGCCCAGGTGAACGCGCAGGTGGCGCTCAAGAATGCGAGCCTTCCGAGTGGAACGGATCTGGAAAGTCGCATTCAGCGTTTTGAAAAGACCTTGTCGGCGATTCAGGACTTGAAGTGCCCGGCATCTTCCACGACTTTGCTGGGCCGCTTGAAGTCCTTGACCGCGCTGCGCGGGGATGCGAACCGCGATAACATTCTGCGTGGTTTGGGTTTGAACGAAACGCCAGCGGATAGAGTCGCCGCAGGATCCGGTGACGCGGCCCCGGGCGGAGCGACGGGGAACGCCGGAGCCGGCTCCGGTGACATCAATGCTTTGGTGCCGGCGCTGGGTTTCAGTCCGGGGGATCCGAACGCGACGGCCGACCGCGTGGGTCCTACCGGGGTAAATGTTCCCGGTCGCTGCCCGCCCACTCAGGCCCAGGTGAACGCGCAGGTGGCGCTCAAGAATGCGAGCCTTCCGAGTGGAACGGATCTGGAAAGTCGCATTCAGCGTTTTGAAAAGACCTTGTCGGCGATTCAGGACTTGAAGTGCCCCGCATCTTCCACGACTTTGCTGGGCCGCTTGAAGTCCTTGACCGCGCTGCGCGGGGATGCGAACCGCGATAACATCCTGCGTGGTTTGGGTTTGAACGAAACGCCAGCGGGATAAAGCCGCGGGAAATGCGCGGAAACGCCTCGCCGGAGGCCTCTCACCACGGGGGTCTCCGGCGCGTCCGTGTGTGGGCCATGCGCGCGGCGCGGTACCGGGTCGACCCCGACAACGCGCTCTGTGAGTACACGGTGGACGGCCAGGCCAGCCGGTGCTGGGGCCGCAAGCCACATGGGCCCTCACGATTGTGAATGAACTGCCCCTATGCTCAGTCGGCTGACATAAAGATCTTCAGCAACACTGTCATGGGGGTTCATAACTACATGCGCACAAGACTCGGCGCAGCCACGGCCGGCGCGGTCCTCATCGCCGGTATCTCCCTGGTCGCCTCTGCCCAGCCCGCCTTCGCCGACGCGGCGACCAGGTTGCCCATCTCATCGGTGGGTGGGGTCGTCGTCGACGGCGTGCACAAGCAGATCTTCATCAGCGATCCGCAGGCCGGCAAGATCATCGCGACGGGCTACGACGGAACGGTCATCGCCACCCGAAGCGGTCTGCCCGGGGTGGCCGGCATCAGCCTTTCGCCGGACGCGACAACCCTTTACGGCGCGGTGCGCGGCGCCGACTCCATTGTGTCCCTGGCGACGGAGACCCTCACCGAGACCGCACGGTACGACACCGGCACAGGCACCGGTCCCAAGTTCCTGGCGTACACCGGGGGTCTGCTCTGGTTCGGATACGACGGGTCGGGAACCGCGGACGACGCCACGCAGGCCGGCATCGGTTCGCTCGACCTGGCCGGCGCGGCGCCCACTGTGCTACTCGATCAGGACAAGGACACGCCGTGGTTGGCCGCGCCCAGGCTCGCCGCCACCCCAGCGGCGCCCGGCGTGCTCGCCGCGGGCGAGTCCACGTACTCCGATACCGCCAGCCGGGTCGCTGTCTTCGACGTTTCCACCGGCGCAGCCCGGCGAACCGCGGTGAAGACACTCGGCAACGGCCGTACCGACGACCTCGCCCTCACCCCTGACGGAAAGCGCCTCATCACAGCGCGGGCCGGCGGGTCCCACGAGGTCTGGAAGGTCCCGCAGTTGTCCTCCGCAGGGACTTATCGCACCGAGTGGTCAGCCAACGCCGTGGCGGTCGCCGACGACGGCACCGTCGCCACCGGCAGTTCCGCCTGGTACGCCCCCGACGTGCACACCTTCGCGCCGGGCTCGATGACTGTCCTACGCAGGTACGACTTTCCCAATACCGGCACCAACAGCGGTGCGGACACCCTCGCGAACGATGGCCTCGCCTGGGAGCCGGGTGGCACCGATCGGTTGTTCGCCGTCACGAGCAACTCCCAGAACGTCTTCTCCCTGAACGTCCTGACCGATCCGACCACGCCGGACCCGGAGCCGGTGCCGCGCCCCGGACTGCCGGTGGAGACGGTGTCCGACTTCGTCGTCGACGGCGTTCACCAGCGGGTCTTCGTCAGCGATGCGCGAAACTCGACGATCGTTGCGGCGGACTTCACCGGCAAGGTCCTCGGCGTCCGGCGTAACCTGCCGGGCGTACAGGGGCTTGCGCTGGCCGCCGACTCGGCCCACCTCTATGCGGCCGTGCCCGGCGCCGACGCCGTGGTGTCCATCGCCACCGACACGGTGACCGAGGCTGCCCGCTACCCGACCGGTGACGACACGACCCCGACGTATGTGGCAGCCACTGCCGGCAAGATCTGGTTCGGGTACGGCGACGACGAGGGCGGCGACATCGGCTCGGTGGACATCACCGGGGACCAGCCCACGGTGGCGCTTGCCCAGGACGCGTCCGGATGGCCGAAGCCACCGCGCCTCGCCACGGTCGCGGGCGCCCCGAACCTGCTCGCCGCCGCGAGCTCGGGCAAGGCTTCCGCGTACGACGTGTCGAGCGGCACCGCGATCCGGACCGCCGTGGGTGCCGACAAGCCGTGGTTCAACGACCTGGCTCTTTCCCCCGACGGAAGCCTGCTGTACACCGCCAGCGGCGAGGGCACCTGGGTCTGGAAGACCTCGGACATGGCGCTGGTGACCTCCTACCCGCCTGTCAGCAGCCCGCACGCGCTGGCAGTGGCTGCAGACGAGACGCTGGCCATCGGTTACGGCAACTTGAACTACCAGCCTGAGGTGTACGTCTATCCGGCTGGTTCGGCCACACCGATCCGGATCATCGATCTGCCGGACACGGATCCCAACATCACCGGCGCTGACAACCTGGTCGCACAGGGGCTCGCCTGGGAACCGAGCGGCAGCCGGCTGTTCGCGGTGGCGGAGAACTCCAGGAAGGAGTTCATCCTGCAGGCGCTGGTGGACCCGGCCAAGTCCGTCACGACCCTGACCGTCGATGTTCCGGCCACCGCCGCAAGGGGGAAGTCGCTCACCGTCTCGGGCACGCTCACGGCCAGCGTCCCGCTGCCGGCCGGCACCCCGTTGACGGTCGTCCGCGTCGACGAGGAGGCGCCGAAGGGGCAACCGCTCGGCATCAGGGCACTGGGTGCGAACAACCGGTTCTCGTTCACCGACATCCCGTACGCCGGTGGCAAGGTCACCTACCAGGTGTCGTACGCCGGCGACCCCAAGCACATCGCCGCCTCCGCTGCCGACACCACCAGCATCGCCAAGGACGCCACGACACTGAGCCTGAACGGCAACGGCACGACGCACACGTACAACAAGAAGGTCGTGTTCACCGCCACGCTCGGCAAGTCGTACCAGAACCGGGTCGTCGAGATCTGGGCCGACCCGTACGGCGGCGACAAGCCGAACAAACTGGTGGCGAAAGGCAAGGTCAACAGCAAGGGCCAACTGTCGGCCACCGTCTGGATGACCCGGAACACCACGGTGACCGCTCGCTTCACCGGCGATACGCGTACGGCTCCGAGGACCGCGAAGGCTACGGCCTACGCCAAGGTCAACGTGTCCCTGGCGGTCGGCGGGCAGTACAAGACCGGCAAGATCGGATCGACGAAGTACTACTACTTCCACAAGTCGAAGAACCCGGTCTTCACCACCGTGATGACGGCCTACCAGGGCCGCGCCCAGCGGTTGGAGCTGCAGGTGTACGTGAACGGGAAGTGGCGCTACGCCGGCTCGCAGTACTTCACGCTCGCGGCGAACGGTCGCTCGAGGGTGACCCTGGGGCCGCCGCACGACAAGGGCCTGCGCCTGCGAGTCCGGTCGTCGTACGTGTGGACCTCCTCGGGCGACGCTGTGAACGCCACGACCGTCGGCAGTTGGGCGTACCTGACCTTCACTCGATGACCCTGGTCGGATGACGACACAGCCTTCTCGGTCGCCTGCCCGAGAAGGCTGTGTCGCAGAGGTCAGATCGGGTGGCGATCAGCTGCTGGAACAGGTGAGGCCGGGTGCCGTCGGTGTTCCGGTGGCGAGAAACCCGAAGGTGGTGGAAGCGCCCGCGGCCAGGGTGCCGTTGTAGGTCTCATTGGTGACGGTGACTCCTGTTCCGCTGGTGGTGAGCTTGCCGTTCCAGACCTGGCTGATGGTCTGGCCGCTGCCGAGGGTCCAGCCGACCGTCCACGAGGCGATGGCTGTGCTCCCGGCGATCACCGTCACCTCACCCTGAAAACCGCCGGACCAGGAGCTGGTCGTCCGGTATGTCGCGGTACAGGCTCCACCGGCGGGCGGCGTGGTGGGCGCGGTGGTCGTGGATGCGCCGATCGGGTTCCAGCCGTCGGTGCCGGCCAGGTATTTCTGTGGCGTGTAGTCGGCCGCTTGCGCGTCGGTCAGCTGCGGCCGGTTGCTGTTGTTGCTCGCACCGGCGCCGGTGTTCCGGTATTCCAGGAACCGGGCGTTCGTCCAGGAGTTCTCCGACATGTCCGTCCACGGCTGTGCCGTCTTGATCGTCGCGCTGAGGCTGGACTCCCGGTAGAGCACTTGGGCGGCCGGCCCCCATGGGCGGCCAAGGGTCGTCACGTTGTTCGCTGCGCCGGTGATGGTGCTCTTGTAGAAGAGGATTCCGTACCTCAGTGCGGTGTCGGTGTTGGCCGCGATGATCGGACCACCGCTCGACCGCTTCTCGTAGATGGTCGAGTTGTGGAAGACCGCACTCGCGCCGCCGAAGATGAAGTCGACGGTGCCCTCGACGTACACGTTGTGGAAGTAGTGGCGGTAATTGTTGACCAGCAGGGTGTCCTGGTTGCCGAGGAACCGGACGTTGTCGAACACGGCCCGGTCGCCGTTGACGTTGACGGCCACCGCCTGGCTGCCCTCGCCGTAGTCGTTCGACATGGTCAGGTTGGTGGCCAGGAAGTCCTTCGCCTTGACGAAGACGGTGGCGCTGTTCGACGTGCCGTAGCCGCCGGCGTTGCTGTGGTTGTTCACGATCACCGTCTGGGCGGCTGACGAGCCGAGTCCCTGCAGCGTGACGTACGGCTTGTTGACGGTAACGATCTCGCGGTAGGTACCGGCCTTGATGGTGATCACCTGCCTGGTGGAGTTGCTCGCCGGGATCGCGTCGACGGCCGCCTGCACCGTCGTGTACATGCCGGTGCCGTCCTTCGCGACGGTGAGGGTCGCGGCCTCGGCGGGCGTACTGGTCAGTCCGACCACGACACCACCGGCGACGAGTGCGAGGGCGGCGACGAACTTGGGGAACGTGGACACGGGTACTCCTTTCGATCGCGGCCGTGCCCGCACGAGGCGGGCACGGCCGCGGTTCCGTCGTCAGCTCGCGGTGCAGGTGAGGGTCGGTGTCGTCGGTGTGCCGGTGGCGAGGAAGCCGAACGTCGTCGAGGCCGAGGCGGCCAGGGCGCCGTTGTAGGACTCGTTGGCGACGGTGACTCCTGCACCGCTGGTGGTGAGCTTGCCGTTCCAGGTCTGGCTGATGGTCTGGCCGCTGCCGAGGGTCCAGGTGACGGTCCAGGCCGCGATTGCTGCGCTGCCCGCGGTCACGGTTACCTCACCCTGGAAGCCCCCGGACCAGGAGTTGGTGGTGGCGTAGGCGGCGGAGCAAGCACCACCGCCCGTCGGCGGTGTGCTCGGGGTGGGGCTGGTGGTGGGCGGTGTCGTGGGGGTGGTCGCCTGGCCTCCGTTGGCGGCGTAGTCGAGGTACTCCTCGACGTTGCGGTAACCGTCGCCGTCCGCGTCGCCGTTGTGGTCGGCGCTGTTCGGGTTCAGCCCGTTCGCCGACTCCCACGTGTTGGGCATGCCGTCCCGGTCGGTGTCCCACCCGCTGGGTGCGTTGACCTGCGAGGCGTTCCAAGCGTTGTTCCACTCGGTGGCGTTCGGATAGTTGATCACCGCACCGCTGGTGTTCTTCGTCTCGTTGATCACCCGGGTGTCGACGGCGTCCCGTGACCACCAGAAGGCCCCGGAGTTGGCGAGGACCTTGGTCAGCGCGGCGGACGCCGACTCGGTGGTGATGTTCGGAACGGCGAACCTGCTGGACGCGTGGGTCGGGACGTCGGTGAAGCGGTCCCAGGCGACATCGACGCCGTTGGCCAGGTTGGCGTCGCCGTCGTAGTCGCCCCTGTTCCCGGAGATGTACGCGCTGGTCCCGGTGGCGCCGGTGAACACCTCGGGGTTGCTGGTGTTCTGCCGCAGGTAGGTGTTGCCGACGAAGTTGGCCCGGGCGAGCTGGCCGTCGCCGCTGTAGCCCTTGCCCTCGAAGACGACGTTGTTGCTCCACTCGACGTTGGTGGTCGCGCCGACCTCGTTGCCGAGTCTCGGCAGGCGGCTCTTGTGGTGGGCGAACAGGTTGTGGTGGTAGGCGATGTTGGATCCGGTCACATCGCTGCCGACCAGTGCGCCGTAGCTGTGCCCGTTGTAGTTCAGCCCGTCGGAGACGATCGCGTACTGCACGGTGATCTGCCCGGCCGCGTCGCTGGAGCTGATGCCCTCGTCGTCGTGCCAGCTGACCGAGACGTGGTCGACGATCACGTTGTCGCCGGTGATCCAGATGCCGTCGTTCGTCGCCGTACCGGGATTGGCCTGGTCCTGTCCGGGCCGGAACTTCAGGTGCCGGATGACGACGTTGCTTCCGGTGATCTTGGTGGCCTGGCCCATGATCGTGATACCGGGCTTCGGCGCGGTCTGCCCGGCGATGGTCAGGTTCTTGGCGCCGATGGTGAGCCAGCCCTGACGGCCGGCCGGTGACAGTTTGATGGTGCCGGCCACGTCGAAGACGATGGTGCGGCCGGTGCTCGGCGTGGTGTTGATGCCGTACCGCAGCGAACCGGCCTGCGGTGACGTGGCGTTGTCGGTGAGATTGGTGACGTGGTAGACGTCGCCGCCACGGCCGCCGGTGGCGTACATGGCCGGACCGGCCGCGCCGGGGAAGGCGGCTACGGTCGCGGCGCTGGCGGACCGGCTGGTGGCGACCAGACCGGCGAATGTCAGGAGACCGGCCACCGCGGCGGCCAGGACCTTTCGGGATCGGGACATGCTGACCTCTCGGAGGGAGCGGGAGCGCTCCCAAATTGGGGATGAAAAAAGGGGGATCAGGCGCAGGTGACGGACGGTGTCGAGGCGGTGCCGGTGGCGAGGAAGCCGAAGGTGGTCGAGGTGCCGGCGGCGAGGGCGCCGTTGTAGGTCTCGTTGGTGACGACGACACTGGTGCCGCTGGCGGTGAGCTTGCCGTTCCAGACTTGGCTGATCGCCTGCCCGCTGGACAGCGTCCACTTCGCCGACCAGGCGCTGATGGCCGAACCGCCGGCGGTGACGGTCACCTCGCCCTGAAAACCGCCGTCCCACGAGTTGACGGTCCGGTAGGTGGCTGAGCAGGACCCGGACGGTGCCGTGGTGGTCGGTGCCGTGGTGGGCGGGGTGGTCGTCGTACCGGTCAGCTTCGGGCCCGCGCAGGCCTGCACCGAGGTGGGCACCGCACTCGCCGCCTCCGGGGTGTAGCTGTACGGCGGTGTGGTGAACGGAGTCACGCCACCGCCCGTGCCGCCGGCGCCGGTGTCGCGTACCCCTGTGGTGCTCTCGTAGGTGTTGCCCCGCGCGGTGATGTAGGACGGGCGGGCGTACATGAACTGATGCGGGTTGTTGGTCTTCTTGAAGTAGTTGTTCTCGACGAGAACCGAGGCCAGCGCGCCGACGCCGATGCCGTAGAGGTTGCCGGTGGTCGTGTAGTAGTTGTTGTAGACGTGGCCCTTGCCGAACAGCACGCGGGGCATGCGCTGGTCGACCAGGTCGGCGAACCAGTTGTGGTGGTAGGTGACGTTCAGCTTGCCGGCGTCGATGCTGTCGTTGTTGGCGTCGGAGCCGTTGAGGCTGGCGAGCCGGTGCGGGTGCGACGCGTTGGTGTACCAGAACTTCGACCAGGACACCGTCACCAGGTCGGATCCCTGGGTGATGTCGAGCAGGCCGTCGGTGGCGTCCCAGACGTTGAGGTGGTCGAACCAGAGGTGGTGGGCACCTCGCGCGGCCAAGGTGTCGTCCGGGCCGGAGTTCGGCCAGAAGCCCTTCATGTTCAGGTTCCGGATGATGACGTTGCTGGTGCCGGCCTTGATGTTCAGGCCGCCGTAGATCGTGGCGTTGCCGTCGGCGCCGATGACCGTCTTGTTGCTTGCGACGTCGACGGCGTAGCCCCCGGTGGTGATGGTGCCGGAGATCCGCAGCACCCGCGGAGTCGAGTCACCGGCGTACTTCGTGAGATCAGCGAGCGTGGTGATGGTCTGCGGCGTCGCGTTTCCGCCGCCGGTCGTCGTGCTCAGGCCACTGCCCGAGGTCGCCGCCCAGCCGAACAGTTGACTGTCGCAGGCCGCCGCCGAGACCGGTGCCAGGCCGAGCACGGCCGGACCGGCGACGACGGCGACGGCAGCCGCCGCAGTCAGGGCGAGCCCGGACACGGCCGCCACGATCGTGCGGCGTCTACGGAGGTGAGTTTTCACCGTGGGGAATCCTCCTGTCGCGAGTTGGCGCCGGCCGGTTGATGAGGGCCCGGCCGGTGCGAGTCGCGTTACAGACGGATTTCCGGGACGTACATAACACCCTTGCAAGGAAAATTATCTGTACGGGGTCATCGGCGCACCCGTCCCGGCATCGCGGCTGTTGGTGAGATACCTGGTCACCGGTAGTGCACCGCTGACGGCCCGGCCCGCCTCCGCCGTCGCCGGATCGATCTCCACGAGCGCCGCGGTGCTCCAGCCCGCGTCGTCCCACGAGTTGCCGTCGGTCTTCGTACCATCGGGAAGTCGAATGTCCTGGTCGTTGCCCAGCGCGAGGTTCGCCTGGAGCCGTGTGGCCGAGGCGAACGCGAATCCGTCCCCGGCGTTACGGAAAGCGGTGTTGCGGGTCAGCTCGTGTGCCGCACCGCCGCCGAGGAAGCCGGTTCCGTTGTTTTTCCAGGCGGCGCTGCGGGTGATCAGGTGCGGAACAGCCCCGTCGCCGAGCTCGAAGCCGTGTCCGGTGCCGAGCACCCGGGGCAGGTTCCAGCGGTTGATCCCGTTGCCGTAGGACCAGGACCCGTCGATGGTCAGGGCGCCGGTGAACCCCTCGACGGCGATCCCGTCGTCGACGTTGTCGAACATCCGGCAGCCACCCACCAGGTTGCCGCCTCCCGAGCCGGCAACAAACGTGATGCCGTCGGCCGACCGCCCATCCGGGTCGGCGTTGTCGTAGAAGTCGCTGTCGATGATCTTGTTGCCGGATGCGCCGGCGCCACCCAGCGTGAGGGCGGATCCGGCGTTGCCGTGCACGGTCAGGTTCCGCAGCACATTCTGCGAACAGGAGATGCAGGCGTACGCGTCACCGGCCGCGCCCCACACGTCCAGGCTGCTGACGATCCAGTGGTCGGCCCGGTGCCTGATGAACGGCCCGTCGGACGGCACCTGCCCGGCGTCGATGCTCGGCTTCTCGCCCGGGTAGTTGGTCAGGGTGATCGGCGCTTCGGCGGTGCCGTCGGTGGTGATCTCCAGAGGACCGGTCACCCGGTGGAAGCCGTCGCGCAGCAGGACGGTGTCGCCGGGCCGGGCCAGCGCTATCGCCCGGTTGACAGTTCCCAGCGGCGCGCCCTCGGTGCCGGCCGCCTGATCGTCACCATTCCTGGCGACGTAGATCTTCCGCCCGGGCGTCGCGCCGTCCGGGCTCGGTGACACCGGGACGGATGCCGAGGCGGAGGTGGCCGGCGCCCCTGGCGACACCACAGCAGGTGGTGTGCCGAGGGGCGGTTGCGCTATCGGTTGTTCCCTGGGGGTGGCCGGCAGGAGCACGACGGCCGCGGCGACGGTGGCGCCCGCGGTCGAGGCAGCCAGCAGGGCAGCTCGCTTGACCGACAGCACCTCGGCGATGCGATGCAGGATGCCGACGGCCACATTCGCCGTGACCGGCTGCGCCAGCAGGGCCGGGAGCAGGGCCAGGCCGGCCACTCTGATCTGCGACTCGGGCGGCAGCAGCCCGCGGCCGACACCGATGCAGGCCTCGCACCCGGTCACGTGTCGTGACATCCGGCGTAGTAACCGCGCGTCGGCGTGCTCGTCCCATCCGCGGGCGGCGGCGGTGAGGCCCGGACACCGCGGACGGGCTTGGTAAGCGGTGAGCACGGTGTGGACCCGTGCCAGGTGTTCGCGCATCCGCTGGATGCGGACGGCCGCGTGTGTCGGGCTCAGGTTCATGGCCTGGGCGAGCTCGGCACGGGTCAGCTGACCGTTGAGCTCCTGCCACCACAGCCGTAGCACCGACCGGTCCTGAGGGCTGACCCAACGGGTGGCCTCCAGGAACCGCTGATGCTCCTTCTCCCGGTCCGCTCGCTCGAGCGCGGCGGCTGCCACGTCGACCTCGGCGTCGGGCACATCGCCGAGGTCGGACAGCAGCGCTCGCTGATCGATGGCCCGACGGTGGGCCCGGCCCCAGTCCTTGACCTGCCGGATCGCGACGCTCACCAGCCAGGATCGGAAACTGTCCGGCTCGCGCAGGTTCTTGATGCCCTGCAGGGCCCGCAGCATCGTCTCCTGGACCAGGTCGTCGGTGTCCGGATGGCCCCCCAGCGCACGCCCGATCACGTTGCTGATCAACGGCAGGTACCTGGACAGCAGGGCCTCCGCGGCCCAGCTGTCGCCCTGCTGGGCCGAGATCACGAGATGGGCATCCGACGGCTCCGCCAACCCGGTCACCTCACAACAGTCCTGGAATTCGATAGACGATTATCGTTTCATTGGAGGGATTCCGCTAACGGCGGGCCGGGGTCTGGATCCCGCGACGCTGACGACAGGCCCGGCTGGAGTCCTCATTAGGCGGAACGGGTCCCCCTGAAAGCGCCGGGCAGCCGGTGAACGGCGCCCTGTCCCAGTCGATCAGCAGAACCTGGAGCTGATCTTCGTGGGTGGTCCGGACGATAGATCGACGAGAAGCCATGAAGGTTCGACGCCCGCTCGTACGTCCGTCAATCCAAGGTAGCCAATTGTCAGGTTGACACAAAGTCGCTACCGGGCATAACTTGGCTGTACGCGACTTCTTGTCAATGCGACGAGAATTGATCATCCGGCACACGCCAGGAGATGACCAATGACTGGAAACCCGACAGCCGCCGGCCCTGCGGCGGGACAACCACCGCCCTCGAACACCCACTGGCTCAGCGCCGCGACCCGCCACATGTGCGCCGGCGCCTACCTCGACGAGAACTTCGCCCGCACCAGCGTGGAGGAGGTCTACCAGCAGCCACAGCGCGCGGTGGCACCGTCTTTCGGCTTCGATCTGGGCCCCGTGCTCATGCACTGCCGCCGGGCATACCGGATCGCCCTCATCCGGGACGGCGTGATCGCCGGCGCTCTGCTGCTCCTCGCCTGCACCTCCGGTATCGGCCTGATCCTCGGGCTGGCCCTGCTGGCCGGCTGGCACACGGTCGTGGCGTTCTACCGGATGATCACCGACACCCTGCGGCGGATCATGGCCGGTGAACGGATCGCGTTCGGTGCGCTGGTCCGGCAGCTACTCACGTCGGCCGTCGGCCTGTTCGTGCTGTTCATCGGGCTCGGCGTCGCGATTCCCGCCCTCGGCCTGATGTCGGCCAGCGCCGCCTTCGGCTCCTCGGCCAGCGTGGACGCGAGTCTGTCGGCGCTCCTGGGCAGCGCACTGCTGACCATGATCGTCGTCTTCGTCACCCCGGCCGCCACCTCGCTGACCCAGTGGAGCCACGCGGTCCGGCACTCGCCCGGCCGCCAGCCGGAGCCGCTCGCCCCGGATCACCGGATCGAGGAGATCCAGAATCAGCAGCGTGGCAACACGAGTGTCTACTCCGGCTACTCCCCGTTCATCGGGTCGGGCACACCGATCGGCGTCGAGGGATTCGCACTCCGGATGATCCGCAGCCAGAACGGCCTCGCGGACCAGAGCGACGAGGGTGCCCGCGAGTTCCAGGAGCTGCCCTTCAGCAACGGGGAACTCGTCGCATACGTCGGCTCCGGTCTCGCCGAGCTGGCCACCGCCCATGACCCCGCCCGCAGGATCCCCGGCCTGACCGTGGCCGACCGCTTGTTCGTCGCCGGCAACGAGGCTCTGTGGAGCGAGGTGTGGTCGGACGCCGCCACGATCTCCCAGGTCCTCGTCAACCCGACCGACAGCTGCCGGCACTATCTCGAGTGCCAGGTCACCTCCTGGAACGGCGAGCTGATCACCAGCGTCTACGTCCATTTCCTGCTGGCCGGGCGCACGCTTTATCTCGAGATCGCCACCAATGCCCTGACACCTTGTCAGGACCTGTACCGGACCGTCGACGACCTGCGCAGTCAGGGCGCCTGGCCCTATCTGCGGGCGGCGTGGTGGGGACTGGCCTCCGCGGCGAGCACCGTCGCGTCGGCTCCGATCAACCTGGTCCGCGCCGCACTCGTCGCCATGACCAGGCAGGGATCCCGGGCGGCCTCAGCCCGGTTGCCACGCGGCTTCGACTACGGCGCCCAGACCAGTGTGCGGGAGCTGGCCTCGCCGGGGCTGCTCCGCAACGACTTCCAGACCCAGGACGTCGTCAAGTTCAAGAACATCCTCACCCGCCGGGTCGTCGCCTCGACTCTCGACTTCCTGGTGGCCAAGGGCGTGGACGTCACCGAGTTCCGTCAGCGCGCCAACGTGCTGATCAACGAGGGCGTCATCGTGGGCGGCAACGTCGGAAAGAACGCCTTCAAGGACAGCCAGATCAACTCCAAGAAGCAGGACTGAGCCATGAACATCCACAATGAGGGCGTCATCGTCGGTGGCAACGTGGGCAAGAACGCCTTCCGTGGCAGCCGGATCAACTCCGGCAACAACGCGGCCCGGGGCGAGGCCGAGCCCGGTGCGACCGGCGGGCCGCTGACCGACGTGGCGGTGCTGACCGTCCTTCCGCAGGAGGCCCGGGCGATGATCGACGTCTTCCGGCACGCCCGCGACTACCGCACGGAGAAGACGCCCACCGGCGTGGTGCACCGCGCCGCGTTCGACACTGAGGGCGGCGGCCGTGTCGACGCCGTCCTCGCCAAGACCCTCGACCGGGGGCAACGGTCGGCCACCGCCGCCTATGCGAACCTTCGTCGCGCGTACCGTCCCGCCGTGGTCGCCCTCGTCGGCATCGCCGGCGGCATCGATCCGAAACTCGACATCGGCGATGTGGTCATCGCCAACCAGGTCGTCTACTACGACGAGCGGCGGGAGACTCCGGACGGGCCGGTCCGGCGGGGTGAGGCGACGATGCTGCCGACCGCGATGACGGCAGTCGTAAACGACCTGTTCACCAGGCACAACGAGCCCTTCACGCTGCCCTCGGCCGGGGGCGACGGGGAGTTCCGGGTGATGAGCGGAACAGTCGGGAGCGGCGGCGCCGTCATCACCGACGCGGAATCGGAGATCCGGAGTTTCCTGCAGACCTTCAACGAGAAGTGCCGGGTCGTGGAGACCGAGGCCGGTGGTCTGGTGCAGGCCGTCCGCGAGGACGCCACGGCGGTCACCGATCCGGTGGGCTGGTTGGTCATCCGCGGGGTGTCCGACCACGCCGACCCGGCCAAGGGGCACCGCGACCATGACCTTGCGGCCCGGCACGCCGCGGCGGCGTTCGAAAAGCTGGTGCCGCTGTTGAAGTGATCAGGCGGGGTCACCCGGGCGACCGCCGAGAGAGGGTGACGCCGGCGGCCAGGATCTGCAGTGGGGCACCGGCCATCAACCTGTGCCTGTGGATCGATCGGCTGGACAGTGGCCTCTACCGGGTACACGTCGCATCGACGTACGCATGGGTCTGGTCCTGACCCCGCGTTCCGCCGGGATCCTCCCCGATCCCGGCGGACAGCCCGTGCCGCGCGGGACAGCGAGGGCATGTCGATGTCTCGTACGATGCGTGAGCTGATCTTTTCTTTGTCAATGCGTGGGGAATCCGTTGACGAAATCTCTTCTTCGCTGGGCCCTGGCCGGTACGGCCGCGGCTATGGCATCGGCCGTACTGGTGGCTCCGGCCGCCCAGGCTGCCGGTCCTGTCCTTCTTTCCGGGGCGACACCCCATGTCAGCGCGGCGGTGGGCGCTGACTTCGATGTCGCTCTGTCGGTCACCAACGCGAGCACCGCGCCACAGACGGGTGTCGGCGTCGTGTTGCACACCGACTGGGGCTACGAGGCCGCTGAACAGTTCTCCAACTGCGACTACACCGACGGGCGGGCGCGGCTCTGCGTCTTCGACCAGGCGCTGGCGCCCGGCTCGACCTACCGGCTCGACCTGCCGTACCGGGTGCGGTCGGACACCTACGCGCCGGGCAGCCTGGCCGGTGAGTTCGAGTGGCTGACCGCGGCTGAGCTCGCCGGTCGCACCCGGGGCACCCCCGGCGTCGGTGGGGTGCTCCAACTGCGGGAGGGCGACCCGCTGCCTGCCGAGGAGGACCGGACATTCCAGGTCGTTGACGTTTCGGTGACCGGGAACAGCACCGCGGACCTGGTCGCGATCGGCGGCACGGTCTCCGGCGCGGTCGGTGACCTGGTCCAGGCCACGGTGGGGGTGCGCAACGACGGCCCGGCCACGATCGACAGGGGCCGCTCCGGTGATTCGCCGGCCGAGATCGCGGTGGCGCTTCCGGCGGGCACGTCGTTCGTGAGCGCTCCGGGGTGCGGCCGCACCGACGACGCCTCGATCTACGGCTGCGGAGTGCGGGCTCCCTACCTCTTCAAGGTGGGCACGACCGCGACCTGGACGTTCACCTTGCGGATCGACAGTGTCGTGCCCGACGCCCAGGCGGCGGTCCAGGTCAATCCGCCGTGCGAGTGCACCAGCCGCCCCGGCGACCCGGACCGGTCCGATAACACGGCGCTGCTGACGGTCAACCCGACCACCGGGGGCATCGACCAGCTCGCGCCGGTGATCGCCGGCACCGGCCTACTCGACGGTCAGAAGGTACCCGCCGAGCTCGTCTTCTACCCGGCTGCGGCCGACAACGTCGAGGTCACCGACCTGCGGGCGACGGTCGGCGGCGTCGAGGCGGACTGCACCCGGACCGATGGCTGCCGGGTTTCGCTGGCAAGTCTGCCCCAGAACACCCTGGCCACCGTCGTGGTCCGGGCCGCGGACGCGGCTGGCAATCAGAGCGAGAAGTCGGTACGGGTACGCGTCGACAACGTCCTGCCCAGCGCGACCCTCTCACCGGCGCCGGGGTCGTCGGTGCCGAGCGGGCCGGTCAAGATCACGCTGACCGGTGTCGCCGCCGACGTCTGGCGCATCGACGCTCTCGACGGCCAGCTCCGGACCCAGCTGGAGGGGGACCCCTGGAGTTACACCTGGACCGCGGTCACCGGTGCGGCGTCTCCGGCGTTCGTCCTCCGTGACCTCGCCGGCAACACCACCACCATCGAGACCGGCTACACCGTGACCGTTGACGACCAGCCGCCGGTCATCACGCAGGTCGACTTCGTCGGCACCTACTCGACGAACCGGCTGGACACGGGCACCGGCTGGGTCGGCGGTGTCAGCACCCTGAAGCCGACGATCCACGACGCGTCGCCGATCGTCCGTACCGAGTGGACCGTCGACGGTGTGCTGCGGTCGAGTGCCCCGACTTTCGCCTGGGACGCGCGCGCCTCCGTCACCTCCACCGCGACCGTGCAGCTACAGGTCTGGGACGTGGCCGGCAACACGTCGACCCGCGCGTTCCCGGTGAACATCGACAAGACCGGACCGACGACGTCCATCACACCGGGCCACCGCGCGCTGATCCGGGGTACGTCGTACGTCACCTCGGTCAAGGCCGCCGACCCGCGCGGTGTCGCGGTCACGAACCTTGCCGGCCGGACCGGCTCGGTGACGTCGGTGCGGGTGGCGGCCGGCAAGGACGGGGTCAAGACGATCACCTGGGTGGCCGTCGACAGGCTGGGCAACTCGTCGAGCGCCACGCGGACGGTGATCGTCGACAACACCGCCCCGACGTTCAAGGTCACCAGGGCGCCGAAGAACAAGTCGAAGCTGTCCAAGAAGATGACGTTCACGGCGTCGGCGAGTGACCGGAACGGCGTGGCCAAGGTGCAGCTGCTGGTCAACGGCAAGGTGGTGGCCACCGACGTGAAGGCCGGCTACAGCTTCACGCTGAACCCGAAGAAGTACGGCAAGAAATTCACGATCCAGCTGCGCGCCTACGACAAGGCGGGCAACGTCAGGTACTCGGGCAAGCTGAGCTACCGCCGCTGATTCACCAACGAGCGGTGCCCGCCCGGCGTACTCCCGGGCGGGCACCGCTGTCTCAACTGACGACGTTCTCGCAGTTGTAGGCGTAATCCTGGTCGCCGGGGAGACACTCGTCGTTGTCGTCTCCGCCGTTGAGGCTGTCGTACGCCTTGTCGTCGTCGCTTGCGTTCAGGTAGTCGTTGCCGTCGTCGCCGTGGAGGCTGTCCGAGCCGCCCCGCCCGTACAGGCGGTCGTTGCCCGGTCCGCCGCTCAGATAGTCGTCAGCCGGCCGGCCGCCGATCACGTCGTCGCCGAAGCCGCCGGTGATCGACTCGATGTCGGTGGCCAGGGTGTCCCGCTCGCCCCGGGCGCCGTCGTCACCTGTGACACCGTCCGCGTCGACGGTGACCGCCTTCGTGAAGTACGAGCCGTAGGTGACCCAGTCGTGGCCGGAGCCGCCGGAGTAGTAGTCGGCGCCGACCCCCTCACCGTTCGTCGCGTAGGTGTAGATGAAGTCGCCGCCCGGTCCGCCGTACACCCGGTCGTTTCCGTCGTCGCCGTGCATCTCGTCCTGGCCGTTGCCGCCGGAGAGCACGTCGTTGCCGGCCCGGCCGTCGACGTAGTCGTCGCCGTCCTCGCCCCAGATGTAGTCGTTGCCGTCCTCGCCGAGGAGCCAGTCCCGCTCGGCGCCACCGTGGATGCGGTCGGCGCCGCCGTCACCGAAGATCTCGTCCTTGCCGCCCTCGCCGTAGATGTAGTCCACCGACGGTCCACCCCAGATGGTGTCCTTCGCGGCGCCGCCGTAGATGGTGTTGGAGCCGGTCCAGCCCCAGATGTGGTCCTCGCCGCCGCGGCCGTAGATCTTGTCGGCGCCGGTCCAGCCGTGCAGCGTGTCGTTGCCGGAGCCGCCGACCACCACGTCGTTGCCGGTGCCGCCGTCGGCGTAGACCGGCACGTTCGTGTCGTTACGGATCGAATCGACACCGTCGTACGTGTAGATCTGCACCTGGGTGGGCGCTTTGGTGGTCGTACACCGAACCTTGGTCTTATCGTTCTTGACCGGTTTGCAGCCCTTGCCCGCCTTGATGGCGACCCGGTCGTCGATGGTGAAAGTGTTCCCCGTCCGGGTCACGACGACCCGGTTCTGTTTGCCGGCCGCCGCCTTGAAACGCACCTTCGTCGAGCTCACGACCGAGGCGACCCCGGTGGTGGCGGCCTGCGCGGGCGCAGCGAGCGTCCCGGCAGTGACGACGACTGTGAGAAGAGGCACCGCGACACGAGGTAGCCAGATCGAACCAGCCAATTTGGATCCTCCAGTGGATCCGGCGGCGAGAATGCCGCACGGATCCAAGAGCGTAAGTGTGCTGGGCAACCGACGTCAGGACGGTTACCGCTTGTAGGCCCGGACCGTGGTGGACCTGACGTTGCCGGCCCGGTCGTACGCGCGGAACCGCATGGTGAACTTCTTGCCGTACTTCTTCGGGTTGATCGAGAAGGTGTAACCCGCCGTGGTGTCGGCCTTCACCACCTTGCCGTTGATCAGCAGCTCGACCTTGGCGATCCCGTACGTGTCGCTCGCGGTGGCGGTGACCGTGAACGTCTTCTTGACCTTCGCCGCGTTCTTCGGCGCCTTCGCGATCCATACCGAAGGCGCCCGGTTGTCGATGATGAGGGACCGCTTCAGGACCGCCTCGTTGCCGGCCGCGTCGAAGGCACGCCAGCCGAACGTGTACCGCCCGTCCGGCACGTCACGGCTGTCGATGGTCACCGTGCGGGAGTTCTCCTGGGCGTACGACCGCTGGATCTTCACGGTGTCCAGGATCGCTTCGAAGCCGGAGTACGGGCTCGCGTCCCGGTAGCCGGTGAGGGAGACCTTGAAGTCGCCCCGGACCACGCTGCCGGCCGTGGTGCTGCCGGTGATCACGGGCCGGTCGTTGTCGACGACGACCGGCCTGGTCACCGTCGTCACGTTGCCCACCCGGTCGCGTACCCGAACGGTCATGGTGGTCTTGCCGTTGGGGATCCCGGCGGTCCAGCCCAGGTCGAGGCGCCCGCCGCCGGAGGTGAGGTCCTGCGACGAGATCACCCGGCCGCCGACGATCAGTTCGGAAGTGAAGACGAAGTCGTTGTCCTCCGCGTCGACGGCGAGCACCCCGCCCTGACCGATGTAACCGTCCCGACGCGGGAAGCCGATGGTCACCCCGGTCGGCGCGGTGTTGTCGACCACGACCTGGAAACCGTCGGTCGTCAGTGATCCGTTCGCAGTGGTGGCCCGGGTGCTCAGACGCACCAGCCCGTCGAAGCCGCTGGTGTCCCAGTCGACGCTCCAGGGTGCGGCGGTGTCGGTGCCGACCTCCTTACCGTCGGCGAAGACGGTCAGGCTGGTGACGGCGGACAGATCCTCGGTGGGCTGGGTCTCGAAGGTCACCGGCACGACGCCGCCGACCCAGTGACCGGCGGTGCGTGCGTAGACCTTGGGCGCCGTCGCGGCGGCGAAGGCGGGTGTGGCGATCAGCGAGGCGGTCATGGCGGTCACCATGACGATTCCGGTGTTCTTCACGACGTCCCCCATGATTCAGCGCCGGTAGGTGCGCTTAGTGCTGTACACGACGTTTCCGGCGCGGTCGTATGCCCGTACCTGCATGGTGAATTTCTTGCCGAATTTCGCCGGGTCGAGGGTGAGCCGGTAGGCGGCCTTCTTGTCGGTGGCCACGATTTTGCCGTTGACCAGCAGCTCGACCCGGGTGATGACGTTCTTGTCGGTGGCGGTCACCGCGATGGTGGTCTTCTTGCGCAGCTTGCTGTTGTTCGCCGGCGCGCTGGTGATCCGCAGCGTCGGTTTGCGGCTGTCGACGATCACCTTGCGGGAGATCTGGGTGAGGTTGTTCAGCGAGTCGTAGACCCGGACGGTCATCGTCGCCGTGCCGTCCTTGGCGGCGGTGTCCCAGCGCAGCGAGGACTGCCGCTTGCCGTTGATCCACAGCTCGGTGCCGGTGACCCGGCTGGGGTCGGCGGCGTCGACGCGGAGGCTCGCGCCGGCCCGGATGTAGCCGTCGGTGACCGGGAACCGCACCTTCGCGGCCGGGCCGGAGAAGTCGGCGGCGGTGCGGTCCTTCTCGTAGACGGTCACCGAGCCGGCGCCGGAGCGCTTGATCGTGATCATCTGCGCCGGGGTCGGCACGCCGTTCGTGTCCACGCCGGACAGCAGGTACGAGCCGGGCGGCAACAGGTTCGCGTTGGCCGGCATGGTGGCGGTGACCGTCGCGCCGCTCTGCCGGAACGTCAGCGGCACCCGGCGCTGGTCGGTGTTGTACGAGTGGGTGACGCTGGTGGCCCGGGTCAGCGACAGCGACGCCAGCGTGCGGGTGTCGGAGAGCCCGAGCGACACCGTGCCGCCGTAGCTCAGCGAGCCGCTGATGCCGGTGATCTGCGGCCGGTTCGCCCAGCGCACCCGCCCGTCGGAGCCCTTGGCGAACAGGTACGGCGGGTAGTAGATCTCGGCGTTGAAGTTGTCCTCCGGACCGGGCACCCCGCCGGCCGCGGTCAGCACCGAGCCGCTCGGCATCAGCACCGCGGTGGAGTGGTAACTGCGGATCCGCTGCGCCTTGGCCGCGTCCCGCCACTTGCCGGTGGCCGGGTTCCAGATCTCCGAGTCGTACGCCGAGTTGGCCGCGCCCGCCTGGGTGCCGACCCGGGTGCCGCCGTTGGCCAGCACCTCGCCGTTGGGCAGGACGGTCAGGTTGAGCCAGTTCCGGGCCAGCCGCATCGCGCTGGTCTCGGCGGTCCTCGGGGTGGCGCCGTTGATGTCGACGGCGGTGGCCCGGTTGGTGGCGACCTGGCTGCTGCCGTTGTTGTACTGGCCGCCGCCGGCGAACAGCAGCTTGCCCGGCGCGTACATCACCGACGAGCCGGAGACCCCGATCGGCACCGGCAGGGTGCCCAGCGAGGTGACCTTGCCGGCGCCGGCCGGGTCGAGCTTCCACATCTGGTCGTAGGAGACACCGAAGACCTTGCCGTCGGGTGCGACATACGCCCGCGGGTACCACCAGCGGTTGTCCTTGGCGCCGAACGCCACCGTGCTGTCCGCGCCGGTCAGCCTGGTCCACGCCCCGGTGCCGGTGCTGATCTCCGGGGTGGTGGCGACTCCCGAGTTGTCGTTCGGCTTCTGCCACGCGTCGACGTTGTACGAGTTGCCGCCGCCGAGGGCCAGCATCCGGTCGTCGGGGAGGCGGAGCACGGAGGCGTACCAGCGCTGGCGGTTGAGTTGCGCGCCCATGGTCTGCCGGCCGGTCGCCGGGTCGTAGATCATGGTCGCCGTGGTGGAGTTGCCGCCGACCATCAGCAGCCGGCCGTCGGGCAGCCGTTCGAGCGTGTTGCAGAACGCGTCGTACGAGTGCATGGACGCGGTCTGCCGGTGCGCGCCGGTGCCGACGCCCGCGGCCGGATCCCAGTCGTCGTAGGAGAAGCCGCCCTGTTTCGCCTCACCGGGCGGGGTGCCGTAGCTGACCACGTGCCCGTTGGGCAGCAGCGCCATGTGGATGCCGACCAGCGGCCATGCCACCTGCGCCGAGTACATGCCGGTGAGGTGCGCGTTCGAGGCCGGGACGACCTTGCCGAGGAAGGGGTCGGCGGGCTGGTTGAGGGCGACCCGGGCGGATCCGACGGTCACCTGGGTGGCGCCGGCGGCCGCGGCGGCGAGCGCCTGGTGTGCCGCGTGGTCCTGCTCGGCGGACTGGGCGGTGCCCGCTGACAGCGCCATTCCGCCCGCGACGGCGGCGGTGACCGTGGCTCCCGCCATCAACCGGCGCCCCGCACGCGACATTCGACCCATTCCTGCTCCCATCCCCCACAGCATCGGCGATCGCCGATCCTACGGCAGGCCGATGCCGATTCGTCGTTACGGTCCAGTCACGTCGGCGGATATGATCAGCGCCGGCCCCGAACGATCGCGGCCGATATCTCCTCAGAGAAGCGCGGAAACCACATGAACATGCGGTTCGCGGGGGCTGCGACCACCGCGTTCTCAGTCCTGCTCGGCGCCGTCGCCATGGCACCCGCCGCGGCGCTGGCCGACTCGGGCAAGAACCTCTCCATCAAGTCGGTCGGCGACGTGGTCGTCGACGGCGTCCACCAGCGGGTCTTCGTCAGTGACCCGGAGACCGGCAAGGTCGTCGCGACCACCTACGACGGCACGATCCTCGCCACCGCCACCGGCCTGAAGCAGGTCAACGGCCTGGCGCTGTCCGCCGACGGCAACCGGCTCTACGGCGCCCTGGACTCGGAGGGCGAGATCGTCTCGCTCTCGGCCGCCGACCTCACCGACCCGGTCCACTACCCGCTGGGCGCGGGCGTCTTCCCCCGGTCCCTGGAGCAGGTGGGCGGCAAGCTCTGGTTCGGTTACGACGACGACGGCCGTGACCCGTTCTTCGGCGGCGAAGGCAACATCGGCTCCCTCGACCTGAGCGGCGAACCGGTGGTGACCGCGCCACTCGACACCACGGGCGCCTACCGGCTCTGGAGCTTCGCGCCTGAGCTGTCCGCCGCATCTGGTGACAGCGGGCAGCTCGCCGCCTTCGACTCGCGTCTGTCCGGTGGAACGATCGGCATCTACAACGTGTCCGGCGGTACCTTCACCCGGACCGCGGTCGGGACCGTCGGCCGTGGTTACACCCGGTCCGTCGCCTTCACCCCGGATGCCACCCAGATCCTCGTCGCAGACGGCGCCGGGCTCACCGTCGCGGGCACCGCTGACCTGACGACCGTCGGTTCCTACCTGAGCGATGACTGGTGCCTGGCGGTCGCTGTCGCGTCGGACGGCACCGTGGCGGCCTTCACGTCGAACCTCCGGACCTACACGCCCGGAGGCACGACGCCGGTCCGCGAATACACGCTCCCGGACACCGACCCGAACATCACCGGCAACGACTGGGTGGTCGACCGCGGGCTCGCCTGGGAACCCGGCGGCAACCGGCTGTTCGCCGTCACCGAGAGCTCCGCCGACGTCCACTACCTGCGGACCTACACCGAGCCGAAGAAGTCGCAGCCGGCTCTGAGCCTGTCCGGCCCGTCGTCGGCGACCCGGGCGAAGCCGATCACCATCACCGGCTCGCTCACCGCCTCGATCCCGCTGCCGGCCGGCACGCCGGTGACGGTCACCCGCACCGACCTGGAGTACCCGGCCGGGAAGTCGCTGGGCACCCGGACGACCGCCGCGAACGGCTCGTTCTCCTTCACCGACACCACGTCGGCCGGCGGCACGGTCACCTACCGGGTCTCCTACGCCGGCGACGCGACCCATTCGGCGGTCTCGGCGGCCAAGGCGGTCGCGGTCTCCCGCACGGCGACGTCGCTGACGATCAACAACAACGGCAAGGTGTACGGCTACGGCGCCACGACCACATTCACGGCGCACCTCGGTACCACGTACAAGAACCGCACCGTGGAGATCTGGGCCGACCCGTACGGCGGTGACCTGGGCCGTCGCCTGCTCAAACGCACGGTGGTGAACAGCAAGGGCAACGTCTCGGCGAGCCTGAAGCTGTACCGCAACACCGCGGTGACGGCGACCTTCACCGGTGACGCCCGGACCGCCGCGAAGACGGTCGGCGCGACCGTCTACGTCAAGGTTCCGGTGTCGCTGAAGCTGTCGAAGCACTACAAGACCTCGGGCGGCTACAAGCTCTACCGCCAGCGGACCGGCGCCCAGTTCACCGCGAAGATGCCCGCCTACACCGGGCGCAAGGCGTTCTTCCAGGTGCAGGTCTACTACCAGGGGCGCTGGCAGACCCTGGCCTACAAGTACTTCCCGATGAAGGGGAACACCGCGGTGGCCGACCGGTTCGGTGGTAGCGGCCTGGTCGGCTACAAGCTGCGGGTGCGGGCGGCCTACCGCAAGGGCGGCTCGGGGGACAGCGTGAACTACACGACCTACGGGCCGTACTCGTACTTCCGTTTCACCAAGTAACCCGAACCACTACAGAGGGTCGGCATCCAGAATGGATGCCGACCCTCTCCATAATTGCGACATTCATTAATTTTCTCACTTCCATGCACCGATCCGGCCACTCAGACGTCTCGCATTCGGACGTGTCCGGTCATGGAGGGGAGAGACGCATGGCGCGGATCGGGGCGGCACTACGGAAGGTGCGGGATCGGGCGAAGGCCCTGCCCCGTTGGTTCCGCCGGACGGTGGCCGCGCTCCTCGTGGTCCAGACCGTGCTGGTGGTGGCCGCCACCGGCTACGTGCTGAGCGTGGATCTGCCACCTGACGCGGCGCCACCGCAGGCCTCGGTCCTCTACTACCGCGACGGCCGGACGGTGCTGGCCCGGATCGGGCTGACCGACCGCACCGACGTCACCCTGGACCGGGTTCCGCTCGGCGTCCGGCAGGCGTTCCTCGCCGCCGAGGACCGGGGGTTCTACGACCACTACGGCGTCTCGGTCCGCGGCCTGGCCCGGGCGCTCTGGTCGAACGTGGTGGACGACAGCGGCGAGGGCGCGTCGACGATCACCCAGCAGTACGTCCGCAACGCGTACCTGACCCAGGAGCGGACGGTCAGCCGTAAGGCCCGGGAGGCGGCGCTCGCGCTGAAGGTCGAGGACCGGTACGGCAAGGACGAGATCCTCCAGCGCTACCTCAACACCATCTACTTCGGGCGCGGCGCCTACGGCATCGAGGCCGCCGCGCATGCGTTCTTCGGGGTGTCCGTCGACCGGCTGAGCACGGCACAGGGCGCGGTGCTGGCCGCGATGGTCAAGGACCCGACCCGGGGCGACCCGGTACGCGACCCGGAGTGGACCCTGGACCGCTGGAAGTGGATCCTCCAGGCGATGAGCGACGCCGGCTGGCTGCCGGCGGACGCGGCCGCCCGGACCCCGTATCCGCAGGTCGCCGAGGAGTCGGTGACCGCGGCCGCGATCGACGGGCCGATCGGGCTGATCACCGACCGGGTCGAGGACGAGCTGGTCGCCGCCGGCATCACCCGTCAGCAGGTCCGGGCCGGGGGTCTGAGCATCGTCACCACGCTCGACGCGACCGCGCAGCACGCCGCCACCACGAGCATCGGCAGGGCGCTCGCCGGCCAGCCCGAGGTGCTGCGGACCGCGCTGGTGGCGATCGATCCGGAGGACGGTGGGGTGCGCGCCTACTACGGCGGTGACCGCGGCCGTGGCTTCTACGACGACGCGCTCGCCGCCCGGCCGCCCGCCTCGACGTTCAAACCGCTGGTCCTGGCAGCCGCCGAGGAGCGTGGCATCGGCTTCCGGTCCTACTACAACGGCGCCTCGCCACGGTTCTTCGCCGACCGGGGCGGCGCGCCGCTCTACAACCAGGACAACCTCCAGTGCCCGGTGTGCCCGCTCGATCTGGCGATGGTGCACTCGCTGAACACGCCGTTCTACGCCCTGGCCGAGAAGATCGGCCCGAACCGGATCCGTGACCTGGCGCGGCGGCTGGGCGTGCCGGAGAAGTACGGCGACCAGGTCACCATGGTCGACCTCAAGGGCGAGCCGGCGCCCGGCCGGACCCGGGCCGACATCGCCATCGGCCGGTACGCGGTCGCCCCGGCCGACATGGCGAGCGTCTACGCCACCCTGGCCGGTGGTGGCGCCCGCGCCGACCGGCACTTCGTCGAGTCGGTGACCGTCGCCGGGGGCGCTGTGCTGCACCGGCACGAGGCGAAGCGGGAGCGGGTGCTCGACGAGGGCGTGGCGGCTGATGTCGGCGCCGTGTTGTCGCAGGTGGTCGAGGAGGACGGCCGGGTTCCGGGTGTCGACGCGGCCGCGAAGACCGGCTCCCAGCAGTACGGCGACTCGGTCGACTCGTCCGACGCCTGGACGGCCGGGTGGGCCTCGGGTCTGGCCGCGGTGGTCTGGGTGGGCCGGGACAAGCCGGGTCCGATCCGTACCAGCAGTGGTGCGGCCATCAACGGCGACGGGATGCCGTACGAGATCTTCCGGAATTTCCTGTCCGGATCCCTCGCGGGTCGTCAGGTGGCCGATCTGCCCCGGGCCGCGCATGTGGGCCGGGAGGACACCGGCGATCTGGAGACGATCGAGGGTGACGCCAAGATGGTGCCCGGCCTGATCTACCAGGGTCCGCGCAAGGGCGACCAGGTCGACCTGTCCCTGGCAGCCGGCACCTGGCGGGAGCGCACGGCCCGGCTCGACGAGGCCCTGGACAAGCACGCGGCCGGCGGCCTGGACTTCTCGGTCTCCTTGGTCGACCGCCGGACCGGGCAGCGGTACGACTACCGGGGCAACCGTGATTTCGAGACCGCCAGTGTGGTGAAGGTCCAGCTGCTCGCCGCCCTGTTGCTGCGGGCCCAGGACGCGAACCGGGACCTGACCGCCGCCGAGCAGCGCCGGGCCCGCAAGATGATCGTGGCCAGCGACAACGACGCGGCCGTGCAGGTCTACGCCGCGATCGGTGGCGCCGACGGCCTGCGGACGGCCCTGCACCGGCTCGGCCTCGACGACACCGACCCGGATCCGAAGTTCGGCCTGACCACCACCACGGCGAAGGACCAGACCCGGATGGTGTCCGCGCTGACCGGCGCCGACGGCCCGCTGACCGGCGACTCCAAGGAGCTGATCCTGGACCTCATGGGCTCGGTCAACGCCGACCAGACGTGGGGGGTCAGCGCGGCCTCGTTCGAGGGCGAGTCGACGGCGCAGAAGAACGGCTGGATGTCGCGGTCCACCGAGGACAACAGGTGGATCGTGAACAGCACCGGCCGGATCCACGGCGAGAAGACCGACGTCGCCCTGTCGGTGCTGTCGCACGGGCACCGCACCCGCGAGGAGGGCATCGAGTCGGTCGAACGGATCGCCGCCACGACCAGGAGCTATCTGGGCTGGTAACCGGGCGGATAGATGGGCTTAACAGTTAAGTTGACCAACAGTGTGTTAACGCTCACACTGCTGCCAGCCACGTCAGCGCCCGGGGTCGTCCTCCCCGGCTGCCGTGCCCTCTCCCTTCTGCCCGCTCGAAGGAACTCCCCAGATGCGCATATCTCTCGGGGGTCTGGCGTCCGCCGCCGTGACTCTCCTGTTGTTCCCCCTGGCCGCACCCTCGCCGGCTCGGGCCGAAGAGGCCGCGGCGATCACCGACGGCCTGGTCCTCTGGTACAAACTGGACGAGACGTCGGGCGCCTCGGCGGTCGACTCGTCCGGCCACGGCCGCAACGGCACGGTGGCCGGCACTGCGTCCTGGACCGGTGGCGACGGCCTGACCTTCGACGGGTCCAGCACCTACGTGAAGGCGCCGGACAACGTCCTGGCCGGGCTCGACTCGATCTCGGTCTCGTTCGACGTGCTGATGGACTCGCAGCAGGTCACGCCGTACTTCCTCTATGGATTCGGCAACACCAGCAGCTCCACCGGCTACGGCGACGGCTACCTCTTCAGCACCGGTAACAACCTCCGGACCGCGATCGCCACCGGCAACTGGTCGACCGAGCAGAGCACCGGGCCGTCGCCGGCGAAGACGCTCGACCGCGGCACCTGGAAACACATCGCGTACACGCAGACCGGCAGCACCGGGATCCTCTACGAGGACGGGACGCCGATCGCCACGAACACCGCGATCACCATCAAACCGAGCGCGATCGGCGCCGGCAAGACGACCGCCAACTACATCGGCAAGTCCAACTACGCCGGCGACAGGCTCTTCAAGGGCAAGATCAAAGACTTCCGGCTGTACGACCGGGCGCTCGACGGATCCGAGCTGAGGACCCTGGCCGAACCGGTGGTGACGACCGAGCTCGCCGCCGACCGGGCCGCGCTCGACCTCGGCGACACCTCCGCCGTCACCTCCGACGTGATCTTGCCGGGCTCCGCCCCGTACGGCTCGAAGATCACCTGGACCACCAGCGATCCGGGCGTGATCACCTCGGCCGGTGTGGTGACCAGGCCGGAGGCCGGTCAGCCGGACGCGACCGCGACGCTGACCGCCACCCTGACCCGCGGCGCGCTGACCGCCGTGAAGACCTTCGTGATCACCGTGCGGCCGCAGCTCGCCGCCGGCGAGGCGGTCCAGGTGGCGGCGGCCGGGCTGGTCGTGCACGACGTCGACGACGTCCGCGGCAACCTGACGCTGCCCGCGACCGGCGCCTACGGCACGACCGTCACCTGGTCCTCGGACCGGCCGGAGATCATCGACGGCACCGGTGTCGTGCACCGCCCCGCGGTCGGCCAGGGCGCCGCCACGGTCGCGCTGACCGCGACCGTGCGAGCCGGCGCCGCCGCAGCCACCCGGACGATCACCGCCACCGTGCCCGAGCTGCCCCCGGCGCAGGCCAAGGCCGGCTACCTGTTCAGCTACTTCACCGGGGAGGGCACCGCCGACGGCGAGCAGATCTACCTCGCGGTCAGCAAGGCCAACGACCCGCTCTCCTACCGTGAGGTCAACAACGCCAAGCCGGTGCTGACCTCGTCGCTCGGCACGAAGGGTCTGCGCGACCCGTTCATCATCCGCTCGCCGGAGGGCGACAAGTTCTACCAGATCGCCACCGACCTGAAGATCTACGGCAACGGCGACTGGGACGCCTCACAGCGCACCGGCAGCAAGTCGATCATGGTGTGGGAGTCCACCGACCTGGTCAACTGGACCGACCAGCGCCTGGTCAAGGTCTCCCCGGACACCGCCGGCAACACCTGGGCGCCGGAGGCCTACTACGACCAGGGCCTCGGCGCCTACGTGGTGTTCTGGGCGTCGAAGCTGTATGCCGAGAACGACCCGAACCACACCGGCGGCACCTACAACAAGATGATGTACGCGACGACCCGCGACTTCCACACGTTCAGCGAGGCGAAGGTGTGGGTCGACCGGGGGTACTCGGTGATCGACTCGACGATGATCGACCACAACGGGACCTACTACCGGTTCACCAAGGACGAGCGGAACAACTCGTCCACCTCGCCGTGCAGCAAGTTCATCATCGAGGAGAAGTCGACCGAGCTGCGCAGCACCGCCTACGACTTCGTCAAGGACTGCATCGGCTCCGGCGGGGTCAGCGCCGGCGAGGGCCCGCTGGTGTTCAAGTCGAACACTGAGGATCGTTGGTACCTGTTCGTCGACGAGTACGGCGGCCAGGGCTACGTGCCGTTCACCTCGACCGACCTCGACTCGGGTGTGTGGACCAAGGCCACCTCGTACTCGCTGCCCAAGCGGCCCCGGCACGGCACCGTCCTGCCGGTGACCCAGGCCGAGTACGACCGGCTGCTCACCACCTACCAGCCGAACCTGCTGGTCAAGGGCGTCGACGAGGTGCCGCTGACCACCAGGGCCGGTGTCGCGCCGACCCTGCCGGCCCAGGTCACCGCCAGGTACGCGGACGGTTCCTCGTCGAGTGTCACGGTCACCTGGGACTCCGTTCCAGCGTCCGCGTATGCCAAGCCCGGCCGTTTCTCGGTCTCCGGCATCATCACCGAGAGCCAGAACGTCAAGGCCACCGCGGTCGTGACCGTGCCCGACGAGGGCGCGCCCACGGTGACCGCCACCGTCGCGCCCGGCTGGTTCACCGGCCCGGCCACCGTGACCGTGACCGCCTCGGACGAGGTGGACGGCCTGCTCGTCCCGAAGGTCCGGGTCACCCGCTCCGGCGAGCCGGCCGGCGAATGGACCGACCAGACCGGGCCGCTCACCATCGATCGGGACGGCATCCACCTGGTCGAATACCTGGCGGTCGACGCCGCCGGCAACAGCTCCGGGATCGGCTCGGTCACCGTGCGGATCGACCGGACCGCCCCGGTCTCGCAGGCGACCGTCGACGTCAAGGGCCGGACCGTGACCCTGCGGGCGGCCGACGACACCTCGGGCGTCAGCCGGGTGGAGTACTCGGCGAACGGCGGCGCGACGTGGTTGCCGTACACCGTGCCGCTCAACTCGACGGTCCTCTACCGGGCCGTCGACGTGGCCGGCAACGTCGAGACGACAAACCGGGCGATCCTCCCGCCGGCCGGTGTGGTCCTCGCCCCGAGCACCACGAAGGCGGCGCTGACCTCGGCAAAGGTCACCTATGGCACGGCTCCGTCGGTCCAGGTGACGGTCAGCGGCGGCCTTACGACCAAACCTTCGGGCACGGTACGGGTGCTGCTCGGCTCGACGGCGGTCGGCTCCGGCACGCTGTCCGCCGGTAAGGCCACCCTCAAGCTGGCCCGCAACATCGGTGTCGGCACCCGCAAGCTGCGGGTGGTCTACCTGGGCGACGGCCGGTACGCCGGCTCCGCCACCGACGTCACGCTGAAGGTCGTCCCGGCGCCGTCCAAGACCACGCTGTCCGTCAAGAAACGGCAGCTCACCGTGAAGGTCACCGCCACCTCCGGCACGGTCCGGATCGTCGCGACCCGAGGCGGCACCAAACTGGTCCGCACGGTCCGCCTGAACAGCAAGGGTGTGGCCGTGCTCAACCTCGGTTCGCTGCCGAAGGGCACCTACCGGATCACCGCCACCTACAGCGGCTCCACCACGGCGGCGAAGTCGGCCGGTTCGATCACGGTCAAGCTCGGTTAGCGGAACACCCGGAAACGCCGAAGCGCGGTCACCCGTCGTGGGTGGCCGCGCTTCGGTCGTCGTAGGTCAGAAGCCGGCGCTCACCTTGGTGAACGCCCAGTCGGCCTGCGCGATGCCGGAGCAGTTGCTGACCACGCCGCCGCCGGCGCAGCCACGGTCGCGGTTGACCGCCCAGAACGCGAACCGGGCCAGGTTCTTGCTCTTGGCGTAGTCACGGATCCGGGTCCAGGTGTCGACCGAGGTGACCTCCTGCTGGTCGGAGAGACCGTTCATGCCGGAGATGCCGATCCGGGAGTACGCCTGGGCGTCGGTGTACCCGAACGTCGACTTGAGCACGTTCTTCAGGCCCTCGGTGGCGCCGACGGTGGAGGCGTACATGTCGGCGCCCCCGCTGAAGTCGAACGGCATCTGGGTGAAGATGTCGATGTTCGCGCCCTTGGCCTTGGCCTGCTGGATCAGCCGGACACCGTGCGCGTTCGGGCCGGTCGTGGTGGTGCCGAAGGTGAGGATGGTCTTCACGTTCGGGTTGCGCTGCTTGATGATCTTCAGCGCGTCCACGATCCGGTCGGCCACGACGTAGTTCTCGAACTCGTCGGTGTTCTCGATGTCGATGTCGATCGCCTTGAGCTGGAAGGTGTCGATCACCTTCTGGTACGCCCCGGCCAGCGCCTCAGCGGTCGAGCAGTTCGGGCCGAGCTTGTTGCCGCTCCAGCCGCCGATCGACGGGACCACGTCGGCCCCGGCCGCCCGGATCGCCGCGATGGTGCTGGCGTGCGCGCCGCCGGTCAGCCCGGACGAGCCGTCCCAGGCCGGGTTGCAGCCGTTGCTGGCCAGCACGAACGCCATGGTGAACGCCTTGATGCCGGTGGCCTGCACGACGGTCGCCGGGGCGGGCGGGTTGCCCCATCCCGGGTAGATGTACGGAGCCGCGGCCATCTTGGTGCCGGTGGCTGGCGGCGTGGTCGGGCCGGTGGTCGGCGGGGTGGTGGGCGGAGTCGTCGGCGTGGTGCCACCGCCGCAGGCGCCGTTGTTGATCCAGACGTCCCACTGGCCGCTCTTCAGGACCGGGTCCTCGCCCTGGGTCCACCACTTGGCGGTGTAGTTGTTGCCGCCCTTGGAGGCGACGTTGTCCTTGACGTAGACGGCGGAGGCGCTCCAGGCCGGGGCGCACGCGACCGCGGCGTTCGAGGTGGCCATCGGCAGGACCGCGGCGGCCGTGGCGACCGCGCCGACCGACGCCACGAGGGCGAGTTTTCTGCTCAGCTTCATGAGGACCCCAGTCAGGGAAGAGTCGCGAGGTGCGGATCGATGGTGTTGGCCCAGGCGTTGCCGTTGGTCACATCCCAGTTGATGGACCAGGTCATCGCGCCCCGAATGCCGGGATAGGTGGCCGGCGGCTTGAACGTGCCGCAGTTGGTGCCCTTGGCCAGGCAGTCGAGGGCGGCGTTGACCACGGACGGGGCGACGTAACCACCACCGGCGGCGCGGGTGCTGGCCGGCAGGCCGAGCGCGATCTGGTCGGGGCGGAGCCCGTTCTGCAGCGGGATGCAGGAGAGCGCGGTCAGGAAGTTGATGTTGCCCTGGCCGTACGCCGCGTTGTTGTCACAGCCGAGCATCGCGCCGGAGTTGTAGTACTGCGTGAAGACGACGGTCAGGATGTCCTTGATGTCGAGCGCGAGCTTGAAGTACGAGGACTGCGGGTTCTGCATGTCGATGGTCTGCGGGGCCATCGTGATGATCAGGCTGCTGCCGACCTTGGCCCGCAGGCTGCGCAGCGCGCTCGCCATGTAGGTGGGGTTGAGCCCGTTCTCCAGGTCGATGTCGACGCCGTCGAAGCCGTAGGTCTGGATCAGCCGGTGGACCGAGTCGGCGAAGGCGGTGGCGGCGGCCGTGCTGTTGACGGCGACCGTGCCCTTCTCGCCGCCGACCGAGATGACGACCTTCTTGCCGCGTGAGTGCAGCGTCGCGATGTCGGCCTTGAACTGGGCGTCGGTGTAGCCGCCGACCGCGGTGGCCAGGCCCGGGTCGAGGTTGAAGGTGACCGCGCCGGCGGTGCTGGTGGCGTCGGCGAACGCGACCGCGATCAGGTCGTAGGTGGCCGGTACGGCGGCCAGCTTCAGCGCGGCAGCGCCGTTGTCGAAGTTCTGCCAGTACCCGGTGAGGAAGTGCTTCGGCAGCGAACCGTCCGACGGCGGCGTCGTGGTCGGCGGGGTGGTGGTCGGGGGAGTCGTGGTGGGCGGCGTCGTGGTGGGCGGGGTGGTGGTCGGCGGTGTCGTGGTCGGGGGCGTGGTGCCGCCGCCACAGACGCCGTTGTCGGCCCACACATCCCACTGGCCACTGCGGACAGCCGGCGACTCGTTCTGCGTCCACCACTTGGCGGTGTAGTTGTGGCCGTTCTGTGAGGCCGTGTTGCCGCCGACGTAGACCGCGGTGGCGCTCCAGGCGGGCGCGCAGGCCGCGGCGGCCGAGGCGTTGCCCGCGAAGTAGGTCGCCCCACCGCCCGCAGCCAGCGCCGTGACCGTGGCGAGTATTACCGATCTGGCACGCCTCATCGGAGTCCTTCCATGGATGACCTGGGGATGCATCAATGTTTAGGACTGTTAACAGTGAATGTAAAGAGGTCGAACCTTAAACTTCCTAAAATCGAGACTCATCCCTGGCGAAGGGTGTCCCGCCGCTGGCACCGGCTCATCGTCAGGGGATGGACGAAACCTATGCGTACCGCCCGGCCGCGGTCGCCGCCCGCGACCGTGGACACATCCTGTTCGCCCGGACCATGGGCTACGTCGCCGGCACCACGGGCATGTTCGCCCTCGGCGCCTACCTCGGCCGCGACCTGCCGGCCGGGTTCGCGTTCCTCGCGTACCTCGCCTCGTTCGCCGCCCTGATCGCCATGTACTTCACGGTTCGGCGGTCGCAGTCCACCACGGTCCTGCTGCTCGGGCTGTTCGGGCTGCTCACCGGGGTGGCGCTGGCTCCGACGCTGGTCTACTACGCGAGCACCGACCCGCAGGCGCTGTGGCAGGCGGGCGCGGCGACGGCCCTGTTCGTGGCCGGTTTCGGCGCCGCCGGATACGCCACCCGCCGTGATCTGTCGGCCTTGGCCCGGATCTGTTTCTGGGCGCTGGTGGCGCTGCTGCTCTTCGGCATCGTGCTGATCTTCGTGAACATCCCGAACGGCGCGCTGATCTACTCGGTGCTCGGCCTGGTGATCTTCGCGGGCTTCATCATGTTCGACTTCCAGCGGTTGCGGCGCTCCCGCGACATCGACTCGGCGCCGCTGCTGGCCGCCTCGATCTTCCTGGACATCCTCAACGTGTTCCTGTTCTTCCTCCGGATCTTCCGAAGCCGCTGATCGTGTATGCGGTCAGTGCGCCCTCGTGGGAGTGGTAGAGCACCCCGCCGGTCACCACGAGATCACCGCCCAGCGGCGGCACCCCGGGCAGCACCGTGCCGCGGACGGCGTCCAGCGCGATCCCGCCGGCGTAGACGACACCGCCGGCGACCACCGGCTGCCCGCCGTACCGGGACAGCGCACGCCGCCACACCTGCTTGCCGGTGCGGGCGTCCAGAGCGGCGACCGCCTCGCCGTCGGAACGATAGACCCGCGTCCCGTCGGCGGCGATCAACGCGGTCGGACCGGGCGCCGTCCATCGCACCGAGCCGTCCTTGACGCTGACCGCCACCAGGCGTTCCTTGTCATTGGCGGTGTAGAAGACGTCACCCGCGGGCGAGGCCGCCTCGGTGGCGACATGCCGTTTCACGGTCCACCGCATTGCGCCGGTGACGATGTCGAACGCCTTCGAGCCACCCGCCGCGAAACCCGCCACCACGCCGTTCGCGGACGAGCCGCCGACCCGCCGGCCGGGCGCCTTCCACAACTCCCGGCCGTCGCCGATCCGGTAGACGACGGTGTCCGAGTCGCCGTTGACGTCGGTGCCGGAGACCAGCACCGCGCCCTTGTCCACGATCATGCTCCCGACCAGGGGCGAGTTCGCGGACCAGCGCTTCTTGCCGTTGCGGACGTCCAGCGCGATCAGTACCGGGTTCGGGTCGCTGACCGACATGCAGTCGTTGTAGCCGACGACGAGCAGCCCGTCGGCGACCGCCATCCGTGGGATGCCGCCGTCGTTGGAGTGGACCCAGTCGTAGCTCCACTGCTTCGCGCCGGTCGCCGCGTCGTAGGCGCTGATCCCGGCCAGGTCCCCGACGAAGACCCGCCCGCCGGCCACGACCGGGCCGCTGAACGACGAGCATGTCTCCGCCGACCGCAGCGGGACCGACCATCTCCTGGTCAGCCGTCCCGCCGTGGCCACGGTGATCACGGTTTCCCGCGGGTTGAACCAGCTGTCCTCGGCGTCGTAACCGACGTGGTCCCAGAGGGGCGGCGCCGGCGCGGCGCCGGTCGGTGTGGCTGCCGCGCCGGCAGCGAGGACGAGAGCCACAACCACAGCAGGGGTACGGGCCAAAGCGTGCACAAACGCCAGTAAAGCGGCATGACCTGCCCCCAGCCGGTTATTGGCTGAAGACTGGCCGGTCAGGCGTAGGTGTAGGCGCTTCGGTGATCGAGAACTGTCGCCGGGGTGATGCCCGCCCACGGTTGCATCGTCTCGTTCAGGTCGATGACGCCCGACGTGTTCGCCGCCGGGACGTAGTGCCCGTTGTCGAAACCCCACCGGTTCTGCCAGCGCGACCACAGTCTGTCGATGTTGCAGTGGTGCAGCCAGAACACCGGGTCGTTGGGGGAGTCCTGCTGACCCATGTGCCCGCCGACCCAGACGTGGACGGTGTTGTGCAGGTTGGGTGTCTGCCAGCCCTCCAGCCGGTTGCGCATGCCGCCGCCGGCCGAGCTGTTCCACGGCGCGGCGTCGTAGGCCGCGACGTTGAGCACCGAGTCGACCTGGGCCGACGTGGGCAGCGTGGTGTTGCCCATGGCCCGGCGCAGTGATGTCGACGACGACGAGCTGACGGTGATGCGCCAGTTGGCGGCACCGGCGAACGGGCCGGTGGTGACCGGGCCGTTGCCCCCGGAGCCGTTGCCGCCCATGAAGTCCGCGGTGAACGGGACTTCGCTCGTGGTCCGGTCGGTGGTCCAGTCCCAGTACGGCACGTTCACCGCCGGGTCGATCGCCTGGAGCGCCTTCTCGAACTCGATCAGGTACTGCCGGTGCCAGGGCAGGAACGACGGGGACTGGTGGGCGTACCGGATCCCGCCGACCGCGGCGAAGTAGTTGATGTGCGTGGTGACGAACCAGTCGTAGTTGCGGCCGGTGGTCTGCGCCTTCAGCCGTTTCACGGCGGCGACGAACGCGGCCCGTTCGGCGGTGGTCAGGTCACGCGCGTTCTTACGTACGCCCATGGTCAGCTCCCGTGCTCGTGGCCGACGCCGGCCAGGGCGGTCAGTTCGGTGTCGCCGAGCACGTCAACGGCGCGTTTGGTGAGTTCGAGCAGCCCACCCCGGTTGCGGTCGGTGTCGATCAGAACCGGCTGGTAGTGGTTGATCGCGCTGATGAAGCCGACCTTCGCGCCCGGCAGGTCGACCGCCATGACGGCCAGCTTCCGGTCGTTGATCCAGACCTCGTGTGCCCGGGACCGGCCACGGGCGAGCGACCGGATCTCCCCGGCGCCGACGTGCACGCCCCGGATCTGCTTGCCGCGGTATTCGAAGTCGAAGTCGCGCGGGTCCTTGCCGGCGGCCGGCGTGGCCAGTATTTGTGCGCCTGCGACTCCACTGACGACGGCCGCGGTGGCGGCGCCATAACGAAGCATGTCGCGTCTATTGACGGACGTTGATGGCGTCATTGTATGACTCCCCGGTGAATTGTTATTAACGCCTTTTGGGCAGCTCGGAGCGGGTCCCCGCCGCTCCGGCGCAACCGAACATACATGGGTGTCGCAACGTTTCCGGGAATGGTGGCGCAGCCCACAGATCGGCGTTCTTAATGCCTTAACGATTGTTTAATCGGCGGCATATTTCGGCGCTGAAATGGTGCGATTCCGGAGAGTGAGCGCCGGGTCTGCCGGGATCGCGCAGGAAGAAGGTGTTATCGACGGTTCCGGAACCCGTCCCCATTGACTCATGACCATCGAACTCTTAACAATGTTTTCAATATCGGCACCTCTCCCCCAGGAGGATCCCCATGCGCGGGATACGCACTCTGCTGGGCGCCGCCGTCGTCGCGATAACGCTGGCCGGCAGCCTGACCCTCGCCTCCCAGGGCGACACGGCGGACGCCGCGGTCGGCCCGGTGACCTGGTCCGACGAGTTCAACGGCGCGGCCGGCGCGGCGATCGACGGTTCGAAGTGGAACTTCGACGTCGGCGGTGGCGGCTACGGCAACAGCGAATTGCAGTACTACACCAACTCCACGAACAACGTCCGCCAGGACGGCCAGGGCCACCTCGCGATCACCGCCCGCAAGGAGAACCCGTCAAACCTCCAGTGCTGGTACGGCACGTGCCAGTACACCTCCGGCCGGATCCTCACCTCCGGCAAGTTCACCCAGCGCTACGGCCGGTTCGAGGCCAGCATCAAGGTGCCGAAGGGACAGGGCATCTGGCCGGCGTTCTGGATGCTCGGCGACAACCTGGGCAGCGTCGGCTGGCCGCAGTCGGGCGAGATCGACATCATGGAGAACGTCGGCAAGGAGCCGAACAAGCTGTACGGCACCGTGCACGGCCCCGGCTACTCGGGCGGCAGTGCGATCGGCGGCAACCGGACCTTCTCCGCGCCTCTCGGGGACGCCTTCCACTCGTACGCGGTGGAATGGTCTCCGAACTTGATCGTCTGGTATGTCGACGGCAGTGAGTACTTCCGGGTCACGCCGGCCTCGCTCGGTGGCCGCCAGTGGGTCTTCGACCACCCGTTCTTCCTGATCCTGAACGTCGCCGTCGGCGGCAACTGGCCGGGCAGCCCGGACGCCTCCACCTCGTTCCCGCAGACCATGCTGGTCGACTGGGTGCGCGTCTCGGCCTGGAACGACTCGACCACCCCGCCCCCGTCCGGCGGCAACGCCCTGAAGAGCAACTTCAACGGCAAGTGCATCGACATCCCCGGTGGTACGCCCAACGACGGCGCCCGCCTCCAGATGTACGACTGCAACGGCACCGGCGCACAGCAGTGGGCCTTCAACGGTGACGGGACGCTGCGGGCGCTCGGCAAGTGCATGGACCCGGCCGGTGGCGCTCTCACCAACGGCACCCCGATCCAGCTGGTGACCTGCAACGGCAACCCGGTGCAGCGCTTCACCCTCTCCGGCGCCGGCGACCTGGTGAACATCTCCGCCAACAAGTGCGTCGACATCGGCGCCTGGAACCCCAACAACGGCGCCCAGCTCGTCCTCTGGGACTGCACCGGTGGCGCCAACCAGAAGTGGACCCGCGCCTGACCACAGGCACCGGAACGACGATGGGGCGCCGCGACATCCGCGGCGCCCCATCGCTTTGTCCGAGGTTCTAGCTGTCCATGTTCACGATGCCGGGGTTGTCGATGAGGAACTGGGCGACCCGGTCCTCCTTGACCGCCTTGAAGAAGTCGTCGGCCGTGGACGCCGGGCGGAACTCCTCACCGAGGTAACCCGAGTTGGTCGCCGGGTTCTCGAACTTGCCGCCACCGGGCAGCTTGATGGTGACCATGTCGTCGACGTTGACGTCCTTGAGCGCCAGCGCCCAGTCGATCGGGCTGTTGCCGCCACCGGCGAAGGTCAGCGACTTGCCGGCCGCGTTCAGGATCTTCGTCATCTTGCCGACGTCGGTGATGACGCCACTGGTCATCACCTCCTTGGCCATCGCCTTGATGAACTGCTGCTGGTGCCGCTGCCGGTCGTAGTCGCTCATCGGGACGCCGGCGTTCGGGTACCGCTGGCGGACGTAGTCGAGCGCCTGCCACGGCTCGAGCCGGACCGGCTTGGTGCTCTTCTTGTAGTACGCCTGCGGCCCGGTGTACGGGTGGTCGCAGCTGGAGGTGACCGGGCAGCTCGACTTACGCGGTCGCTGCTTGCCCTCCGGCGTCAGGTGCTCCGACTTCACATCCATGTCGATGACCATGGACACGCCGCCGAGTGCCTCGACCATGTCCTTGAAGCCGCCGAAGTTGATGATCGCCGCGGCGTCGAACTGCTCGATCCCGGTGTAGTTGCGGACCGTCTTGGAGAGCAGCTTGAAGCCGTTCGTGACGTCGATCTTGCCGTTCACCTGGCTGCCCAGCGCCATGGCCGAGTTGATCTTCCCGCTGTGTGCCCGGACGCCCGATTTCGAGTCGGCCGGAATGTCCACATAGAGGTCGCGGGGCATGGAGAAGAGGTACGCCGTGCTCATGTCGGCCGGAATGTGCGCGATGAGGATCGAGTCGGACAGCGGCGGCGTCTCCGCCTTGCGCGGGTCGATGCCGACGAGCAGGAGCGTCAGCGGCCCCTTGATCTCGGTCTTCTTCGTCGCGGCCTGGGCGGCGTCGCCCTCGAGCAGGCCCTCGTCGGTGATGCCGCTGGTGTATTTCGCGATCAGGGTCTGGCCGGTGACCAGTGTCCCGCCGCTCACGATGAGTAGCACGGCGCCGAAGGCAGCGCAGAGCCGAGCCCACAGCGGTGTGCGGCGTTTCGTTGACTTGCGCAACCGGTCTCCCTAGCCCCACTCCGACATCGAACACGCATGATCCCACGGTCGGGCAACACCGAGGCAACCGTCTCTGGGGCCGACGTGACCGGTGCCACCTTAGTTGCAGTACGGCTCGAAGCCCCACCGGGTTCGATCGGCGCTATTTACTTATACAGTTAACAGTCCTAATAATTAGCCATGCGTCGATCAGTGCTCCTAGCGACGGCGGCGTCCCTGGCCGCCGCATGCTCCCTCGTTTATGTCGCGTCCACCGCGAACGCCGCCGTGGCCTGTGCCCCGGCCTGGAGTTCCTCCGCCGTCTACGTCAAGGACAACGTCGCCTCCAAGGGCGGCAACAACTACACCGCCAAGTGGTGGACCCAGGGCGAGGACCCGGTCCTGAAGAGCGGCCAGTGGGACGTCTGGATCAACAACGGCGCCTGCGGCGGCACCACCAACCCGTCGCCGTCCACCTCCCCCTCGACCTCCCCGTCGACCAGCCCGTCACCGTCGACGTCGCCCAGCACCTCCCCGAGCCCGTCGACGTCGCCGAGCACCCCGATCCCGGTCGGTGGCCTGCCGAAGCACGCGCTCATCGGCTACCTGCACGCCAGCTTCGCCAACGGCGCCGGCTACCTGAAGATGGCCGACGTGCCCGCCGAGTGGGACATCATCAACCTCTCCTTCGGCGAGCCGACCAGCGTCACCTCGGGTGACATCCGGTTCACCCTCTGCCCGGCCACCGAGTGCCCGGGTGTGGAGACCGAGGCCCAGTTCATCGCCGCGATCAAGGCGAAGCGTCAGGCCGGCAAGAAGGTGCTGCTCTCGATCGGCGGCCAGAACGGCCAGGTGCAGCTCACCACCACCGCGGCCCGGGACAAGTTCGTCAGCTCGGTCAGCGCGATCATCGACAAGTACGGGCTGGACGGCGTCGACGTCGACTTCGAGGGCCACTCACTGTCGCTGAACACCGGTGACACCGACTTCAAGAACCCGACCACCCCGGTCATCGTCAACCTGATCAGCGCGCTGAAGTCGCTGAAGACCCGGTACGGCGCCGGATTCGTGCTGACCATGGCCCCGGAGACGTTCTTCGTCCAGCTCGGCTACCAGTACTACGGTTCCGGCCCGTGGGGCGGACAGGACCCGCGCGCCGGCTCGTACCTGCCGGTCATCTACGCGCTGCGCAACGACATCACCGTGCTGCACGTCCAGGACTACAACTCCGGCTCGATCATGGGCCTGGACAACCAGTACCACTCGATGGGTGGCGCGGACTTCCACATCGCGATGACCGACATGCTGCTGGCCGGCTTCCCGGTCGCGGGCAACACCGCCAACGTGTTCCCGGGGCTGCGTGAGGACCAGATCGCGTTCGGTGCGCCCAGCTCGGTCAGCGCGGGTAACGGCTACGTCGCGCCGGCGGCCATCCAGCAGGCGGTGAACTGCCTGGTCAAGGGTCAGACCTGTGGCGGTTACACGCCGCGCAGCGGGCTCAACCCGGACTTCCGTGGCCTGATGACCTGGTCGATCAACTGGGACCGGTTCTACAGCTGGGAGTTCAAGAACAGCCACGAGCCGTTCCTCAACGCGCTGCCCTGACCCGCCCGACCCGCGTGGTGACCTGCGGTCCGATCCGCACCACACGTCACCACGCGAAAACCTCCCGGAACCGATGAGTTCGTGTCGGTGGCCCGGTCTACTTGACCGAGACCACCGACACGAAGGGGCCGCCACCATGGCAAAGGTCATCTCCACCCTGTTCATCTCCGCCGACGGCGTCGCCGAGATCGACCCGGCCTGGCACTTCCCGTACTTCGACGAGAACATGGGCCGCGCGGTCACCGAGGACTACGAGACCTCCGACGTGCTGCTGATCGGCCGGAATACGTACGACAGCTTCGCCGGCGCCTGGCCCGAGCGGGAGGCCGCCGGTGGCGACGACGCGCCGTTCGCCAAGCAGCTCGGCGACACCCGCAAGGTGGTCGCGTCCCGGCAGGACCTGAAGTTCACCTGGCGCAACTCGGAGCTCATCGACGGCGAGCTGACCGACGCCGTCCGCGCGCTGAAGGCCGACGGGAGCATCAAGGGCATCCTGATCCCGGGTTCGCTCGACGTGGTGCACCAGCTGCTCGCCGCCGGGCTGATCGACGAGCTGCGCCTGCTCATCCACCCGGTCGCAGCCGGCAAGGGCGACAAACTGTTCGTCGACGGCGCCCCGGTCCAGCACCTGAAGGTGCTCGCCACCGAGGCCTTCCCGACCGGGGTGATCCGGGTGATCTACGCGCCCGTCGAGCCGCCCGCGCCGGTCGGCTACGAGGACGTCAAGGACTTCCCCGAGGGCAGGTAGACCCAGGCCGGACGGGGTCGTGCGGCGGCCCGGGGGGTTCGGGCCGCCGCACGGTTCCGGGAGTCAGCTGAGGGCGAGCTGCTGTACCCCGGTGTATTCGTTGATCCAGCTGGCGCTCAGGCCACCGTCCTTGACCAGCGCCACGCCGGCCCCGGTGAGCACGCCGATCCGGTCGCCGGCCAGTGCGATCTGCTGCACGTTGCCGTACTCGGTGACCCAGGCGGCACTCAGTCCACCCTGCTTGACCAGGGCCACGCCGGCCGCGGTCAGGACGCCGATCCGGTCGCCGGCCAGTGCGATCTGCTGCACGTTGCCGTACTCGGTGACCCAGGCGGCGCTGAGCCCGCCGTCCTTGACGAGGGCCGCGCCCGCGGTGGTGAGCACGCCGATCCGGTCGCCGGCCAGCGCGAGCTCCTGCACTCCGCTGTACTCGGTGACCCAGGCGGCACTCAGACCACCCTGCTTCACCAGGGCGACCCCGGCCGTGGTGAGCACGCCGATCCGGTTGCCGGCGAGGACCAGCTGCCTGACGTTGCTGTACTCGGTGACCCAGCCGGCGCTGAGCCCACCCTCCTTGACCAGGGCGACCCCAGCAGTGGTGAGCACGCCGATCCGGTCGCCGGCCAGCGCGAGCTGCTTGACGCCGGTGTACTGGGTGGTCCAGCCGGCGCTCAGGCCGCCCTCCTTGACCAGGGCCCGGCCGTCGGTGGTGAGCACACCGAGCCGGTCGCCGTCGACCACCACCTGCTGCACGTTGCTGTACTCGTTGACCCAGGCGGCGCTGAGACTGCCCTCCTTGACCAGCGCGGTGCCGTCGGTGATCAGGACACCGATCCGGGGCAGCGGCTCCGACGACGGCGGCTGCGACGGCGGCCACAGCTTGTCGACGATCAGCCGGGCGTCGTGGACCTCCTTGGCGTACGCGTCCGGAACCGCCGACACCTGCACCTTCTGACAGATGGCGCCGATGTCACCGCTCTTCCACGCGTCGTTCGGGTACTTGCGGATCATCGCGTTCAGGAACTGCTTGGTGGCGTAGGCCGGCTTGATCAGGTCGTCCGGGTCGCCCCAGCCCTGCGACGGCCGCTGCTGGAAGAGGCCGACACTGTCCCGGTCGCCGCCGTCCCAGTTGTTCAGGGTGGTCTCGGTGATGGCCGTCGTCACCGCGATCACCGCGGCCCGCTCGGTCAGCCCGGCCGAGTACACCGCCTTGGTGATGGCCCGGGCACAGGAGATCCGGTACGCGTTGACCGCGCCGCCCATTCGCGGCCCGTTCATGTCGGGGCGGACGGCCGAGGCGATGTCCGCGTCGGCGTCGGTCGCGCCGCCGGTGGCGCAGGGCTTGGCGGTCAGGGCGAGCGCCTCGACCTGTGCCGCGGACACCTGCCCGCCGGTCGAACCCGGTTCGTCCCAGGTGTCCGCCTGGGCGGGAGATCCGAACAGGACGGTCGCCGCGGCGCACAGCCCGGCCGCCCATCGAAGGGTGCGCTGGTGCATGGAGGAGTCCCTTTCCGGGAACGGGGCGGCGGCCCGGAGCTCGGGAGGCTCCGGGCCGCCGCCGGATCAGGGGAGGTGGTCAGCTGAGGGCGAGCTGCTTGACGCCGCTGTACTCGTTGACCCAGCCGGCGCTCAGGCCGCCCTCCTTGACCAGGGCGGTGCCGCCGGTGGTGAGGACACCGATCCGGTCGCCGGCCAGCGCGATCTGCTGCACTCCGCTGTATTCGTTGACCCAGCCGGCGCTCAGGCCGCCGTCCTTGACCAGAGCCACCCCGGTGGCCACCAGCACGCCGATCCGGTTCTCGGAGAGGGCGAGCTCACTGACGTTGCTGTATTCGTTGACCCAGCCCGCGTGCAGGCTGCCCTCCTTGACCAGGGCGGTGCCGCCGGTGGTGAGGACACCGACGCGGTCGTACTCCAGGGCGATCTGCTGGACGCCGGTGTACTGGGTGGTCCAGGCGGCGCTCAGCCCGCCCTCCTTGACCAGGGCGGTGCCGCCGGTGGTGAGCACGCCGATCCGGTCGTCGGCGAGGACCAGCTGCTTGACGCCGGTGTACTCGGTGGTCCAGGCGGCGCTCAGGCCACCGTCCTTGACCAGCGCGGTGCCGCTGGTGGTGAGGACACCGATCCGGTTGCCGGCCAGCGCGATCTGCTTGACGCCGGTGTACTCGGTGGTCCACGCGGCGCTCAGCCCGCCGTCCTTGACCAGGGCCCGGCCGTCGGTGGTGAGCACGCCGATCCGGTCGCCCTCGACCTCGACCTGCTGCACACCGCTGTACTCGTTGACCCAGGCGGCGCTGAGGCCACCCTCCTTGACCAGCGCGACGCCCGCGTTGGTCACCACGCCGATCCGGGACAGCGGCGTGGTCGGGGCGGGCGCCGCCTCCTGGATGTTGTCGTAGCGGACCGGGGTGTAAAGGGCCGCGTTGCTCTGCGACCAGGTGCGCTGGATGGTGTCCCGGCTGCCGGTCTGCTCGATCACGACCGGCTGGGTCTTGTCGTCGTCGGCCCAGCGCAGGAAGAGCGCCACGTGGTTCTGCGAGGTGTTGCCGGTGTAGCGCAGCAGGGCGTCACCAGGCTTCAGAGCGCTGCGGGCGATCACGAACGAGTCGTCGAGCAGGTTGCCGGTCCAGTGGCTGCTGCCCGAACCGCCCAGGCCCCAGGCCATCGACACGAAACCGGAGCAGTCCGTACGGTAGTCGCCGTACTGGTTCTCGTAGCAGCGGTTCTGGCTGTACTGGACGCCCACGGACAGCCACGACTTGGCCCGCTTGATCACCTCGGAGCGGGTGGGTGAGTCATCGCTGCCGTTGCCGGCGCACGGGATCGCGGTGGTGGTGACCTGGAACGCCGAGTACGACGGGTCCGGCTCCTCGGCGAGTCCCGGGTACGTCGACAGGGCCGGATCGCCGTAGACCGGGTCGTCGGCCAGCGCCGGTGCGCCACCCGCCAGCACGGACATGAACGTGAACAGCACGGCCGCCAAGCCGAGCCCACTTCTGCGCTTCATCTCGCTTCTCCCTCTTTTCGAGCCCCGTGCGGAGATCGATCGAGAGAAATTCTTGGCGGATGCGCTCTTGGTCAACTGTAGGACTGAAACCCGTACCGGTCCCGTACTACGCTGCGACGACGCCGACCGCCGGAATGACGGGGATTCACTGTGGACGGAGCTGTCAAGCTGGGCCGACTCATCCGTGACTCGCGGGTGGAGAGTGGTCTGAGTCAGAAGGAACTAGCCGAGGGCGCCGGGCTGAGCCTGGGCGCGGTACGGGATCTGGAACAGGGCCGGAGCAGTCATCCGCGGGCCCGGTCGCTGGACGCGATCGCCGAGGTGCTGCAACTGGGCCCGGACGATCGCGCGAGATTACGGCAACACGCGGCCCGGCCGGCCCGGGAACAGCCGGAGCCGGCCGGGCCGGTACGCATCGGAGTGCTGGGCCCACTCGGAGTGCGACGCGACGAGGGGCCGGCGGTCGGTTTCGGCCGGCACCGGGTGGTCCTGGCGCGCCTGGCTCTCACCCCCAACCACCCGGTCAGCCGGGACGAGCTGATCGACGTGGTGTGGGGTGGCGACGCGCCGGCGTCGGCGGCGAACGTGTTGCAGACCCACGTGAGCCGGCTGCGCCGCATCCTCGATCCGGAGATGCTGGGCCGCACGCCCGGCGGCTACCGCCTGAACGCCACCGAGGACCAGCTCGACCTGGTGGCGTACCGGGCCCGGCTCGCCGACTGGCGGCGGGTCTCCGGCACCGACCCGCAACGCGCGTTCGACCTGCTCAGCCAGGCTCTCGACATGTGGCGGGGCGCGCAGGCGGCCGAGGACGTGACCGAGTTGCACGGGCATCCGCTGGTGGCCGGGCTCGCCGACGAGCTGATCGACGCGACCATCGAGCTGGCCCGGCTCGGCCAGTCGTTGCGCCGCCTGCCGGAGGTCCTGCCCCGGCTGCGTCGCCTGACCGCACGCCACCACTGGCACGAGGCGCTGCACGCCCGGCTCGTGATCGCGCTCGCGGCGGCCGGGCAGCAGGCCGCGGCTCTGGAAGCCTACGAACAGGTCAAGAGCCGCCTCGCCGACGAACTGGGCATCGATCCGGGCGCCGAGTTGATCGCGGCACGTCAGGCCGTACTCGAAGGAAAGTGGGAAACCTCGACGGCGCCGCCGCCCCGTGCCCCGACGCCCTGGCAGGCGCCGGCGCCACCACCGGATTTCACCGGCCGCGCCGAACAGCTGGCCCGGTTGGAACGCCTGCTGCGCGGCGCGCGCCGCCGCCCGGCGGACGCGCCGCAGGTGACGTGCGTGGTCTCCGGGATGCCTGGGGTCGGCAAGACCAGCCTCGCGCTGCGGGCCGCCCAGGCGGTCCGCGACGACTTCCCGGACGGGCAGCTCTACATCGATCTGCGCGGCGCCGACCGGCGGCCGGTCGGCGAGGCCGAGGCGCTGGCCCGCCTGCTGCGCGGGCTCGGTGTGCCGGGCCGGGGCATCCCGGCCGAGGCCGGTGAGGCGTCCGCGCTGTACCGCAGCGTGCTCGCGGAACGCCGGATCCTGGTGATCCTCGACAACGCCCGCAACGCCGCCCAGGTACGGCCACTGCTGCCCGGCCCCGGCGCCGGCGCGGTGCTGGTGACCAGCCGTCACCACTGCGCCGACCTGGCCGGGGCCGCCCTCGTCGACCTGCCGGTGCTCAGCACCGGCGAGGCGGTCGCGATGCTGAGCGCACGAGGGGCGCCGGACGACCCGGACGCCGTGTCGGCGCTGGCCGAGGCGTGCGGCCGGCTGCCGGTGGCGCTGCGGGTGATCGCGAGCCGGCTCGGCGGCCGGCAGCGGCGCAGCGCCCGGGAGGTGCTGGCCCGCCTGACCGAGACCCGGGCCGGCGCCGACGGCGACGACGCGGCGGTGACCGCCACGTTCGACCTGAGCTACCGGGAACTGCCACCCGGCCCGGCCTGGGCGTTCCGGTGGGCGGCGCTGGTGCCCGGACCGACCTTCTCGGCGGACGCGGTGGCGGCGCTGCTCGCCGACGAGACCGGCACTACCGAGCGCTCCCTCGACGCGCTCGTCGACGAGAACATGCTGGAAGCGGTCGAGCCGGGCCGCTACCGGTTCCACGATCTGCTGCGCCGGTACGCGGGCGAGCGGCTGGCCACGCACACCACCGACGACCGGAGCGTGGCGCTGGGCCGCCTCGCCGACTGGTACACGGCCCGCACCGCGGCGGCGATCCGGCTCGTCTACCCGAAGTTCGTGCGCCTGCCCACCGAGCTGGACACCGCGCCGATGTGTTTCGACGATCTGACCGCGGCCTGGTCGTGGCTCGACGACGAGATCGGCGCCCTGGTCGCGCTGGTCGAGCAGTTGTCCGCGGGTGACCACCGGACCAGGTCCTGGCAGCTCGCCGACCAGTTGCGCGGCTACTTCTTCGTCCGTCGCGAGGCGGTGGCCTGGCTCACCACCGGTCACGCCGGCATGCGGGCCGCCGAGGCCGCCGGTGATCGCAACGCGCAGGCGGCCATGCACCAGACCATCGGGCAGGCGTACTGGTCGATCGGCCGGCATCAGGCCGCCCTGGAGGCGTATCGCAAGGGTGTCGCCGCGGCCCGGGACGGCGGCTGGCCGATCGGCGCCGCCTACCTGCTGCACAACCTCGGGCTGGTGCACGCCGAGTTGGGCCTGGTCGACGAGGCACGGCAGCTCTACCTGACCGCGCTCGACGCCGGGACCGGCCCGGAGTTCACCCACGTCCGGGCGGTCACCCTGAACGATCTCGGGGTGCTCTGCTCCGAGCAGGGCCGGCTCAGCGAGGCCGTACAGCATCTGCGGGCCGCGATGGAGGCCAACCGGGGCGCCGCCCGGCTGCCGTCGGCCATTGCGAACTGCTCGAATCTCGGCATGGCCCTGCGCCAGCTCGGCGACTACGACGGCGCCTACGAGTGCTACGACCGGGCGCTCACCCACTACCGGGAGGCGGGCGAGGTGAGCGGGCAGATGGCCGTGCTCGACGAGTTGAGCCAGCTCTACCAGCAGCGGGGGGAGTGGCATGTGGCGGTCGGGGCGGCCACCGAGGCGATGCGGATCGCCGAGGAGCTGGCCAACCAGCGGGCGCAGGCCGGTGTGCTGAACACCCTCGGGTCGGCGCTGCTCGGGGCACGGGCGGTGACCGCAGCGCTGGAACGGTTCCGGTCGGCGCTGGAGATCAGCCGGGCCTGCGGTTACCGGTATTTCGAGGCACAGGCCGGGATCGGGGTGGCCGAGGCGTTGCTGACCGGCGGGGCGGCCGATGAGGCACAGGCCGCCGCGAAGGACGCGCTGGTGATCGCCGAGCAGGCCGACTACCGCATCCTGGCCGGGAACGCCCAGGCCCTGATTCAGCGCACGCAGCGGGCGTACCCGGCATCGATCTCGCGGTAGTTGGTGTAGCCGTCGTCGTAGTTGAGCGCCCAACGCCGGTCCGGTTCCGGGTCCGACCTGTCGGAGGTCCAGTACCAGCCCTTCTTCACGGTGTCCGGGAAGGCCCCGGTGTCGATCGCCGGGGCCACCCGCGAATCGTCGACGGTGGTCGACAGTTCCCGCAGCGTCGGCAGCCGCCACTTCTGCCCGCCCAGCGTCAGGGCCGAGCAGTACGCCGTGGCCTGCGCCGCGGACATTTCCTTCGAGGTGGCGCGCTGCCAGGTCAGGCCGGTCTCCGGGTCGGTGACCTGGCCGGCCGCGACCTGGTAGTCCGGCCGCCCGGTGCCGCCCGCGGACCGTACGCACCGGGCGTTGAACTCCCCGGTCTGGAAGGCGCCGTTGCTGGCCAGGCCCTCGTAGAAGTTGATGATCCAGGCGCGCAGCGGGGTCTTCGTGACGGCCCACGGCGTCGACGTCCAGAAGAACCGCGCGGGCGTGCCCGGGAAGGCCTTCGTGTCGATCGCCGGCCCGGACCGCGAGACATCGACGATCGACATCAGCTCGACGCGGGTCGGCAGATGCCAGCCGCCGCCGTCCAGTTTCGCGCAGTAGGCCTTGGCCTCGGTGAACGTGTAGACGTCGGGAGCGGGCGTGCCCTGCCATTCCAGGCAGGTGATCTCGTCACGGACCGTGCCGTTCGCCAGCTTGCGGTAACTCGCCGTCTTCACGCTCGGCATCGGCCAGCTCGCCCAGCGGCTCGCCCGGCCCTTGCCGCCGCATCCGGTCGCGGTGCTGCTCGGCGTCGCCGTCACCACCGCTTTCGGCTTCGCCTTCGACGGCGAGGGCGCGACGGAGGCACTGGTCACGGCAGGCGAGGCGGTCACGCTGGGTGCGACACTCGCGGTCACTTCAAGTTCCGACCTCGAGTTGTACGCGAAAACGCCGCCGACAACCACAACGACCGCCACCGCCGAGGCCGCCAGGACCGTCACGCCGCTCCGGCCCACTGTCCCGGAACGAGGTACCGCCGTGCTGCTTGTGCCTTTTGTACCGCTCGTGCCGGTTAGTGCTCCGCCGTTCGTGCTGGACAGCGCTGTGGTCGCCATGGCGGTCGGGACCGGCACCAGCGTGCAGCCGACCAGCAGTTGCTCCACCGCGATTCCGCCGAGGGCCTTCGTCGGACATTTCTGACATTCACGAATGTGCCGGTCGATCCGTTTGCGCCACAGTGGACTCGGCCGCCCGTCCCATCCGGTGATCGTGGCGTCGAGTTGCGGGCACCGCGGCCGGGCTTCGAGCGCGGCGACCAGCACCCGGCACCTGTCGAGTTGGGCCCGCATCCGCTGGATCCGGACCGCCGCGTACGCCGTGGTGATGTCGAGAGCCGCCGCCACCTCACCGCGGTCGAGTTCGCCGGCCGCCTCCTGCCACCAGAGGGCGAGCACCACACGGTCCTCGTCGTCGAGCCAGCGGGCCGCCTCGGCGACCTGCCGCCGCTCGCCGGTGAGCCGCAGCCGCAGGATGGCCAGTTCCTCGAAGTCGGCGGCCGGCCCGGGCACCGCCGGCACCACCGACACCTGTGCGGCGGCCGCGGCCCGCTCCCGGTGGGCGTGGATCTGCCGCATCGTGATCGTCAGCAGCCAGGCCCGGATGTTCTGCGGCTGTCGCAGGCCGGGCAGGTCACGCAGCACCTGGAGCATGATCTCCTGCACGACGTCCTCGACGTCGGGGTGCCCGTTCAGTGCCCGGCCCACCACGTTGTAGACCAGCGGCCGGAAGTCCCGGGCGAGTTGCTCCCGGGCCTGCCGGTCACCGCGCTGGGCGGCCGCCACGACGCGGTTACTGAAGCTCATGACGGGGCAGCGTATTTATCCCGCAATGTCATGGTCAACGTTTCTGCAGCTCCGAGAAGTGCGGGAACTTTTCACCCGTACACATATCAGTTTTGCTTGGTCTCCCAGAAGATCTTCGAGATCTCCTCGATCTTGCCGAGCAGCTGGTCGGCGATCGCCGGGTCGATCGAACCCTTCGCGCCACCGGCCCCGGCCAGCTTGGTCGCCTCGTTGAAGAGCTGGTGCAGGTGCGGGTACTTCTCGAAGTGCGGGGCCTTGAAGTAGTCGGTCCACAGCACCCACAGGTGGTGCTTGACCAGCTCGGCTCGCTGCTCCTTGATGATCAGCGCCCGGGTGCGGAACTCAGGATCCTCGTTCGCCTGGTACTTCTCGGCGATCGCCTTGATCGACTCGGCCTCGATCCGGGCCTGGGCCGGGTCGTAGACGCCACACGGCAGGTCGCAGTGGGCGCTCACGACGGTACGCGGGGTGAACAGGCGGGGCAGTCGCATCAGATTCCGTCTCCGTGGTGGATGTGAAACTCGCGGTCGTGGTGCACGAGCCGTCCGCGGGCCGGGCCGAGCAGCACGTCGAGAACCGTGGCGATGACCACGGTCGAGTCGCCGACCGGGACCAGTCGCAGCGGCGCCGCCCGCAGGCTGGCCTGGGCGCCGGGCAGGACCGGCTCACCCGTCGGCAGCACGTCCCAACCCTGCTCCGGGGTGAATCGTGGCCCGTCCGGCCGGGCGAAGTCTCGAGCCAGGCCGGCATGCTCCGGCCCGAGCAGGTTGACGGTGAAGCTCGGCGCGGCCAAAATCGCCCGCGCCGAGCGGGTCCCCATCACCGAGAACGAGAGTGCCGGCGGATCCACCGAAACCGAGGCCACGCTGGACGCGGTGAGCCCGGCCGGCCCCCGTGGCCCGCCCGCGGCGATCACCGCGACCCCGGTCGGGTGCCGGCGGAAGGCATCCTTCAGCCGTTCACCCATCGTGGTTTCGATGCTGCTCAACACTCAGTTCCCTCGCACTGGCCGGCCAACGCCATCGACGCTAGAACCTCAACCTGAATTGAGGTCAACAGTCTCCATGCCTCGGAGGCGGCAGTGTCTTGAGCGTCACTTGCAAATCCGGCCGGCCCAGCGCGCCATCGCAGTTTCTTGCACGAATGTGCACTCTCGAGTTTCGCCATTTGGGCAGCGACATTGCAGGTCAGGGCTGCAGTCGAAGTGGACCTTGCATTCGCGCTGGTCAGCGTCATCCCTAACGGGCCTTACCCCCGGAACTTGGACGCGGGGTTTATGCGGCTTGGGTGATGGTAGCTGATCTTTCTTGGGCGCGTTCGTAGGTGATCGGGGACTGTTGTCCGAGCCGGGAGTGGCGGCGGACGGTGTTGTAGCGGTGTAGCCAGCGGAAGCTGGTGAGCCGGGCGTCGTGTTCGTCGGTGAACGCGCGGCGGCCTTGCAGGGTCTCGCGTTTGAAGGTCGCGTTGAATGATTCGGCCAGGGCGTTGTCGGCCGAGCTGCCGATCTTGCTCATCGATTGCCGGACCCCGGCGTCGGTGCAGGCGGCGGCGAAGGCCTTGGAGGTGTACTGGGCTCCGTGATCGCTGTGGAAGATCGCCCCGGTCAGGGCGCCCCGGGTCCGCCGGGCTGCGGTGAGCGCGTCGATGACCAGTTCGGTGCGCATGTGGTCGGCGATCGCCCAGCCCACGAGACGGCGTGAGTACAGGTCGATGACGGTGGCCAGGTAGAGGAACCCGCGCTCACCGACCGGCAGGTAGGTGATGTCACCGGCGTAACGCTGATTCGGGGCCGGGGCGGCGAAGTCGCGGCGGATCAGGTCGGGGGCCCTGGCCGCCGTCTGGTCCGGGATCGTGGTGCGGTGGCGGCGGCGTAGCCGCAGCCCTTGCAGGCCGATGCCACGCATCACCCGTTCGACACGCTTGTGGTTGACCGGCGTGCCGTGGTTGCGGAGCTCGGCGGTGATCCGCGGCACCCCGTAGGTGCTGTCGGCCGCGTGAACCTTACGGATACGCCGGGCCAGCACGAGGTCAGCGGCCTGCCGGGCCGCCCGCGCGGGCGCGGTGGACCTCCAGTAGTAGTAACTCGACCGGGCCACCCCGAGGACCTGGCACAACCGCTTCACGCCGTAACGTGGCTGGTGATCGGCGACGAACTGGAAGCGGTTCACCAGCGCGTCTCCCCGGCGAAATACCGGGCCGCCTTGCGGAGGATGTCGCGTTCTTCTTCCAGTTCCCGGACCCGCCGGCGCAACTCGGCGTTCTCCGCCTCGACCGAGCCCGGCTCCGGCTTGGCCGCCGCCGCGCCAGGCCGCCCGGCACCGCCACGACGCCGGTCATCGGCACGGACCCAGGTCCGCAGCGTCTCCCGGTTCACACCGAGATCATCGGCGACCTCCGTGATCGTCGTGCCCGGCCTCGACCGGTACAACGCCACCGCGTCGGCCTTGAACTGTGCGGGATGATGCTTGTTCGCCATCGTGCTTCAGGACTCCTGATCCACCCGGACCTCACGATCCAAGATTCAAGTGTCCAAGATCAAGGGGGAAGGCCCAACGAACTCCGCAAGATCATCGTGAGGTCTCGTGACCTTGGACGGCTGTCCAGAGGCAATACCGGAAACGGACCGCCAAGGGCGGGCCGCAGCGATGGTCAGCGCACACGTTCGCCGATCGTGTGCTTCTGCTTCGCTCTGACGGGGACGGGCGCACACGTTGTGCCGTCCGTGTGCGCCTGTCATCGTTCCGGCGAGGGTGAAATCGCACATTGCCGCATTGTGTGCGCTGGTCGTCGCGACCCGGCCCCGATGAGAAGACGCTCGCAAGATCTTCCTCGCGAAGTCGTTCTTGCAAGCCGCGGCATGTCCAGGAGTCTTCTATGCAGTCACCTCACCTTTGAGAAGAGCAGCCCGCAGACGGTTGACGCCTCCTCGCCCGCCAGAGCCCGCCAGGCGTGGAGAATCCTGCAAGATTCGTGGGAGCGCAGGAGAATGTCTCGCCGGTGTCAGCTGCCCGATGAGCTGCTGCCGGCGGTCGTGCCCACCACGCCGGTCTTGATCGTCCCGTTGGTGATCAGCCCGGTGGCCGGCAGCTTGAACGCCTTCCGGGTCGCCTTGTCGTTCGCGTCGAAGTAGTCGCCGTCGTCCAAGTAGTCGCCGGGCGTCAAGTCCGGCGCATACGACCTGGAGTGCCAGAGGAAGTAGGTGCCGCTCGGGTAGGTGTCGGCGCAGAACTCCTCCTCGACGACCATGCCCTCCTCGTCGGCGCAGTAGAACACCTCGTCGGTGTCTTCTTCCTCGTCATATGTGTCGATCGGCTCGGTGTGGTCACCGGAGCTGTAGACAGGTGTCTCCCACTCGGTGACCTCGGGTTCCGGGCTGTCGCACGCGGCCAGCCCACCGGCTGCCAAGGCCAGGAAGCTCGCCGTCAATCCGATCCGACGCGAGCTCATCCGGCGAACGGTCATGCAGGTCAGGCTAGGTCACCCACGCCAGCGGGCGGGTTACGGATCATGTTGGTAACGGCCCGGAGAGCCAGCCGAGCGAACCGGGCCGGACCTCGGTATCTTCCTGCGGGTGTTCATCGGACGCCAGGACGAACTGCGCGAACTGCGCACCGCGCTCGCCGAGAGCGGGATGTGCGTGCTCACCGGGCCGCCGGGCATCGGCAAGTCCGCGCTCGCGGCGACGTCGGCGCCACGCCCGGTGACCGGAGCGGCCGCCGCCGTGCCACCTGGCGCCTGGACCGTCAGCCTGGCCGGGAGCAGCGCCGACCCGGACGAGCTGGCCGCCACCCTCGCCGCCGGGCTGCGCGCCCGGATGGGGAACCCGCCCGTCACCGACGTCGTGCAGGTGTTCGCCGAGCTGGTGGCGCGGGGGCCCGAGCCGACCCTGCTGATCGTCGACGACATTCCGGCGCTCACCGAGGAGATCGTCGACCGGCTCATCGTGCGGGCGGCCGGGCGGCGGCTGCGTACCGTCCTGATCACCAGCCGGGTGCCGGGGGTGCCGGCGCCGGTCCTGGAGCTCGGGCCGATGGCCGACGCCGACGCCGCCGAGCTGCTCGGCAGTGACGACCCGGATCTGCTTGCGGTTCTCGGTGGGCACCCGATGGCGCTCCGGCTGGCCGGGCTGGCGCTGCGCAAACACAGCCCGGCCGACCTGGCCGACCGGCTCGCCGACGCTCCGGCGCCGCTCACCGTGCTGCTCCGGGACAGGTTCGACGGCCTGGGCGAGGCCGCGTCCCGGGTGCTGCGGTACTCCGCGCTCAGTTCGCCGGCCGCGCTCCCGTCCGGGGTTCTGCGGTTGCTGCTCGGCCGGCCCGGCGCCGAGGAGGCGGTCGACGAGTTGCAGCGGGAACTGCTGGCCACCCCGGTCGACAGCGCCCTCCAGGTGCACGCGGTGGTCCGCGACACGGCCCGCCAGTACCTGCCGCCGGTCGACTGGACCGCGCTGGCCCGCCGGCTGGCCGACGCCGTGATCGACCACCCCTGGTCTGATCCGGCTGAGTCGTTCCTGGTCAACCGCCATGCGGACCGGCTCGCCGGCCGGCCCGACCTGCCGCTGGCCATTGTGGATCGGCTGCATCGGCGGGTGATCACCCTGCGTGAGCCGGTCCTCACCGCCCCGCATCATCGGGAGCTGGCCGAGCGGCACTTCGACGATCCGGCGGTGCTGGTCGCGGCGGCTGAACTGATGCGTGAGGTGGGTGCGCCGGACGAGGCGCGCGACTACGCCGACCGGGCGGTTCCGCTCGCCACCGATCCGGCTCTGCGGCACCGGGCCCGGCTCCTGCTCGCCGAGCTCCTCGACGAGCTCGGCGACACCGGCCGGGCCGAGCACCTGTGGACGTTGCTGCGTGCGGAACCCGGCACCGAGCTGCCGTTCCTGCGGTCCCGGCGGCTGCGCGGGCGGAACGACGAGGCCCGTCGTGGGCTGGTCGAGTTCATCGATCGCTACGAGATCCGGCACTCGATGTTCGATCGGGTGCAGGCTGCCCGGCTGGAGCTGGCCCGTACCGAGATCGAGGACGGCGCCCAGGTGGAGGCCCGCCGCCGGGCCGCCCGGGTGATCGCCGCCGCCGAATCGCCTGATCACGGGAGCGTGACCGAGGCGATCCGGATCCTGATCGACGCCCGGCTCACCCCGCCGCTCACCGATCCACGCGACGACCGGCCGGTCTGGGCCGAGATCGAAGCCGAACTGGCCGCCCTCCGCGAGCGCTGGGCCGGCACGCACGGCCCGCGGCACAGCACGACCCTGTCCCTGGTGGTCGCCCACGGCGAGTCGCTCACCGCCCTCGGTCGCCTGGGTGACACCCTTCAGCGGGTACGCGAAGACGTGCTGGACAGGTTCGTGCCGGAGCATCCCGCCCGTTTCCGGGCCGAGATGGTGCTCGGTTTCGCCGCCGCCCGCGCCCACCGCAACAGTGACGCGGCTGAACACTTCGCCGGGGCGTTCCACGGTTTCCGGGCCGCCCTCGGCGAGATTCACGCCAACACGCTGCGCGCCGAGCTCGCCCTCGGTGTCGCCCTCAAACTGACCGGCCGTCGTGGCGGGGCGCGGCACATGCTGCACGTGGTGCGGCACGCCCCCGGCAGTGTGGGAATCGGCACCGACCTGTTCCTGCAGAGCGCCTTCGGCTCCGGGCTGAGCGTGTTCCCGTCCTGGCTGTGGCGCCGGCTGACCCCGCAGGCCCGCGAGTAGAGCCCCGCCCCTCGGCTGCGGAGAATGATTGCGTGACGTCGATACGATGGCGTTCTATCATCAGCCGTCCGCGGTGATTCTCACCGCCGAGTCCACACGGGGTTGATCCACTTGCGACGTGCGCTGGCCCGAACCGGCCTCACCGTCCTCGTCATCACGGCCGGCGCCGCTTTCGCCGCGCCCGCTCAAGCCGCCGCCACCGGTGTCGCGTCGGTGGTCGGCACCAACGTGGTGCGGTTCAACGACGACACGAGTCACGCCAACCACGTGGTCGTCACCAGGTCGGGCAACACGGTCACGATCGACGACCGGTTCGCGGTCAAGGCCGGCAAGGGCTGCAAGGCGGTCAAGGGCGACAAGACCAAGGTGCGCTGCACCACCGGAAAGACGCCGGTCCGGGTGCGGGTCCTGGTCGGCTACGGCAACGACACGGTCGTCAACCGGAGCGACCTGCCGATGACCGCCGACGGCAATCTGGGCCGTGACCGGCTCTACGGCGGTCCCCGTGGCGACCGGCTCGACGGCGGCTCCGGTGGGGACTGGATCTGGGGCCTCGGCGGCGACGACGTGATCGACGGCCACACCGGCGCCGACGTGCTCAACGGTGGCGACGGCAACGACGGGCTGTACGGGATGTGGGGCAACGACCGGCTGTACGGCGGCAACGGCGACGATCGGCTGGAAGGTATCGACGGCGCCGACCGACTGTACGGCGGGCCGGGCATCGACAGCCTCTTCGGCGGGCAGGGCACGGACCGGCTCGAGGGCGGCGCCGGCGGCGACGCTCTCTACGGCGAATGGACCGGTGACGGCATCGCGTCGGACGTGCTGCTCGGCGGCACCGGCGTCGACACCGTCGGGTACGAGTCGCACACCAAGGGCGTCTCGGTCGACCTCGACGGTGTGACCGGCGACGACGGCCAGTACGGCGAGCGGGACACCGTCGGCGCCGACGTCGAGAACATCATCGGTGGCGCCGGCAGCGACCGGCTGACCGGGAACGGCGCGAAGAACTACATCACCGGGCTGGGTGGGAACGACATCGTGCGCGGTGGCGCCGGTGACGACTTCCTCATCGGCGACGCGGGCGCCGACCAGATCTACGGTGACGGCGGCGACGACGTGATCTTCTCGGGCGAGGACGGCCGGCAGTACGCCGACCAGGTGGATGGCGGGGCTCACGCGGTGCTCGGCGACGATTGCCAGCCGGGCGCCCTGGACACGGTGGTCAACTGCGAGCATTGACATCTCGCGCCGGCGGTGACGCCGGCGCCGGAACGACAGGGCCCGGGTGATGTCCCGGGCCCTTTTCGTGCGCTCACTCTCCGCGAGTATTTTCTTCTCGTTGCAGTGATTGGCACTATCCGGAACGAGATGGGCACATCCGCGGGGGCCCGTGGTCCGTAACCATTCGTGATAATCGCTGGACCGCCCGGCGGGGTGATCGTGACGGGGCTGTGGAAGGAGACCACTGGTGACGGCATTGGCAGATGCCCGGCGGCGGGCCGGGCTCACGGCGCTGTACCTAGGGATCTTCGCGACTGTCTGGCTCAGCGTGCCGGACTCCGAGCCACCATGGGGCGTCTTTCTGGTCGCGGGCAGTGTCGCTGCCCTGATCACAGCGGGTGCCGGTGGCGCGCTCGCGGTTCTGTCCCGGGCGGCCGGGCCGCTGTCGCGGGATGCCGTCACGGACCGGAAGCATCTGGTGATCTTCGCGGCTGAGCTGGCGGCCACCGGATTCGGCGCGGTGCTGCTCGCGGTGACCGGCCGGTCCGAGTACATCGCGGTGCTCGTCGCCGCGGTCGTCGGCATCCATTTCTGGCCGCTCGCCCTGGTGCTGCGGGATCCGGCCCTGCGGATCCTCGCCGGTCTGGTCTTCGTCACCGCGCTGGCCGGCCTGGTCACCGGGATGATGTCGGCGGTGTCACCGGGCGAGGTGGTCGGCACCGGCGTCGGTGTGCTGCTGCTCGGCTACGCGATCGGCGCCCTGATCCGCGGCGGAATGACCTTGCGCGCGTCGCACCCGTGAGGTGGTGGCCCGGCGGGTGCCGGGCCACCACCTGGGGATCAGCCGATGGCGTAGGCCCGCTGGATGCCGGCCTCGGTGTAACCGCCGTTGGTGTAGGTGGCCCGGGTCCGGATCGAGACCGCGCCGGTGGCCGGGTTGGTGACGACCGCGGCCCACACGCCGTTGATCTTCTTGACCGGGACGGACTTCCAGGTCTTGCCGCCGTCGAAGGAGACCTTCGTGCTCAGCGACTTCAGCGTCGGGTTGGCGCTGCGCTTGATGTCACCCCAGAGCGTGTAGCGGTTGAGCTTGAGTGCGACATTGGTGACACTGCCCGGCTTGGCCCGGTTGTAGCTGTTCAGGCCGGTCGGCATGTGCTGGATTGACATGGTCTGCGACAGCACGCTGGTGTTCGGCTTGGAGTAGAACCGGTGCGTGACCGTGGAGCCGGTGGAGAGCATCCCGCTCTGGAAGGAGACCCCCTGGTAGTACCGGCTGGCGGTGTTGGTGAGCGTGTACCAGCCGGCCTTCTTGACCCGGTACTCCAGATCAGGCATGTACTGGCCGAAGCCGGTGTCGTAGGCGGTCTTCACGACCTTGCCGCCGAACGTGAGGGTGGCCTTCGCACGGTCGCCGGCGATGTAGTTGTGGTTGCCGTTGAGCCCGTTGAAGTTGGGATCCTGGAACATGTCGTCCAGCGGGAAGATGATCCGGCCCTGGTAGGTCATCGGCAGGTGGAAGCCCGGTCCCCAGGAGGCGCCACCGAAGCGGACGAAGGAGGACCGGCCGGCCACAGCGGTACGGCGGGCGGTCTGCTCGCCGAGCGAGTGGTACTCGCCGTTCGACGCGTAGGTCGGGTAGGAACTGCGGATGTCCCACGGCCCGGGCGAGAAGTGGATCTTCGCGGTGTTCGGTTGGCTCAGGTTCCACAGACCGGCGTACAGGTAGCTGCCGCAGCCGGTGTGTGTCGGCTGGACGGCCATCGCGCTGTACTGCGTGCCGGTCGGGCCGCGTCGCGTCTCGACCGTTGTGGTGCCCAGCCTGGACTGGTAGAAGGTGCGGCTCGGGTTGCTCGGCACGCCGATCGTCCGGTGCAGGACCGCGTAGTTGTCGGCGACGCCGTCCGGGTCGGACCAGGTGGCCATCGCCGCGAAGGAGATCTTCTTGGACGCGGTCGGGATGACGTAGAGCGCGCTGCCATTGCCACCCCAGGCGTCGATCTCGACGTCGGCGCCGCCGGTGTTGCTGCAGATCTGGGCTTGTAGGTCCTGGCCGAGCCGGGTCACCGCCGGGCTCAGAGCGAGGTTGACCCGCTTTCCGTACCGGGCGTCGATGGTCAGTTTCGACGCGCCGGACACCTTCACCGTGCGGCCACCGAGTGTGTTCGTGGCGCCGGTCGTGATGAGGGCGAGAACCGCGTAGTTGCCCTTCGGCAGTGTGCGTTTCGTGTTGGTGCGGACGTTGTACGACTGGCTGCTGGCCAGGTTGACGACCTTCGTCCAGAGCGAGACCTTGGCGCCGGAGCGATTGATCGCCGTGATGGTGAGTGTGTTGGTGGCGGCGACCGCAGGTCCGGTCGTGCCGAGAAGCAGGGCCGGTACGAGCACGGCCGTGGAAAGGGTGCGTTTCAGGAAGGGAGACATCCACCAAACCCCGTCGAGTGGAATAGACGCCTGATCATGTCACAGCCGTGCCAGATGGCCACCGGATTCAGCCCGGCGGTCGCGCTTCGGCCCGGTGCCGGGGGAACGTCGCGGGGTAGCCACGGGACCCTGGTGGCCGTACCGAAAAAAAGGGTTTTGGTGGTTGGAATGGGTTTTTGTCGTCGAAGGGCGGTAGGGTGCTGGTTTCCAGCACCTAGGACCCGTAGGACCACCTGGGACGGCTCCGTGGAGAAACTGACGAGTCCCGATCCGGCGACGCCCGACGTCGACCGGCTCGCCGAGTTGTTCCCGGCCGCGGTGACCGAGGTGGCGGACGCGTCCGGCCGACCGGCCCGGGTCATCGACTTCGACCTGCTCAGGCGGCATCTCGGCGATCAGGTCGCGGAGGGCTCGCCGGAGCGTTATCAGCTGGATTGGCCGGGTAAGCGCCGGGCGCAGCGGGCGGCGCGGGAGCCGGCGGCCGGGGCGCTGCGGCCGCGGCGGGAGCAGTCGGAGGATTTCGACGGCACCCGGAACCTGCTGGTCGAGGGCGACAACCTGGATGTGCTGAAGCTGTTGCAGGAGTCGTTCCTCGGGCGGATCAAGGTGATCTACATCGATCCGCCGTACAACACCGGAAACGATTTCCTGTACGACGACGACTTCTCGCAGACCAGGGCCGGATATCTCGCCGGTTCGGGGCAGGTCGACGCGGCCGGGATGCCGATGGTGGCCAATCCGGAGTCGGGTGGCCGGTTCCATTCGAACTGGCTGAGCATGATGTATCCGCGGTTGGCGCTGGCCCGCAACCTGATGACCGACGACGGGGTCATCTTCATCTCGATCGACGACCACGAGGTCGACAACCTGCGGAAGATCTGTGCCGAGATCTTCGGTGAGCGCAATTTCGTCGCCCAGATCATCTGGCAGAAGGTGTATGCGCCGAAGAACTCGGCCCGGTGGTTCTCCGAGGACCACGACTACATTCTGGTGTTCGCCCGGAATCGGGAACGCTGGCAGCCGCGCCCGCTGGCCCGGACCGCCGAGATGGAGGCGCGCTACCGCAATCCGGACAGCGATCCGCGCGGACCGTGGAAACCGGAGAACATGTCGGCCCGCAACCGGTACGACGCCGGCGTCTACCCGATCACCACGCCGTCCGGCCGGCTCATCGACGGCCCGCCGCGCGGCAGCTACTGGCGGATCTCCCGGCAGCGGTTCGACGAGCTGAACGCGGACAACCGGATCTGGTGGGGCAGCGGCGGCGACAACTCCCCGGCGGTGAAACGGTTCCTGTCCGAGGTGGCGGCCGGGCGTACCCCGCAGACGCTGTGGTTCTACGGCGAGGTCGGGCACACCCAGGACGCCAAGCGCAGCCTGCTGCGGTACGTCCCGTTCGAGCACACCGCCAACGTGCTGAACTCGGTGAAGCCGGTCGAGTTGCTGCAACGCATCCTGCAACTGGCCGGCCGGCCCGGTGACGGCGACATCGTCCTGGACTTCTTCGGCGGCAGCGCGACCACCGCCCACGCCGTGCTCGCGCAGAACCGGGCGGACGGCGGGAACCGTCGTTTCATCAGCGTGCAGATCCCGGAGCCGTTGCCGGTCGCCGAGAACGGCCTCGGGTCGATCTTCGAGATCGGGCTGACCCGGGTGCGGAACGTGGCGGCCGAGCTGCGGGCGGCCGGGGCCACCGGCGATCTCGGGTTCCGGGTGCTGCGGCTGGACTCGCCGAACCTCGCCGACGTGCCCGACGACCTGCCGCAGAGTGAGCTGGTGTCGCTGGTGGACCGGGTCAAACCGGACCGGACCGGCGAGGATCTGCTGTTTCAGGCGCTGCTGGACTCCGGCCTCGACCCGGGTCTGCCGATCGCCTCGTCCGCCGACGGGGTGTTCGTGGCCGGGGCCGACGAGCTGATCGCCTGTTTCCGGCAGCCGGTCACCGAGGAGATGGTCCGGGCGATCGCCGCCCGCCGGCCGCGCCGGGTGGTCTTCCGTGACGCGGGGTTCGCCGACGACGCGGCCCGGATCAACGCCGAGCAGATCTTCGCCGTGCTGTCGCCGTCGACCGACGTCAAGGTCTTGTGACAGGTGCGGCTCCAGTTTCAGGTCCAGCAGTTCCAGACCGAGGCGGTGGCCGCGGTCGTGGACTGTTTCGCCGGCCAGCCGTATGCCGCGCCGGGGCCGAGGAACGCGCCGCTGGTCACCGAACGGCTGCTGCCGGACGTGCGGGCCGTGCAACGCCGGGCCGGGCTGCCGGTCTCCGGGACGCTGGCGGGCAGCGAGGCCGCGCCGGACGCGCCGAACCTCGACGTCGAGATGGAGACCGGCACCGGCAAGACCTACGTCTACATCAAGACGATCATGGAGCTGAACCGGCGTTACGGCTGGTCACGGTTCATCGTCGTGGTGCCCGGGGTGGCGATCCGGGAGGGCGTGCGCAAGGCGTTCGAGATGACCGCGGAGCATTTCCAGCAGACGTACGGGACCCGCCCGCGCCCGTTCACCTACGACTCCTCCGCCCTGCACGAACTGGAACGGTTCCGCTCCGGGACCGGGGTGCAGGTCATGATCATCAACTTGCAGGCGTTCAACTCGGTGTCCCGGGAGAACCGGCGCATCTACGAGGAGCAGGACGGATTCGGGTCACGCCGGCCGATCGACGTGATCCGGGCGGCCCGGCCGATCGTCGTCATCGACGAGCCCCAGCGCATCGGGTCGGCCCGCTCGCTGGAGTCGCTGAGCCGGTTCGACCCGCTCATGGTCCTGCGGTACTCGGCCACCCACCGGGTTCGCCACGATCTCGTGCACCGGCTGGACGCGCTCACGGCGTACCGGGAGAAGCTGGTCAAACGAATCACCGTGGTCGGGGTCGAGGGGGAGCCGGGGCCTGGTAAGCGGCGGATCCAGATCCGTGAGGTGATCCGGGCCCATCTGGACAAGGAACGTGCGCTGTATCCACAGGGCGTGAAGGTGCTCTCGCTGCTCTTCATCGACCAGGTGGTCAAGTACCGCGACTACGCACGCTCCGACCAGCTCGGTGACTACGCGCGGATCTTCGTCGAGGAGTACCTGGAGCTCACCGCCGGCGAACCGGACGGGGACTATCGGCGCTATCTCGACGGCATCCCGGCCGGGCGCACTCACCAGGGCTACTTCGCGATCGACAGGCGGACCGGGCACATGATCGACGGGAGCGCCTCCGATGTGGACGCCTACGACCTGATCCTGCGCGACCGGGAACGCCTGCTCTCCCTCGACGAGCCGGTCCGGTTCGTGTTCTCGCACTCGGCTCTGCGTGAGGGCTGGGACAACCCGAACGTCTTCGTCATGGGCATGCTCAAGTGCAGCACCAACACCGTGTCGCGGCGGCAGGAGGTGGGGCGTGGGCTCCGGCTCGCGGTCGACCGGCACGGTGAGCGGATGGCCGGGGTCAACGAGCTGACCGTGGTGGCCGACGAGTCGTATGCCTCGTTCGTCGCCGGGTTGCAGGCGGAGGGCGACTTCCGGGAGATCACCGACGGGCGGCGAGCGCGCTCCCCGGCCCCCGTTCCCGTCCGCCGGGCTCAATCTCCGAGGGTGAGTTTTGACTCCTCGGAGCTTGTTTCGCGCTGTGTGTCGGCGCTTGATACCGATCTTCCCGCAGCGTGTTACGTAGTCCAGGAGTCGACGGCGGTACGAACATATCCGATAAATGCAGACAAGGTGCGCGATCCGGTGGGCCAGCTCGCCGAGCGCACCCGGCTCACCCGGCGGACGATCGCCGCCATACTCACCGCCATCCGCCCCGGCACGTTCGCCCTCTGCGGCAGCGAAACCGCCGTGGAGATCATCAACCGGGAGAAGGCCGCCCTGATCAGCGCCGCGGCACCACCATCGGCGTCCCGGTCCGTGGATGATCGAACACCTCGACCTCGTGCTGGTAGACGTCGCTCAGCAGCGCCCCGGTGAACACCTCGCGCGGCGGCCCCTCGGCCCTGACCCGGCCGCCGGCCAGCACGTACGCGCGATCCGCGTACGCCGCCGCCAGCCCCAGATCGTGCAGCACCACGACGACACGGGTCTGGTTCGCGGCACGCTGCCGTACCGCCCGCAGCACCAACTCCTGATGCCGTAGATCGAGCGCGGCCGTCGGCTCGTCGAGCAGCAGCACCGGTGTGCGCTGCGCCAGCACCCGGGCCAGCGCCACCCGGGCCTGCTCGCCACCGGACAGCGCCGGGAACGGCCGCCCCGCGAATCCGGTCGTCTCGGTCAGCCGCATCGCCTCGGCCACCGCGTCCTCGTCGTCGGCGCTCTCCGGCCGGCCGGCCCACGGCGCCCGCCCCATCGCGACCACCTCACCCACCGTGAACGGGAACGACAGCGTCGCCTTCTGCGGCAGCACGGCCCGCTGCTGGGCCAGCTCGACGGTCTTCCAGGCGTGCACGTCCCGGTTGCCGATCTCGATCCGTCCACTCATGGTGATGTCGCCGGCGAGCGCGGCGAGCAGCGTGGACTTGCCGGCGCCGTTCGGCCCCACCAGGGCGATCACCTCACCGGCGGCCACATGCAGGTCGACCCGGTCGACGACCCGGTTGCCGCCGAGATCGACGGCCACCCCGACGGCTCTCATCCCCAGCCTCCCGCCCGCGCCCGGGTCCGCCGCAGCAGCCAGAAGAACGCCGGCCCGCCGACCACCGCGGTCAGCACCCCGAGCGGCAACTCCTGGTAGTCGATCGCGGTCCGGGCGATCAGATCGCCGGTGACCACGACCAGGGCGCCGCCGAGCGCGCTGGCCGGGATCAACACCCGATGACCGGGCCCGGCGACCATCCGGATCAGGTGTGGCACGACCAGGCCGACGAAGCTGATGATCCCGGTGAACGCCACCGCCGACGCGGTGAGCAGCGCGGTCGTCAGGATCGCGACGATCCGCAGCCGTTCGGTGTCGACACCGAGGTGCCGGGCCGGGCGTTCGCCGAGCGCCAGCAGATCGAGGCGGCGGGACAGGACGACGGCGACGGTCAGGCCGGCCGCCGCGCACGGGCCGGCCACCGCGACCGCGCTCCAGGTGGCCTGGGCGAGGCTGCCGAGCTGCCAGAACGCGATCGCCCGGACACCGTCGTCATCGGTCACGAACATCAGTAGGCCGAGCAGGGCGCCGGCCGTCGCGTTCACCGCGACACCGGTCAGGACCAGCGTGACCACCTCGGTCCGGCCCTGAGCACGCGACATCGCGTAAACCATCAAAGTGGTCAGAACGCCCCCGAGGAACGCGGCTGCCGCGGTGGTCCAGATCCCCGCGACGGTGATGCCGCTCACGATCGCCGCGGCTGCGCCGACCGCTGCCCCGGACGAGACGCCCACCACGCCGGGCTCGGCGAGCGGGTTGCCGAACACGCCCTGCATCAACGCGCCGGCACTACCGAGGGCCGCGCCGACGATCACCGCGAGCACCACGCGCGGGAACCTGACCAGCCACAACGCGTTCTCGCCCTGCACCGCCGACGGCAGCGGGCCCAGATCGATCCCGAGCCTGTGCAACACCGAACCGGCCACTTCGGCGGGCGAGATCGGCACCTGCCCGCGCCCGGCGGCAAGGAGGCTCACCACCGCGAGCCCCACCGCCAAACCCGAGATCAACCCCATTTTGCGGTACGGCCACGGGGCTCTCCGGTCCGAGCGGAGGCGTCCTCGCCCGGCCGGATCATCGCCGGGCTCCGCCCCGCCCCGATCATTTTCGGTCAGCACTGTCCGTAGACCGCTTTCGCCAGCGCCTCGACCGCCTTGCCGGTGCGCGCCCCGAAGTTGAGCAGCACCCCGTCCTCCATGTCGACGACCCGCCGGTTGATCCCGGCCGGTGTCTGCGCCACCCCGGGCAGCTTGAGCAGCCCGTCCACCCCGCCGACCGAGTTGAGCCCCTCGGTCATCACCAGGATCACGTCGGGCGCCGCGTTGATCAGCCCTTCACTGGTCAACGGCCGGAACTTCGTCAGTCCCGCCGCGGTCCCGGCATCGACCGCCCCGATCGCCTCGATCATCGCGTCCGACCCGGCGCCGTCCCCGCCGATCAGGTAGACACCGGCGGTGCCCCGCACGTAGAGGAACGCGATCCGCGGCGGCGTGCCGTCCTTCGGCGCCGACGCCCGGGCCGTGTCGATCTCCGACTGCACCCGGGTGACCAGCCGTTCCCCGGCCTCGGCGACTCCGAGCGCCCCGGCGACGGCCCGGATGTGCGCCGGAATCGCCTCGAGGGTCTGCTCGTCGTCGACGATCACGACCGGAATCCCGGAGTCCCGGATCTGCTGGAGCACCGTGGCCGGCCCGATGCTGTCGTCGGCGATCAGCACGGTCGGGTTCAATTTGAGGATCGCCTCCGCCGACAGGTCGTGCCCCTGTGGCGTGACCAGCGGCAATGCCGCCGCCGCCGGGAACGCGGTGGAGGTGTCCCGCCCGATCACCCGATCACCGAGTCCGAGGCTGAAGACGATCTCGGCCAACGATCCGTACAGGTTGACGGCCAGGATCCGGTCCGCAGACTCGACGGTCACGTCCCGTCCGTCGGCCGACTTCACGGTGACCGGCAGTTGCGGCGACGGCCTGGGATCGAGCGGCGTGACATCCTCGTCGGCCAGTTTCGCGGTGGCGACCGAGCAGCCGGCGGCGGCCTGTTCCGGCCCGACCTCGCTGACCGTCGTGCACCCCGCGCCGCCCACCGCCGCAACCATCACCGCTATCGCGATCTTGGAGAGTTTGGCGATCACGGTGTGTCGAAAGTCGACAAGATCGTCGGCGGAGGGGCGTGGCATCGTGAGCTCCCGTCAAGCGGAGGGATTGCGGCGGCGATTGCGGAGGCGGCCGGTCAGGCCGGTGACCAGGACACCGACCAGGAATGCGCCACCGATCGCCCACCAGTGCCCGAGTGGCGTGGCGCTGCTGGTCCGGCTCAGCGCCGGTTCGGCCGCCTCCAGGGCGAGCACCGCGGCGGTGGTCGGCGGCCCGGCGGTGGCGAGCTTGCCGGTGGGTGGCCCGACCGGGGCACTCTGCTTCCCGGTGGGCTGGGCCACGGTCCCGTTCCCGGTCACTGGAGCCGCTGTCGGTGTGGGATCGGCCACACCGGAGGCCGGCGCTGCGAACCGCACCGGGATACGCACGTCCTGGGAACGGTCGCTGGTCCGGGTGTGGTCGTTTCGGGTGACCACGGCACACCCGCGGACCGCGCAGTCGATGTCCCCGATCATCTGGCTGACCCGGATGGAGACCCGGAAACTGCCACCTCTGCCGTACGGCGTGGTCAGTCCCTCGGCATAGGACGGTGGGTTCGACGAGATCCACACCGACGCTCCGGAAGCACCCGACATGTCGGCGCCACCCCCGCACGGCGACGGCATCACGCCGGGCCCGTTGTCCAGGCAGAACGCGACGTAGATGCCCTTGGTCACGTCGTACCCGCGGCCGGTCACGGTGACCGTCTCCCCGGATCGGGAGATGCCCTTGCTCTTGGAGACGGTGAGACGCTTGGCGGCGACGGCGGGTGTGCCCGTGACGGCGACGATCAGCAGTGCCGTGGCAGCGACCGTCACCCGCGACCCGATCCACATCGCGGCCTCCTCCAGCGAAATTCGATCTCACATGACCTTGATTGATCAAGAGAGTTAGGTGAGGCTACCCTAACCGAGCCGCAATCGCGGGTCACGTTTCGAAGCTCATGGTTCGAAGCTCATGGAAAGGAAAGAGCGTGGGCACACTCAAGGGCTCGCATCGGGCCGCCCTGTTCGCGAGCGCCATCGCCCTCGGCGCCGCCACGGCGCTCACCGGCGTCAGCCCGGCGTCCGCCGCACCGGTCAACGTGGCCGGTGGCAGCCTGGACTGGGGTTTCAAGGCCTCGTTCCGGGCCTACGTCGGGGCCGGCAACGGCAACCCGCCGATCGCCACCAGCAACGGGGCCAGTCGCAACACGGACGGCACCTTCGACTTCCCGGCCACCGGGGGCACCTACGACGCCGCAGCTGGCACCGCAACTGTCAGCTACGGCGGGACGGTCGTCTTCTCGTACCCCCTGCACATGTTCGAGATCACCGTCTCCAACCCGACCGTCGTCGTTGACGGTGACGGCACCGGATCGCTGCTCGCCGATGTGGACCTCGTCGCCAACGGCGGCACCACCGAGAGCCACCTCGACCAGGCGGAGGTCGCCACCCTGGTGACCACCGCGCCGACGGTGACGGACGGCAACGTCTCGTTCAACGCGCTCGCCGCCACGCTCACCGCGTCCGGGGCGTCCGCGTTCGCCGGCTTCTACCAGGCGGGCACCGCGCTCGACCCGGTGACCGCGACCGCGTCGGCCTCCAGCGGACCGACCGATCCGACCGACCCGACTGATCCCACGGATCCGACCGATCCCACGGACCCGACGGACCCGGGCACCGGCAACGGCTCGGCGGCGCAGACGATCAAGGCGGCCGTCAGCGGCGGCGCCCTGACCCTGACGTCGGCCGGCTCGGCCGTCACGCTGTCGGCGGCGACCCCGGGCCAGACCGCGACCGGCGCCCTCAACGCCGTCACCGTCAGCGACCTGCGCGGCACCAACGCCGGCTGGGACCTGGTCGGCCAGGTCACCGAGTTCAAGTCGACGGGTGGCGGGGTCATCCCGGCCGCCAACCTCGGCTGGACCCCAACCGCCCAGGTCGCGGCCACCAGCCTGGTCGCCGCGAACGGCGTGGCCAACAAGGTCGCCGCGGGCGGCCCGATCGCCGCCGGCACCGGCCTCGGCACCAGCCGCACCCTGTGCAGCGCCGAGACCGGCAGCAGCCTGGGCAGCGCCACCTGCGGCGCGGCCCTGAACCTCGGTATTCCGGAATCGAGCGCCGCCGGTGAGTACAGCGCCGTCCTCACCCTGACGCTCGCCTGATTCCACGGCCCTGACCCGGGCTTCCGGCCCCCCGGAGCTCGGGTCACCGGTCCGGTCCGGCTTGGTCTCTGGTCCGGTCCGGGCGTGGTAACCGGGAGTCGGTCCGGCCTGGTCTTCGGGCTGGTCCGGCGTGGTGACCGGAGTCGGTCCGGCTCGGCTTGGTCTCTGGGCCGGACCGGCTCCGGGCGTCGGCTCCAGGCTTCGGCCGGAGCCTTCACATCCGGGCGAGGGAACCGGCCGGGAATTCCGCAACAATTCCCGGCCGGCTCGCCCCATCGTAAGGAGCAACATGACCGTCCGAGGCGCGCTGGCCGCGGTTCTTCTTCTGATCCTGGTCCCCGCCCCGGCCCAGGCCGCCCCCGGCGCGTCGGATGTGCGCTGGTCAGTGCAGCCGTCGAGCGCCAAAGGACCGGACGGCCGGGATTTCATCATCAGGCGCGCGGCTCCGGGCGAGACACTCACCGACTACGTCGGCATCACCAACCTGACCACCAGGCCGCTGACCTTCAGCGTGTACGGCACCGACGCGTACAACACCGACGACGGCTCGTTCGCGCTGCTCCCGGCCGCACAGAAGGCCACCGACATCGGCGCGTGGATCGGTCTCGGCGCCAAGGAGTACACGGTCCCGGCGAACACACGCCTGGACGTGCCGTTCTCGATCACGGTTCCGGTCGACGCCACTCCCGGTGACCACGCGGGCGGCGTGATCACCTCGATCGCCGAGGAGGCGCTCGACGCGCAGGGGCAGAAAGTCCTGGTGGACCGCCGGGTTGCGGCCCGCGTCTATCTCACCGTCGCCGGTGCGATCGCGCCGACTCTCAAGATCGATACGGTACGGCTGGAGTACACACAGTCCGCCAATCCGGCCGATGGTGGCGAGATGACCGTCAGTTACCTGGTTCGCAACACCGGCAACCTACGACTCAGCGGCGCCGGCGCGGTGCGGGTGACCGGCCCGTTCGGGTGGGAGTTGGCCCGCACCGAAGCCATGGAGATTCCGGAACTGCTTCCCGGCGGCTCGGTGACCGTCACCGAGAAGATCGTCGGAGTCCAGCCGACGGTCCGCCTCAACGCCGAGGTCACCGTCGAGCCCGCGAACTTCGATCAGAAGCTCCCGGCCGTGACCCGCGGAACCACCGTCTGGGCCTGGCCGTGGGCCCTGGCGATACTGCTCTCGCTGGCTGTTCTGTACCTTATCTTCCGGTTCATCCGCCGCAGGTTGTCCCGCCGCCGGTCGAAGAACCTGTCGACAACACTGGACCAGGTCCCCGCGCAATGAGGATGATCAGTACGACATCGACGTCGTGTCGCCACCCGGTGACAAGCAGTGCCCGCCGCTTCACCGACACAACCTCGATGATCAGGAAGGACGAGCCGACATGACCGACTTCTCCACCCGCCTGCGCCGCGCCACCATGGTCGAGCACCGCGAGGCCGAGACCCGCAGCTTCATCTCGAGGCTGATGGGCGGCACCGTCCCGATGGCCGGTTTCGCCGCCCTGACCGCGCAGTACCTGGCCGTGTACCGGGAACTCGAGGCCGCCGCCGACCGGATGCGCGCCGAGGCCGGCCCAGCCGCCGGGTTCGCCGATCCGGCTCTGACCAGGGTCCCGTCGCTGGAGGCGGACCTGGCCCACCTCTACGGCCCGGGCTGGGAGTCGGCAGCCACGGTCCTGGACTCCACCCGTGCCTACGCCGCCCGGCTCCGCGAACTGGCGGCGGTCTCACCCGATCACTTCATCGCCCACCACTACGTCCGCTACCTGGGCGACCTCAGCGGCGGCCAGATGATCGGGCGAACCCTCAGCAACCTCTACGGCCTGGGCGACGCCGGCACGTCGTTCTACCGCTTCGAGCAGATCACCGACGCCCGCGCCTACAAGATCGCCTACCGCGAGCGCCTCGACGCCTTGGCCCTCCCCGAAGACCGGGCCACCATCCTGATCGACGAGGCCCAGCTGGCCTTCCGCTACAACGCGGCGGTCTTCGTCGAGCTGGGCGCCCACTACCCGGAAAACCCCGAAGACCTGGCCCCCGCCGCCTGACCCCCCTCCCCCCGGTCGGAACGCGCCTACGCGCCGGTCAGGTCGGTCAGCTCGCGGAGCAGTTCGGAGATGGTGACACGGTCCAGGTTGTCGAGGGTCACGTGGCCGCGCTCGTCCCGCCGCCAGCCGCGCTCGTTGGTGCCGTCGTGCAGGAACACCTCGGTCAGCTCCTGCTCGGCCGCCATGTCGATGTACCCGATGGAGAACCCGGGCTCGAACTCGATGACCAGTTCGCGGCCGGGCTCGATCACGAGCGCGATGCTGGACTGGTAACCGGCGTCCTTCGGGGTCTCCCGCCGCCAGCCCCGGCGCTCCAGCCCGAGCAATCGGCCGGTCTGCACCTTGTGCCCCTCGAACCGGACCAGCCGGCTGATCGTCGCCTCCTCCTCGGTCAGCGCGAGAACCGGCCGCCCCAACTGCTCGAACGGCTGAAGGATCTCGTAGTCGGCGAACACCGCCGCCCAGGCCGCGAGGTCGTCACCCAGATGAAGCGGGTGGGCCACACCGATCACGGCGTCATCCGGCAGCGTGGTCTGCTCATCGTCCACCGTGGAGAAGGTCCGGTCCTCAGCGATCCGGAACGAACCGGCAGCCATGATCCCGGATGCTGCGCCAGACGCCGTTCGAGGCTCCGCTCCGCGCGCTGGTCCGGTCTCCGCTCCGGGGGCCGTCTCGGTCTCCGCCTCGGCTGGGGCTTCGTCGAATCGGGCCCAGACCAGGCGGCGGACCAGGTGCCACAGCAGGGGGTGCTCGATGAACAGACGACGGAACTCGGCGCCCGACCAGCGACGGTTGGTGATCATCGCGTGTTCCAGGCGGCGCACCTGATCGGCCGCCACCGTGCGGACGTCCTTCTTCAAGGTGCTGAACCGCTGGTAGGCGGCCGGGGCCAGGGCCGCATCGTCCCGGACGCCCGGTTTGGGCAGCGCCTTCAACCGCTTGCCGCCGGACTCCGCCACGACCGGCTGGAGTTGCTCGTCGAAGCCGACCACGAACTGCCGGGGACCGTAGTCGAGCCGCAGGCTGCCGTCCGGTTCCAGCCCGAAGTCGGGCACCAGCCGGTCGGCCAGTTGCTCGGCGGACAGGCCGAGAGACGCCCCGACCTCCTCCATCTTCTGCACGGCGGCGTTCTTGAGCCCGGCGAACTTCGACCGCTGCGCGACGGTGTGCAGGTGCATGAGCGCCACATCGGTGCCGATCGACGCCAGCACCTGCAACCCGATCACCGACTTGTTGTGGCCGCCGTCGCCCGGCCAGGCCAGGATCAGCGGCGTCAACCGGCGGACCGTTTCGTCGTCGCCCAGGTGCCCGAGCGCCTCGAACGCCCACCTCTCCTTCCAGACCGATCCGGACGTCTGCCACAACTCGAACAGGCTCCACGCGAACGCCGCGAGGCTCGACGGCTCGCACGCGTCCCGGACAGCCGCCAGCCAGGGCGCCGGCGCACCCAGCGCAAGCAGGACGAACAGGTTCTCCGTCGCCTCACCCGGCAGCGAACCGGACCCGTCCCGCAGCAGGATCGGCCGCAGCACCCCGGGTGTCGCCCACACCGGCACCGCCGGGATCCTGGCCGGGTCCAGGGCGTTCGGGTCGGCGCTGATCAGCGTCTCGACGGCGGCCGCGACCGCATCGCCGTAACCCCGGGCGGCGGCCCGGACCGCCTCGGAGTGGCCGTTGACGTGCAGTGCGACCAGGGCGGCCTCGGCCTGTCGCCGGGCCGGGCCGAGTTTGCCGACCGCCGGTGGGACGAGGGCGCGAGCCGCTTCGGCCGGATGCCGCAGCAGCCACGCCAGCGCGTCGTCGCGCACCCCCTTGAGGCGGGCCAGCCAATCGGCCATCAGCACCGCGATCGCCGGTGTGGAGAACGGCTGCAACGCCGGGGCGACGTCGACGGGTGACTGCGGCGCCAGGCTCATCAGGGCCGGCAGCGTGTCACTCCCGAACCGGGCGGTGATCAGGCGCATGTAGGTGCCGGCCATCCACGGGTCGTAGGGCCGCCACTCCAGAAGCGTCGGGTGGGCGATCTCCTCGGCCGTGTCGATGAAGAACAGGAACGCGTCCCGCAGCGGCAGCTGATTGGCGAGCACCGCCTGCCGCCGCACCTCCGGATCCCACTTGCCGTCGTGGTCGTACCGCTGGAACGGCAGCGCCGCCCACTGCTCCCGCTCGCCCGGCAGCCACTCGAAAGTCATCGGATCGTCGCAGGTCGGGCCGGTGATGACGGTCGGCTTGGCCGGTTCCGGAAGGTGCCGCCACGGCGGATCGGCGAGAACCGGCGGCACTGCGGAGAGCGGGACGGTCGCCACCGCGGCGGCCTCGGCGAGGACCTGCTCGACCCGCTCGGCTGCTTCCGTGCTCAGCTCCGGGCCGACGTGGGCGGCCAGCTCACGGTGTTTCAGCAGGTGCCCGCGGAACAGGTCGGCCACGGCCGGGACGTCGGCGCGCTCCGCCAGCAGACGCAGGGCCCGGGCCGGGTAACGCTCGGTGTTCTCCAGCAGGGCGGGCTTCACATATTTGACGCCGATCCGCTCGATCAGCCCCCGCGTCACGTGGTCACCGGGCAGCTCGGCGAGGACCGAGAGCAGTCGTTTCTGATCGTCGGCGCCGTACGCGTCGTCGAGCCAGCTGAACAGCATCGGAGCTGCCGCCGCCCCGACCCCGTCGATCATGGTGACGAGCAGATTCATCGAGTAGACGAACGCGTCGCGGTCGGCCACCAGCGCCAGTGTGACCGCGTCCTCTGCGGTGCTCGCCGCCGTGAGAAGCAGCGTCCCGAGGTTGTCGTCACCGGCGGCGATCGCTTCATCCCGGTCCTCCTCGAACCAGGCTCGTTCCTCCGGAACGAGGACGGCCACAGCCGTCCGGGCATGAAGACCCCTGTCACGGTACGGCCGAAGCGCGTCCACCACCTGTGCATACGTATCGTCCGGCGCACTCGCGAGCGCCTGGCGAACCCGCAGCAGGACCCGGGTGGCCGCGCTGGGATGCGCGATCGGCCGCGGCTCGTCGTCGTGCCGGTGGCGCACCCCCGGCCGCTGCCGCGACGAGCTCAGCGAGTCGTCATCCGTCACGATCAACGAGGCCATCGTGACCGCGGCCTCGGCGGCGAAGACCAGCCCTCGCTCCCGGATCCACAGGTCGGCGAAACAGTTGGCCCAGTCACTCGCGTCCCAATGCCCGTGGTCGGCGGTGGCCATGACCGCCGCCGCGCCCAGCGGAGTCGCGTCCGGCGCCCCGTCCAGCCAGGCGAGACCCTCCTGACGTGTCCGCTCCTCGGTGGTGGGCGCATCGAGGACGGCTCGCGCCCGTTTCGGGTCACGCCCGAGCTCCCGGTCGACGGCAGCCCGCGCTTTGGCATTGGGCGTGAACTTCCCAACCCCGATGCTCCCGCGCCGAGGCGTGCGCGATCGAGCCCAGGCCGCCGGAAGAACGAAGACATCCTCATTGCCAGTCATTTCAGATTGCCAGTCATTTCAGCCACGAACCTTCACTCAGCTGGTCAGGTCGGTCAGGTCGCGGAGGACCTCGGAGACGGTCACCGGGTTCAGGTGGTTCAGGGTGACGTGTCCCTTCTCGCTTCGGCTCCAGCGGTGGGTGACACCGTTGTACAGCCAGATGTCCGTCAGCTCCTGTTCCGGGAAGTAGCCGACGGCGCCGATCGCGATGCCCGGCGAGAAGTCGATGACGATCTGCATGCCGTCCTCCACCGGGAACTCCAGACGGCTCTGCACACCGGCGTCCTGTGGGGCTTCCCGGCGCCAGCCACGGCGTTCCATGCCCAGCAATTTCGTCGCCGGCACCTTCGCCCCCTGGAAACGGACCAACCGGCTGCCCTGTAGATCCGCCTCGGCCAGGACGAACGCGGGACGGCCCAGCTGCGGGAACGGCTGAAGGATCTCGTAGTCGGCGAAGAGCCCGGCCCACACGGCCACCTCGTCGCCCAGGTGCAAGGGGTGGGCCACCCCGACCGTGGCGTCGGCGGCCAGCTCGGTCGCCTCGTCGTCCACGGTGGACAGCGTGCGGTCCTCGGCGATCCGGAACGAGCCCGCGGGAGTGCCGTCCGGCGCGAAGGTGACCCAGACCAGGCGGCGGACGATGTGCCACAGCAGCGGATGGCCGGCGAAGAGCTTGTGAAACTCGGCGCCGGTCCACCTGCGGTTGGTGACCATGGCCCGCTCCAGACGGCGGACCTGGTCGGCCGCGATGGTTCGGACGTCCTTCTTCAAGCCGGAGAAACGCTGGTAGGCGGCCGGAGCCAGGAGCGCGTCGTCTCGGACACCGGGTTTCGGCAGCGCCTTCAGTGGTTTGCCGGTGGTGTCGGCCACGAACGGGCGCAGTTGCTCGTCGAAACCGACCACGAACTGCCGGGGACCGTAGTCGAGGCGCAGGCTGCCGTCCGAGTCCAGCCCGAAGTCGGGGACCAGCCGGTCGGCCAGCTGCTCGGCGGTCAGCCCCAGATTGTCCGCGACCGCCTTCATCATCTGCTGCGCCGCGTGTTTCAGCGCGCTGAACTTGGCTCGTTGGGCGATGTTGTGCAGATGCATCAGGGCCACGTCGGTGCCGATCCGGGCCAGTACGTTCAAACCGGTGACCGCCCGCTGATGGCCGCCCTCGCCGGGCCACGCGAGGATCAGCGGGGACAGCCGGCGGACCGTGTCGTCGTCGCCGAGCAGGCCGAGCGCGTCCAGGGTCCAGTTGTCCTTCGACGCGGAGCCGGCCGCCTGCCACTGCTCGAAGATGCTCCACGCGAACGTGGCGAGACTGCCCGGCTCACACGCGGCTCGCACCTCGGCCAGGCCGGCCGACGGGGTCTCCAGCCGGGACATCGCCAGCATGGTGATCAGGTTTGCGGTGGGGTCGGCCGGAAGTGACCCGGCGCCGTCGCGCAGGATCACCGGCCGGAGCGCCTCCGGTGCGGCCCAGACCGGCACCGGCGGGGCCTTCACCGGGATCAGCGCGGTCGGGTCGGCGGCGAGCAGGGTCTCGATGGCGGCTGCGGCCTCCGGTCCGTAGGTCCGGGCGGCCTCGCGGATCGTGTCGGCATGACCGTTCTCCCGGAGGGCCAGCAGCGCGGTCCCGGCCTGGCGGCGGGCCACGCCGGCCTTGCCGAGCGCCGCTGGGATCAGGGCCCGGGCCGCCGCCGCGGGGTGCCGGCGCAGCCAGTCGAGGGCCTCCTCCCGAACCGTTTTCAGCCGGGTCAGCCAGTCCGCCATCAGCGTGGCCACCTGCGGTGACGTGAACGGGCGGAACAGCAGCGAGGTCTCGGCCGGCGCGCTCCGGCCGAGCGCGAGGAACACCGGCAGGGCGTCGGTCTCGAACCGGGCCGCCACCGGGCGCAGGTAGGTGTCGGCCGCCCAGGCGTTGTCGGGCCGCCACTCGGCCAGGGCCTTACGGGCCAGATCGTCCGGCAGATCGAGGAGGAAGGCGGCCGCCTCGCGCAGGGACAGGTGGTCCGGGATCACCACGTTGTACGGGACTGCCGGATCCCGGGGCCGGTCGGTGGGGTATCGGCGGGCGACCAGCGTGCCCCATCGCTCGCGCTCGCCCGCCGCCCAGACCGCTGCGGGCGCGTCGTCACAGGTCAGACCGGTGATGACGACCGGCTTGGCGCGCTGGGTCCTCGGTTTCCACGGCGGATCGGCAAGCGCCGGCGGCACCGCGGACATCGGGGCCGGGGAGACGGCCGCCGCGTCGTCGAGGATCTCCCGGACCCGGGCGGCGGGCTCCGGCGCGAGCCGAGGGCCGATCTGCTCGGCGAGGTCGCGGTGTTTCAGCACGTGGGCGCGGAGCAGGACGGCCGCGCCGCGCCGGCCGGTGATCCCGGCGAGCAGCCGCAGCGTCCGGGCCGGGAAACGGTCACCGTGTGCCACCAGGGCCGGTGTGACGTACTTGGCGTCGGCGCGCTCGATCAGGCCGGCGGTGACCTCGTCGCCGGGCAGGACGGCCAGCACCGAGAGCAGGCGTTTCCGGGTGTCGGCCTCCCAAGCCTCGTCGAGCCAGTGGAACAGGGCCGGTGCGATGGCCGGGCCCGCCCCGTCGACCATCGTGGAGAGCAGGACGATCGAGTTGATCACGAGGTTGGCGTCGGCATGTGGGCGGAGGCGCTGCACATCCTTCTCGGTCGCGGCGGCGGTGAGCAGCAGCGCCGACAGGTAGTCGTCGGCCACCCGGACGGTGTCCGCCAGGTCCGGCTCGAACCAGTCGCGCCGCTCCGGCGCCAGCACGGATGCCGCGGCACGGGCGAACAGGCTCGCCTCGCGGTAACCCTCGAGAACGGCCACCACATGCTCGTAGTCGTCGTCGGGGGCGGCCGCGAGGGCCTGCCGGACCCGGAGCACCGCCTGCATGGCCGGATCCGCATACCAGCCCTTGTGGGACTCGCCGGGGCGCAGGTGGCGGACGCCGGGGCAGGGGGCGCCCCGGCTGCCGAAGGTGAGCGGACCACTGTCGTCGACGACGGTCAGCGCCATCATCGTGATCGCGGCCTCGGCGGCGAAGAGCAGACCACGCTCGGTGATCCACACGTCGGCGAACGGGTTGGCCCACTCGTCGCCGGCCCACCGGTACGAATACGCCGCCGCGGCGACGGCGGCCGCACCCAATGGTGTGGCGTCCGGGGCGCCGGCCAGCCATTGCTTCGCCTCGTGGCAGGTGGACTCGGCGGTCGTCGGCGCATCGAGGACGCTGTCGACGTGGCTGCGGGCATCGGCCAGTTTCGCGTCGACGACGCTGCGCGCCTTGGCCCCGGCCACGAACGCGCCGACCCGCTCGCTGCCCCGGCGTGGCGAGCGATGCCGCAGCCAGACCGAAGGAAAGACGAGCCGATCCTCATCAGGGCCGTCCGAGGCGAGATCGGCCGAAGATGGGGCGTCCAAGGCGATATCGGCCGAAGGCGAGGCGTCCAGGACGAGATCGCCCGAAGGCGGGGCGTCGGGGACGGGAACGGCCGAAGACGGGGCGTCGGGGACGGGATCGGCCGAAGACGAGATGTCCGAGACGGGAACGGAACTCCGCATGGCGCGCACACTAACGACAGGGTCCGACAAGAATTGAAGATCATGCGATCATCCGCAGATGTCCGACGAGAGGCTGCGCCGGCTCGGCGCGATGCGCGACTGTGACCGGATCCTGTCCGGGATCCGCCCGAAGACCATGCGGGACCGGCTCGCCGATCTCGAAGCCGGCGGTGACCTGGACGGCTGGCCGGACTTCTACGGCAACGGCCCGGTCGAGACGCTGGAGAAGCGGGTCGCCGACCTGCTCGGCGTCCAAGCCGCGGTGTTCTTCCCGACCGGCACGATGGCCCAGCAGGTGGCGCTGCGGTACGGCGCCGACCGGACCGGAGTCCCAGCGGCCGCGCTGCACCCCCTCGGCCATCAGGAGGTCCACGAACGGCACGCGTATGCCGAGCTCACCGGCCTGCGCGGGATCCGTTCCACGACTGAGCGGCGCAACCCGACGGCGGCCGAGATCGCCCGGCTCGGCGAACCGGTGAGCACAGTGGTCATCGAGTTGCCGATGCGCGACGCCGGGTTCGTGCTGCCGTCCTGGGAGGAGCTGGTCGCGGTGGCCAAGGCGGCCCGCGCGATCGGCGCCCGGGTGCATTTCGACGGCGCCCGGATCTGGGAGTCGACGCCGCATCTGGGCCACTCGTTGCGGGAGGTGGCGGCGCTCGCGGACAGCGTCTACGTGTCGTTCTACAAGTCACTCGACGGGATCAGCGGGGCGGTGCTCGCCGGGACGGCCGATCTCGGCGACTACGCCCGGGCCTGGCGTCATCGGTACGGCGGGACGATCTTCCAGCAGTGGCCGACAGTGTTGTCCGCGCTGGCCGGGCTCGACCGGGAGTTGCCTCGGCTGCCGGAGTATGTGCGCCATGCCCGTACCATCGCTGAGGCTTTGTCGGTTTTGCCGGGAGCCAAGGTCTTCCCGCAGCCGCCGCACACCCATCAGTTCCGGCTCTGGCTGCCGTTTTCGGCGGCCGCGCTCGACGCGGCCGTCCTCGTGATGGCCGAGCGGGACCGGGTCTGGTTCGCCGGTGGCTGGCTGGACGCGGACGTGCCCGGCTACGCGATGACCGAGGTCACGGTAGCCGGGCACGCTCTGGAGTGGACCGCCGCCGACGTCGCCGAGATCGGCGCCCGGCTGCTGGCCGAGATCTAGATCCGGCCGGTGCCGGCACCCGCCTTGACCTTGGCCGACACCGTCGCGGTGGCGTCCAGGGTCACCGAGTAGGGCGCCTTGGTGAACGTGCCGGTCTGGGTGATCACCGGTTCCTCACCGCCGAAGTCGTTGCCGGAGATGTTCGCGAAGCCGTCGAGGTCGGAGTCCTCGGTGGTCCAGACCGGCAGCTTCACGTTGACGAACACGTTGTTCTCGACCAGGCACTGCGACTCCATGAGGCAGTGGATGCCGCTGGTCTTGGCGTTGCTGAACAGGTTGTTGAAGAGGTGCACGGTGCCGAACCGGAGCCGCGGCAGCCGGGAGGCGACGTTGTCGAACCAGTTGTGGGCGTACGTGACGTGCAGCGTGCCGGTGTCCTCGGCCGCGTTGTTGTCGCTGTGGCCGAGCAGCGAGCCCTTCGAGTGGTCGTGCAGGTAGTTCCAGGAGACCGTGACCAGGTCGGTGGCGTGGGTCAGGTCGACCATGCCGTCGTAGAAGTCCTTGTCGTGGCTGGTGTCGTTGAACAGCTCGTTGTGGTCGATCCAGATGTGGTCCGACTTCTGCGCGGCGATCAGGTCGACCGGGGCCTGCGCGAACGAGATCTTCAGGTTCCGGACGATGACGTTGGTGGCCTTCTTGATGTAGATGCCGGCGCCGGTCAGGCCGGCGTTCGCGCCGACGCCCACGAGCGTCTTGTTGGAGGAGACGACGACCTGGTCGGTGCCGCTGCCGGTGAGGATCGTGGAGAGCTGGAGGATCTTCGGGCCGTCCGAGGCGGCCTCGGTGATCAGCTGGTCCAGTGAGGTGATCTTGACGGTGGTGCCGCCGGCGCCGCCCGTGGTGCCCGCGCCGAAGCCGATCGGGCTGGACTCGAAGCTGCCGCCGCTGGTGGGAGCCGTCGTGGGTGACGCGGTCGCGGTAGGTGAGGCGGTTGCGGTGGGTGCGGCGGTCGCGGTGGGTGAGGCGGTTGCGGAGGCCGTCGCCGTTGCGGTCGGGGTCGCTGCGCCATTCAACGACACTGCTACGTCGTCGAACTGCGCGGCCGCGTCGTAGGTCTGCACACCGATCCGGCCGCTACCGAACGCCGAGGCCGTGCCGGACAGGATCGACGCGCCGTTCACCGAGCCGGTCAGGCTGTTGCCGCTCACACCCAGGCCCAGCGTGTAGGCGGTTCCGGGGGTGACGGTCAGCGCGGCCTCACTGAGCACCGTCACATTGCCGGACTTCACCGACTCCAGCCGCACCTTGTTCGCGCCGGTCAGCGCCAGCCGGTAGAAGCTTGTCGAGCTGGTCGACCGGGCCACGATCGCGGCGTATCCGCCGGAGGTGACCGAGAGCGGTTCGACCTTCGCGGTGACCGTGTAGTCGGTCCAGTCGGTGGACCCGGCGAACTGCCGGGCCAGTGTCGCACCGGTCTTGCCCTGCTGGAGCACCTTGCTGCCGTCGCTGACGATCGACCAGGTGCCGCCGGACTTGCTCCAGCCGGCGGTGTCGCCGTCCTCGAAGGTGTCGGTGAATCCGGCCGCGGTGGCGGTGTCGGCATCCGCGAAGGAGACCGAGGCCAGGCCGCCCATGCCGGCCACGACGGCGGCCATGCCGGCTGCGATGACCACCTTCCGTTTACGGCTGCTCTTCTTCGGTGCGCTTTCCATGGTGTTCCTTTCCATGGGGGATGAGAGGCGTTGGGGGACGCCCATCAGGTGCGCAACCTTGTGGTCCGGGACGGTGCCTTGGTTGCACCTCCGCTTATGTGACCCTGATCACTGATCATGGAAGGGCTGGTTGCGGCGGCAGGGGATGATCCGACCGGGAGGGTGATGCCGATGGGCACCTGGCTGGCGACGATCCGATTCCCCGACGGCACCGAGCGATACGCCGACTACAGCACCGTGGTGGAGTCCACCTACAACCCGCTGTATCCCGAGGTGCGCCGGGAGGGGCGCGACAAGGCGGTCGGCGAGCCTCTGCCGTACGACCGCGATGCCCCGTTGTCCTCGCCCGGCGAGATGGTGCTGGTGACGGTGACCCAGCAGCCCGACGACGACGTGTGGCGTGCGCTGTACTGCCCGAGCCGGGCCATGCTGGTCGGCCCGCTCTCGGATTTCTACAGGTATGCGTTGCAGGAGGACTACGACCTGATCCGCGACGACGGCGGTGTCCGGCACCTGTGCAGGTGGGCCGACCCGCCGGCGATCTGTGGCGCGGCGCCGACCGGCGAGCGGCTGGGTCTCCACTTCCCGTCTCCGGGCATGCACTGGAACGAGGAGACCGACGGCCCGTACCCGACGTCGCCGCCGGCGCCGGACCTGTTCGCCGAGTGGAACGCCCCGGACATCTGCCGCCCCTGCCTGCTCGCCTGGCTGCTGACACCGGAGCCGATCACGTCTCCGGACCCGCTACCGGAGCCACCGTCCACATGGTGGACACGGGCGAAGCGGGCCTGGCTGGGCTGACCGCCACCCGAGATCAACCGGGCCTTGTCCCGAGCGCGGAAGACGCCTACGCTGCCAGCAGCAGGAAAGCGCTTTCCTACAAGAATCTCCGGAGGGATACCGAATGGCAGCGCGTAGATCGATCGGCATCGTCGTCAATGGTGTCACCGGCCGGATGGGCTACCGCCAGCACCTGGTTCGTTCCCTTCTCGCCATCCGTGAGCAGGGCGGCGTGCCGCTCGCCGGGGGAGGCCACATCTGGCCCGAGCCGATCCTGGTCGGCCGCGACCCCGACAAACTGGCCGCCATCGCGGCCCAGCACGGCCTCACCGAGTGGACCACCGACCTGGATGCGGCCCTCGCCCGCCCGGATGTGGAGATCTACTTCGACGCCCAGGTGACCGCGCAGCGGGAGAAGGCGATCCGTCAGGCGATCGCCGCCGGCAAGCACGTCTACACCGAGAAGCCGCTGGCCGAGAGCTCGGCGGCCTCGATCGAGCTGGCCGAGCTGGCCGAGTCCGCGGGCATCCGCAACGGCGTGGTCCAGGACAAGCTCTTCCTGCCCGGCCTGCGCAAGCTCAAGCGCCTGATCGACGGCGGCTTCTTCGGCCGGATCCTGTCGGTACGCGGCGAGTTCGGCTACTGGGTGTTCGAGGGCGACTGGCAGGTGGCCCAGCGTCCGTCGTGGAACTACCGGCTCGCCGACGGCGGCGGCATCGTGATGGACATGTTCCCGCACTGGAACTACGTGCTCGAGGAGCTGTTCGGCAACGTCCGCGCGGTTCAGGCGACCACCGCCACGCACATCACCAAGCGGGTCGACGAGCGCGGCGACGAGTACACCGCCGACGCCGACGACGCCGCCTACGCGATCTTCGAGCTGGAGGGCGGCATCGTCGCCCAGCTCAACTCCTCCTGGACGGTCCGGGTCAACCGGGACGAGCTGGTCGAGTTCCAGGTCGACGGCACCGAGGGCAGCGCCGTGGCCGGCCTGCGCGGCTGCAAGATCCAGCACCGGGCCACCACCCCGAAGCCGGTCTGGAACCCGGACCTGCCGCTCACCGGCAGGTCGTTCCGCGACGAGTGGACCGAAGTGCCGGACAACGAGGAGTTCGACAACGGCTTCAAGGTGCAGTGGGAGGCGTTCCTGCGGCACGTCGTCGCGGGCGAGACGTTCCACTGGGACTTCCGCTCCGGCGCCCGTGGTGTGCGCCTGGCCGAGGCCGGTCTCGAGTCGGCCCGTACCGGTCAGCGGATCGAGATCGGGGAAGCCTGACATGAGCGTCGTCAAACTTCCGGGCGGACGGAGGATCACCCTCTCCACCGAGGCGGACTGGAGCCCACCGGCCGCCCCGCCGACCAGCCGGATCGCCTACGCCGCGGCACACGTGGTGGCCAACCCGCTGGCGGAGAACGTGCCGGGCGCCCCGGCCGCCGTCGACTGGGACACCACGCTGGCGTTCCGGCGGCACCTCTGGTCCTACGGTTTCGGAGTTGCCGAGGCCATGGACACCGCCCAGCGCGGCATGGGCCTGGACTACGCGGCCACCAAGGAGCTGATCCAGCGGAGCTCGGCGGAGGCGGCCGCGCACGGTGGCCGGATCGTGGCGGGTGTCGCCACCGACCAGCTGGAGCCGGGCCCGGTCACCCTCGACCAGGTGCGGGCGGCGTACGCCGAGCAACTGGCCGACGTCCTGACCGCGGGCGCCGACCCGGTGCTGATGTGCAGCCGGCATCTCGCCGCCACGGCCCGGGACGCCGACGACTACCTCGGCATCTACCGTGAGCTGCTGGACGCCTCGGACAAGCCGGTGGTGCTGCACTGGCTCGGCACCGCGTTCGATCCGGCCCTGGAGGGTTACTGGGGTTCGTCCGACGTGGACAAGGCCACCGAGACCGTGCTCGAGCTGATCAACAGCAACCCGGCGAAGGTCGACGGCATCAAGATCTCGCTGCTCGACGCCGACCACGAGATCCGGCTGCGCCGCCGCCTGCCGGACGGGGTCCGGATGTACACCGGTGACGATTTCAACTACCCGACACTGATCATGGGTGACTCCCAGGGCTACTCGGATGCGCTGCTCGGGATCTTCGCGGCCATCGCACCGGCCGCCGCAGGGGCACTGGAGGCACTCGACCGGGGCGACCGCGAGACGTACAACCGGTGCATGGACCCGACGGTCCCGCTGTCCCGGCACATCTTCAAGAAGCCGACGTTCTACTACAAGACCGGCATCGTCTTCCTGGCCTGGCTCAACGGCCACCAGGAGCACTTCACCATGGTCGGTGGCCTCCAGTCGGGCCGCTCGGTGCCGCACTTCGCCACGCTCGTCGACCTGGCCAACGAGGCGAACCTGTTCCTCGACCCCGACCTGGCCGCCCACCGGGCGAACCGATTCTTCGAGGTGATGGCCGGATGAGCAGGTTCTCGTTCAACCAGATCACGGCGAAGCACTGGGAGCTGACCGAGATGGTCAAGGGCCTGGTCGACGCCGGCGTGGACAAGGTCGCGCTGTGGCGTGAGCCGGTCGCCGAGTACGGCCTGGAGCGCTCGGCCGCCCTGGTCCGCGACGCCGGCCTGTCCGTCACCACGCTCTGCCGCAGCGGGTTCTTCCAGCTCGACGGCTGGTTCGACGAGAACCGCCGGGCCATCGACGAAGCCTTCGAACTGAAGACAAGAGTGCTTGTCCTGGTCTCCGGTGGGCTGCCCGAGGGCTCCAAGGACATCGCCGGCGCCCGGGCCCACGTCGCCGACGCGATCGCCCAGCTGGTCCCGCACGCTGCGGCGGCCGGCGTCACCTTGGCGATCGAGCCATTGCATCCGATGTACGCCGCCGACCGTTGCGTCATCAACACCTGGGACCAGGCGATGGCGATCGCCGAACAGCACCCGGTCGGCCAGGTCGGGGTCACCGTCGACACCTACCACCTGTGGTGGGACGACACCGTGCTGCCGAAGATCGAGGCGGCCGGCGAGCGGATCGCGATCTACCAGCTCGCCGACTGGATCACCCCGCTGCCGGCCGGCGTGCTCACCGGCCGCGGCCTGCCCGGTGAGGGCTGCGTCGACATGCGGGCCTTCCACGCCGCGGTGGAGAAGGCGGGCTACACCGGCCCGATCGAGGTCGAGGTGATGAACGAGCAGCTCTGGCAGCGCCCGGGCCCGGAGATCCTGGCCGACACCCTGGCCGGATACCAGAGCATCTGAGGGCTGCCGGTTCGTGGTCAACGACGCCCGCGAACCGGTCCCACAGGGCCACCCCGATGGTCCCGCAGGGCCACCCTTTCGTGCCGCCGAGCGGCTAATTTGAGTGCATGGCCTTCGATCAGGCACTGGCAGAGCGTATTCGGGACGGGCTCGATGACGTCGACGGGATCACCGACCGAAAGATGTTCGGCGGGATCACCTTCTCGCTGCACGGCAACCTGGCCGTCGGCGTGATGGGCGACGACCTGATCGTGCGGCTCGGTGCGGAGGCCGCCGAGGCCGCCCTGGCCGAGCCGGGCACGCGGGTCTTCGACTTCACCGGCCGACCAATGCGCAACTGGATCGTCGTCGGTGGCGAGCGGCTCGACGACGAGGGTCTGACCCGCTGGCTGCGCGCCGGGGTCGACTTCGCAGGCTCCCTCCCACCCAAGTAGGACCCCGGCCAGCCGGGCGGGACCGCGCGAGTAATCGATTCGGCGCGGCGGGCGGGACCGCGGCGAGTAGGCGATTCAGCGAGGCGGGCCGAGACCGCGCGAGTAGGCGATTCGGCAAGGCGCGCCGTAACCGCGCGAGTGGGCGATTCGGCCAGGCGGGCGGGACCGTCCGAGTCGGTGGCCCGACCAGGCGAGCGGAAACCGGCCGGGAGGGCGTTGCCGCGGCCGAGCCGTAGGTCACACTACGAGGGGGCGACGCGAGGGAGGGGATACGTGGCGGGGATCGACACCCCGGCCGGCTATACCCGCCTCGAGCGGGTGCGTACCGGCGTTGACGCCGACGTCTACCAGGCATGGGACGAGCGGGCCGGCCGGTGGGCCATGCTCCGGCTGTTCCATCGGTTCGTCGCCGGGCGGGCCGAGGAGGTCGCCTTCGCGACCCATGTCGCCGGGTGGGTCGGGCTGCGCCGTAACACGTCGATCGTGCCGGTCCGGGCCGGTGGGATCACCGCGACCGGCCGTCCCTGGCTGGCCCTCGACCGGGTCGAGGGGCGTCTGCTGGCCGAGATCCTGCGTGACGATCCGCCGTCGCCGGGCGACGCCGTCGACCTGGTGATCCGGCTGGCCGACGCGCTGGCCTGGGCGCATGCGCTGCGCCCGCCGATGGTGCACGGCCGGGTCCGGGCCGAGCACGTCATCGTCGACCCGTCCGGGGTGCCGCTGCTCACCGATTTCGCCACGCCACGGCCCGACGGCGCGCCCGTGCCGACACCGGGCGGAGACGTGACCGATCTGGCGATGCTGCTGTTCCGCGCGCTCACCGGCAACTCCTGGCCGGGCCGCGGCGAGCCGGACGCCCTGGCCATCGCCGTCTGGCCGGGCCTGACCGGGCTGTTCGACGAGGTGCTGACGCCGGTCCCGGCGATCGAGTCGATGGCGGTCTTCGCGGCACGGTTGCAGGCGGTGCGGCACGCGGCCGATGCGGCGGTCCCGATTCCGGCCGCCGCGCCGGGCGATATCACACCGGCTTCGCCGCCGGAGATCGACAAAACTGTGGGGTACGGCGGACGGCGCCCCCTGTCGATGCTGGCGTTCATGGCGTTGCTGCGCCGGCACCGCTGACCGGCCTGACCGGCGGGAGGCCCGGGATCGCGGCCTCGAAGACCCGGCTGCGCGCGGCCAGGACGCACGGGTCCTGACCGCCGCCCGCTCAGCGGCGTTTGCCCTGGGCACGTAGCTCGACGAGGAGCCCGTCCCGGTCGGTGAGGACCGCGCCGAGGATGCGGCGGCCCGCGGCCAGCAGGTCGGCGACATCAGTGGTGCTGAGCGCGTACATGACAAGTGCGCCGTCCCGGAACGAGGTGACGATTCCGGCCCGGCGCAGGACGGCGAGTTGCTGGGACAGGTTCGAGGCTTCCACGTCGATCTCGGCGAGCAGGTCACGGACCGGCTTCGGACCGTCCTGGAGCAGTTCCAGCACCCGGATCCGGACCGGATGACCGAGGGTGCGGAACATCTCGGCCTTCGCCTGGTACAGCGGCACTGACACGTTCCGTCCCCTCCGCCGAGAATCCAGCTCTACCGGCGTCCAACCGTGCAGGTTCGGGCTCGGTTACGGCGTACCGCTGAATGAAATGATGTGCAGTTTCGTATTTGAAGAAATCTTCAACTGATCGGTTACACGATCCATGAACCCACGATCCCCTGGAGCGCAGGCGGACATCGTGTGCGACCGGTTCGGTCCGGTGTCGTACACGCTCGGCGCAGACCCGGACCGAGTGGAGGATCGATATGCCGGACATGGACGTAGCCCTCAAGGATGCGATGCAGATCGACGGCGCCATCGGCGTCGCGCTCGTCGACCGCTCCAGCGGTATGGCGCTGGGCATCGCCGGCGGAGGCCGGGAGTTCGACCTGCAGGTGGCGTCGGCCGCCAACACCGAGGTGGTCCGGGCGAAGCTCCGCACGATGGAGATGCTCAGCCTGCACGAGAAGATCGAGGACATCCTGATCACCCTGGATTCGCAGTACCACCTGATCCGGCCGCTGACCGGACGTTCCGGGCAGGGCCTGTTCCTCTACCTCGCGCTCAACAAGGACCGGGCGAATCTGGCTCTGGCCCGGCACCAGTTGAAGCGGATCGAGGGCAGCCTGGACATCTAGAGTGGGGGCATGCTCGCGCCCCCGATGGCGGAGGTCCCCACCGCCATGATGAGCCAGCAGTGGCGGCGGATGACGTTCCTGCACTGGCGCTATCCGGTCGATGATGTGCGCCCGCTGCTTCCGGAGGGCCTCACGCCTGATACCGACGACGACCTGGTCTGGGTGGGCATGCTTCCGTTCCTGATGGACGAGGTGCGCCCACCCTGGCTCCCGTCGGTTCCGTGGCTGTCAAAATTTCCCGAGACCAACCTGCGGACGTACGTTCGTGGCCCGGACGGCAGCGCCGGGATCTACTTCTTCTCGCTCGACGCGGCCCGGCTGCCCGCGGTGGCGGTGGCCCGGGCCGGGCTCAACCTGCCGTACCGATGGTCCCGGATGTCGCTGCGGACCGACGGCGACCTGACCGAGTACCGGGGCAGCCGGTTCGCCGAGCCGCGCGGCGCCGGGTACCGGCTGCGGGTCCGTTCCGGCGAGCCGTTCCCGGAGCACGAGCTGGGCCGGATCGACCATTTCCTGACCACCCAGTACCGCCTCTACACGGTCGTGGCCGGCCGGCTGGTCAGCGTCGACGTGTGGCATCCGCCCTGGTCGTTGTACCGGGCCGAGGTGCTGGAACTGGAACAGGACCTGACCACGGCGGCCGGCCTGCCACCGCCGCACGGCGGCCCGCTGGTGCACTCGTCGCCGGGTGTCGGTACCCGAATCGGTCTACCGAGGCTGGTCCGCTGACCGGATTAGAACATCAGTTCGAGTTATCCACAGGCTGTGCACACAGCCTGTGGGTTCCGCCCCACGCCGCGCCTGCCGCCCCACGCCGCGCCTGCCGCCCCGCCCCGCGCCCGCCGCGCCCGCCGCCCCGCGCCCGCCGCCCCGCGCCGCGCCTGCCATCCCGTGCCTGCGTCCCGCGCCGGCCGTCCCGCCGCCCACGGCTCGCCTCCCGCGGATCTTGCACGACTTTTCGCGCTCGCGTCGATCTTGCAGCCCTTTCCATGCCCCAACGGGAAGAAAGCTGCAAGGTCTCCCCGGCGCCGCAGACCTTGCAAGACAAAACATGCCCAGACGTGAAGAACCATGCAAGATCGCTATCGGCATGGAGAACCGTGCAAGATCCAGCAAGGCCGGTCAGGGCCCAAATCTCCGCGAATGCGACATTTAGCCTCAGGTTGGTGTCTCGGCCGCCTGCGTGACCGGTGCGACAGCCGGGACGTCGAGACCGAAGGTGGTCCCGGCTGCCCGAAGGCTCGGCGGGAAACATCGCACAGCAGAAGGGATCGACCGCGGATGCGGCGAAAGCCTGAAGGACCTCAGGTGCCGCGGAACTTCACAAGATCGAGATAGGACGACTGATCAGTATCGGTCGTTAGTGTCGATGCGCTTGTGGATCAACAGCCAGGTGGCCGGGAGCAACGCCGCCGCGAAGAGCGTCTTCAGGAGATCGCCGAGCAGGTAGGGCGCCAGGCCCGCGCCGACCGCGGCGGGCACGTCGATACCCGTCGAGAACGCCAGCCACGGCACCCCGACCAGGTAGATCAGGGCGTTGCCGGCGGCCATCAGCCCGATCGTGTGCGACGGGCGGCGGTCCGCGCCGAGCGCCGCGAGCTGGCCGGTCAGGGCCGCCGCGAGTACGAAGCCGATCAGGTAGCCGGCGGTCGCCGAGGGCCAGCCGGATGCGCCGCCGGCGAACCACGGCACTCCGAGCGCGCCGGCCAGAACGTAGACGACCATGCCGGCGGCGCCACGGGTCGCGCCCAGGGTGGCGCCGGCGAGGAGCACGGCGAAGGTCTGCCCGGTGATCGGGACGGGCGATCCGGGGACCGGGATGGCGATCTGTGCGGCGAGGCCGACGGCGCCGGCGGCGCCCAGGGTCAGGAGCACATCGCGTACGGCGGACCGGCCCCACACATCGGCCAGGACACCCGTCGATCTCCCGGGGTGCACGCTGAAAGCGCTGTAAGTCACCGGAGGACCTCCTGTCCGTACATGTAGGAGGAACCTTAGGTCCCACCGTGTTCCGACGTCAGCCGTGCAGAAAGAACTGTGATACGGAAGTGATCGTTTTCGGGCCGTCCCGGCGTGGGACGGCCCGAAACGATCAGGTGGATCAGACGGTGAGCGTCCAGGTGTTGATGTAGCCGGTGTCCGACGAGTAGACATCCTGGGCCTTCAGGCGCCAGGTGCCGTTCGCCGCCTCGGTGGAGAGGTTGACCGTGTAGGTCGTGACGATGTTGTCCGTGCTGTCGGAGCTGGACGTCGCCTTCAGGGCGTAGGTGCTGCCGTCCGGCGCCACCAGGTCGAGCTTGACGTCACCCCGGTAGGTGTGGACGACGTTGACCGCGACCGTCGAGGTGGACGACGCGCTGCGGGCGCAGCCGCTGATCACGATGTCGCTGTAGATCGCGCTGCCGGCGTCCGGGATCGACACGTCGGTGGCGTTGGTGCCGGCGCAACCGGTCGGGGCGGTGGTCGGCGAGGTGGTCGGCGACGCCGTCGGCGACGTGGTCGGGGTGCTGGTGGTGCACGTCGGGTCGGCGGTCTGGGCCGGCACGCTCACCGCGTCCCAGGCGGCCTTCGTCTTGTTGAAGAGACCACAGGTGCTGTCCAGGGCCTTGGCCGAGGTCAGCGTCCAGGTGCGGTACTTCAGGTAGGACGAGCTGCTGGTCTTCATCAGCATCGCGTTGTACATGATCTTGGTGGCGGTCTGGATGCCGACGCCGGTGAGGGCGCCGGTGCCGGTGCACCGGGTGCTCGCGGGCTGCCCGTTGGTCGGGTTGGTGCCCTCGGCGAGCAGGTAGAACCAGTGGTTGCCGGGGCCGGCCGCGGCGTGCACCTCCTGGCTCGGGGTGCTGCTGGAGTAGCAGTTGTCGTCACCGGCGAGCGACGGGTTGTACATGTACCGGATCGGGCCGCTGCCGACCAGGTTGACCTCTTCGCCGACCTGGTAGTCGGCCGGGTCGTTGGCGTTGGCGGCGTAGGCCTCGGTGGCCGCGCCGAAGACGTCGCCGACGAACTCCTGGGTGCCGTTGCCGGAGATGCCACCGGGGGTGTTGTCGTCGATGCCGTGACCGATCTCGTGGCCGACGACGTCGAGCGACGAGATCCACTGGCCGGCGTTGTTCTTGCCGATCTGGACCTGGGTGCCGTCGTAGTAGGCGTTGACGTCGTTCAGGCCGACCCGGATCGGCCAGGCGCCGCCGCTGCTGGTGAAGCCGGTGCGGCCCAGCCAGCTGGAGAGCATCGCCTTCTGCTTCTGCGCCGCGTACAGCGCGTCGACGCAGCCGGTCTCCTTGTTGGTGCCGGTGCCGTTGCCCCACACGTTGTCAGTGCCGCTGAAGGTCGTGTTGGTCGACGAGTCCTGGCAGGTCAGGGTCGCGATCGACGGGTCCTTCAGGCTGTAGGTGCTGCCCGAGAGCGTGGTGTCCAGGCTGACCGAGCCGACGATCCAGCCGGTGCCGGTGCCGGTCGCGTGGGTGACGTTCTCCTTGGTGCGCAACACCGCGCCGGAGGTCGCGTCGACGTCGACGGTGAGCCGGCTGACGTTCTCCTCGCCGTGCTCGTCGATCTTGGTGCCGTTGACGACCGACTCCCAGGCCAGGGCCGGGGCGCCGGTTGTGTTGAGCACGACCAGCTTGGTGCTCTCGACGTTCTTCACGGTCTTGAGCTCGGCCTTGGCGAACGGGACGGACTCGGAGGCGGAGAGCTTCGGGGTGACCGAAAGCTGCCCGATCGCCCGGTCCTGCGCGACCGACGTGTACTTGGTCTGGCCGGAGCGGTCGGTGACGACGACGAAGTCGCCACCGATGACCTGGAGACCCTTGTAGGTGCGCTCGTAGGGGACGTACTGGAGATTGTCTGTCGAGATCACCGGGCGCTGCACGAACGCCTCGTCGGCGCTGGCCAGCAGCACCGCGGGGCGATCAGCGATGAGGGCCGCCGCCGAGTCCTTCGCGAGCGCCGCGACCGCGGCGGGGTCGGTGGGGATCGGTGTCTGGGCGGTCGCCGGTCCGACAACCGCCACCATCGCCGACGCCGCCGCGGTCGCGGCGGACAGGGCGATGACGACTGGGGTACGGGATTTCACGCCTTCTCCTCTCCCGCCCGGGGGATTGGCGGGCGGGCCTCAACCGTCCGAGGACGGCGGGTCACACCGGGGTGACTTGAGGTGAGACGTTATGTATAGACAGGCTTCACCGAATCGGGGAAAACCCTTGCGCTTCTCAGCAAGCGTTCAGGACTCCCAGGAAGTTCACAGAGAACGAGGTCTCAGGAACCGACCTCGCTCACCTCGACGAAGGGCTCGTTGTTCCACCATTGAGCGTGGACGATGAAGCCCTTCTCGGTCCGGATGAAGTAGACAGCCAGGTTCACGTCCGACCCCTGCTTCTCCACTCGGTAGCCGTCGGCGGGCGTGGCAGTGACGAGCGACACTATGCCCTTGCTCGTCATCCGGATCACCGCGATGCCGCCCTCGGTGGTGAACGACTTCACATAGGTCTTCACGCCGTCACTGGTAGTGACGGTCCAGCCGTTCTCCGTGGAGGTCGCCGGCGCCGTCGTGGTGGTCACCGGCGACGACCCGGGGGCCGACGGCGACTTCGAGGTGGGCTTCGGTTCGGCCGACGACGATCGGCTGCGCGACGGAGTGGGCTTCGTGGTGCGCGTCGGGTCGGTGGTCTCCGGCGGGACGACGGCGCCGGTCTCCGACACCGCGGCCGGCGCCGGGAGCTGGTCGATGTCCGGCAGCTCACCCGAATCGGCGCGAGCCGCGTTGAGAACCGGTGAGAGCGCCACCGAGGAGAGCACGATGCTCGTCGCTGTGGCCACACACCACCCGGCTATCGGCACCCACCTGGAAGATCGCACGCGGCCATTCTCGCACCTGGTCCTATGGTTATCGCCATGGCGATGATCCTGTTGGTCGAGGACGACCGCATCATCACGGCCGCTCTGACCAGGGCCCTGACCGATGCCGGGCATGTGGTGCGCCCGGTCGGCCAGGCTGCCCAGGCGTTGAAGATCGTCACCCAGGAGCGGCCCGACCTGGTGATTCTCGATCTCGGACTGCCCGATATCGACGGCACCGACGCGCTGCGGATGATGCGTACCGTCTCCGATGTGCCGGTGATCGTCGCCACCGCCCGGCGCTCCGAGGCGGACATCATCGCGTTGCTCAGCGCCGGCGCCGACGACTACGTGACCAAGCCGTTCTCCGGCGGCCACATCCTCGCCCGGATCTCGGCGGTGCTGCGCCGGGCCCGGACCATCACCGAGCAACAGCCCAACACGATCACTGTGGGTGACCTGGTGATCAAGCCGCGGCAGCGCCGGGTCGAACTCCGCGGCGAGCCGTTGCAGCTCACCCGGCGCGAGTTCGACGTGCTCGCGTACCTTGCCGAGCGGGTCGGCCAGGTGATCAGCCGGCGCGAGCTGATGAACCAGGTGTGGCAGCAGGCGCGGATCGGCGAGGAACAGACCATCGACGTGCACATCTCGTGGCTGCGCCGCAAACTCGGCGAGACCGCCGCAAAACCGTGTTACCTGCACACCGTACGGGGAGTGGGCGTCATGATGGTCGATCCGCAATGAGGTGGGCCCTCAACCGTCTGGCGCTGGCCATCACCTCGATGGTGGCGCTCGCCTTCCTCGTGCCGCTCGCCGTCGCGACCCGGCAGATCGCCTACGACCGGGCCATCTCCGACGCCCGCCAGCAGGCCACCTCGATGGTCACCGTGCTCGGTGTCGACAGTGACCTGGTCACCCTGACCAACGCGGTGGCCAGCACCGCGGCCGGCAGCGCCGGGCGGCTCGCCCTGCACCTGCCGGACATCGACCCGATCGGGACCTCGCACCTCAGCAAGGCGACCGTGCGACGCGCAGCCGAGGAACGGCGGGCCGCCACAGCCGAGGCCGAGGGCGGGGTCGCGTACCTCCAGCCGACCGTGCTCACCGATGGCCGTACCGTCGTGGTCGAGGTTTTCGTGCCGGGTGAGGAGACGCGGCGCGGTGTCGGATTCGCCTGGCTTGCCCTCGGTGGTCTGGCGATTGTGCTGGTCGGCGGCTCGACGCTGCTCGCCGACCGGCTCGGCAGCCAGCTGGTCCGATCCACCCGCCAGCTCGCGGCGGCGAGTCGCCGCCTCGGCGGCGGCGAGCTCAACGAGCGCATCACCCCGACCGGCCCGCGCGAGCTGCGCGACGCGGCCAGCGCTTTCAACACCATGGCCGACGATCTGCGACGCTTGCTGGATCGCGAGCGCGAGCTGGCCGCAGACCTTTCCCATCGATTGCGTACGCCGTTGACGGGCCTCCGTCTCGACGTCGAGGCGATGCCGCCCGGCCCGATCGCCGAACGCATGCGCCAGGCGTGTGACCTGCTCGACGAGGAGCTCGAAGCGATCATCACCGGCGCCCGGCTGGGCAGCATCGAGAAACGCGGCTCCCAGCAGTGCGACCTGGTCGAGGTGCTCGCCGACCGGCTGGCCTTCTGGTCGGTGCTCGCCGAGGATCAGGAACGGCCCTGGGAGGTGGTCGGCGGCAACGAGCAGGTGCTGCTGCCGATGCCGGCCGGCGAGGTGATCCTGGTGGTGGACGCGCTGCTCGGCAACGTCTTCTCGCACACCCCGGACGGCACCGCGTTCCGGGTCAGCGTCTCGGCCAGCGGCCTGCTCGTCGACGACGCCGGCCCCGGCATCCCCGACCCGGAACGGGCGGTGACCCGCGGATTCAGTGGCGCCGGATCGACCGGCCTGGGCCTGGACATCGTGCGCCGGGCCGCCGAGACGGTTCGCGGTCAAATGGTCATCGACCGTAGCCCGTTAGGGGGAGCGCGCATCGGAATCCTCCTGCACGCGCCCGTCCTGGAGTCCGCTGACCAGCGCAAACGTCGCTGATAACGGCTTTAAAAGCGGTTTCCGGTTCCTTTAAGGCTCCGTTATGGCAGCCGCTCCTAATGTTCGCCCGGTAACTGCCAGGTCGAATCATTGGAGAGCTGACATGCGCAGGAAGATCGCCTACCCGCTGGCCACCCTCGGGATGGTCGCCTCGTCGTTGGCGGTCGCGTCGTCGCCCGCCCTGGCACACGGCTACGTCTCCTCGCCTCCGAGCCGTCAGGCGCAGTGCGCCGCGGGCTCGGTCGCGAACTGTGGCGCCATCCAGTTCGAGCCGCAGAGCGCCGAGGCTCCGAAGGGGTCCAAGGAGTGCAACGGTGGTGTCGCCGCCTTCTCGGAGCTGAACAACAACTCCCTGCCCTGGCGGGCCACCGACGTCGGGAAGTCGGTGACCTTCAACTGGGTCCTGACCGCCCGGCACCGGACCGCCACCTGGGTGTACTACGTGGACGGCAACCCGATCGCGACGTTCGACGACAAGAACGCCATCCCGGCGGCCTCGGTCTCGCACACCGTCGACCTGAGCCGCTTCTCGGGCCGTAAGACGGTCCTCGCGGTGTGGAACATCGGCGACACCCCGATGGCCTTCTACAACTGCGTGGACGTCAACATCGGCGGCACCGGGTCGACGACTCCGGCGCCGACTCCGACCACCGCGCCGACGACCGCGGCCCCGACCACCCCGCCGGTCACGACCGCGCCGACCACCGCGGCTCCGACCGCCACCAGCACCTCGTCGTCCTCGGCCTCCGGCAAAGCCTGGGCACCGGGGGTTTCTTACAAGATCAACGACGTGGTGACGTACGAGGGAGTCTCCTACAAGTGCCGCCAGGCGCACCAGTCGATCCGCAGCTGGGAGCCCTCCATCTGGACGCTCGCCCTCTGGCTGCCGCTGTGAAGCGCCGGGTCGCCGCCGCCCTCGTGATCGCCGCCGCCCCGTTCCTGCTGGGCGCCTGCGGAACCGACGTCGACAAGCCGGCCGCACCGGCCGGCACCGTCGCCACCAAGACCGACGTCAAGAACGTCGCCGAGATCACCGCCGGATCGACGTTCAACGACACCGACGTGATGTTCCTGCAGATGCTGATCGACAACCTCGACCAGGGCCAGCAGATGGCGCAGACCGCGGCCAAGCGGGCCACCCGCCCCGAGGTCGCCGAGCTCGCCAAGGCCGTGCAGGTCACCCAGGCCGACGAGATCAAGCTGATGAAGGGCTGGCTCGCCGAATGGGGCAAGCCGGCCACCCTCGACGAGCGGGTCAGCCTGCACGCCGACCACGGTGGCATGCCGAGCACCGGGGACAAGGAGATCGCCTCGCTGACGACGGTGAAGAAGGCGCAGTTCGAGACGGCCTTCCTCAACCTCTTCCTGGCGCACCAGCACAACGCCGTCGAGTTCGCTCAGATGGAACTCGACAAGGGCGGCAACGAGCTGGCCAAGTCCTTCGCGGAACGGGTCAAGCAGTCCCGTACCGACCAGGTCCAGCAGATGCTCAAGCTGCTCGCCGGCTGACGTTCGTTTGGAAAACGGTGCAGTCCATCACGGACTGCACCGTTTTCCGGTTTTCTTACCTAATGATGGTTTTTCCTAGCCTCTCCGCTGTGCTCGTGTCTCTCGTCATGGCCGTTCCACCGCTCTGGGACCACCCCGGATACGACGCCGAGGACAGCCACTACAACCCGGCCGAGACCGTGCTCACCGGCGACCGGATCCGGCATGTGGCCCAAAAATGGCAGGTCAGCCTGCGGACCAGTGACGAGAGCTGTTCCGGGTTCGGTGGGCCGGTGCTGTCCGGTGGGCGGGTCTACGTCAGCGATCAGCTGGGGATCTCCGCTTACCGGGCGGCCGATGGGGCGGTCAGCTGGCGGTACGACTGGGCCTATCCCAGCGACAGCGAGACGCCCCGGCTCGCGGTCAGCGACGGGCTGCTGATCGTCGCAGGCGGGGACTGCAACTCACAGAGCGACCCGGACGGGGAGGTCATCGCTCTCGACGCCCGAACCGGGCTGCCCCGCTGGAAGCTGCGGTTGGACGTGCCGGTCAACTCGGTCGTCGTCGACAAGAGTCTCGTCGTGGTCTCCGGAGGGTCTCCCTCGGACGAGGACGCGGTCGCCGCCTACCACATCCGGGACGGGCGGTCGGCCTGGCGAAAGGCGAAGTACCTGGCGGCCGGGGTGTCCGCGGACGGGACGATCCTGGCGCGGGCCACCGACGGGTCGGACGTGGCGACCGGAGTCAGTGCGGCGATCACCATCACCACCGGCGGTGTGCGGTGGACCCGGAAGGGCAAATGGACCGCGCAGGCCGCCTCACCCGGGAGTGATCGGTTCCTCGTCACCGACGAAACCGGGCTGCTGCGGTCGGTCGGAGTCTCCGACGGGCGGCTGGAGTGGACCGCTTCGGCCTTCGCTTCCTCCACGCCGATCGCCGTTGACCGGGAACGGGTCTACCGCGTGTCCGGGCGGGATGTGGAAGCCCTGAACTTGACCGACGGCAAACGGGTCTGGGCTGCTCGGCAGAAAGTCGACGGGGTGCAGCCGGTCGGGGCCGGCGGGCTGATCCATGCCGGGGCGGCCGTGCTCAACGCTGCAGACGGGAAAGTCGCCGGGCCAGACCTCGCCGGCCGGGTGATCGTTGCGGGCGGACGGATCTATCAGGTGGTGACCGGACAACTCAGGGCCTTCGGGTGATCGTTCTCGGCGGCGAGTCCTCCGGAGCGCCCCGGGCGTGGGCCGGTGCGGTTGGGGAGCGTTGGCCGTACAAACTCGTGGGGTTGCTGTTGGGTTGTTCTTGACTTTTCGAACTTTGCGGCATTTCGGCGATTCCGAAGGGGGAAGTGGCGCCGAGGGACGGCGCCACTTCCCTGTGGGGGTGCCGCTGGCGCTGAACTGGCTGATCCTGTCCGCCACCGGCTCGGCCACCGCGATGGGCGCGGTCGTCATGTTGCAGTCGTTGCCGGTCCTGCTGCTCGGCAGTTGGGGCGGCGCCCTTGCCGATCGGCTACCGGCTCGTCTGATTTTGATTACCTTTCAGGCTGTTCGCGCGCTGCTCGCCCTGGCACTGCTCCTGCCCGGCCTGCCCCAGCCCGGCCTGCTCCCGTCCGGCCTTCTCCTGCTCGGCGGGAACTGGCCGATCTCCGTCGTCGCCCTGGCCTCGGCACTTGCGCTGGGTTCGGTGTTGAGCTCCGCCAGCCGGATCGGCGGAATGACTCTCGGCGGCGTGCTGATCGGCGTCACCAGCCCGTCCGCGCTGTTCGTGATCAACGCGATGTCCTATCTGGCCGTGATCCTCGCGCTGCTGGCCATGCGCCTCGGCGACATGCGTCCGCTCGCCGTGGCGCCCCCGTCCGAAGGCGGGATCGTCGCCGGATTCCGCTACCTGGTCGGTCAGCCGGTGATCATGGTGGTGCTGGCCCTGTCGTTCGTGCTGGGCTCCCTGGGCCGCGACTGCCAGGTCTCGATGGCCGCCATGTGTCCGGACCGCTGGGTGGGACGTCCGGTTCATACGGTCTGTTGTCGACGGTGTTCGCCGTCGGCGCGGTGGTGGGCGGCCTGCTGCTGGCCGGGACCGGCCGGTCGGCACTGCGGATCCAGCTCGACACCCGGGAGGAGATGCGCGGCCGGGCCCTGGCCACGGTCGGCATCGTGTCATCGCTGTCGGGAATCGTCGGGGCGCCGGCGATCGGCTGGCTGTGCGACAACTTGGGCGCACGAGGCGCGCTGGTCACAGCGGGCGCGGTCACCACAGTGGCGGCGGCGGTCGGAGGGGTGGCGTTGGTGCGGTTGACGGGCCGCTCCCTCAGAGTGGCCTTTCTACTCGGCCGCTCAACTCAGCAGCCTGCCTGAACTGCCGCCGTTCGACTTCGTGGGGACCCGGGTGACTCGGGTTGCCTGGTTTCCGATTCGTATGAGTCCGCCGCTGAAGTCGCCACAACCCCTTCTCGGCTCACTTCGACTACTGATGAGCGTTAATTCGCCGGCCCTCCAGGTGGAGTCGGCGTGTCCTCGCGTTACGGGACGCACGGCGTGGCGTATCGGCGAAAATGTGTTCGCGTGGCAGTGCTGCGGCACTGGACGACTCATGCGTGCCGGACAGCACGGATCGGCTCGATCCGTCGATGACCTTGGAGGGTGATGTCGATGCAGGATCCGCGAATGGAGGGTGCATGGGCAGCGTTCCGGAACATCCTCGACACCTCACCGCCTCATGAGGCAACTCAGAACCTTCGTGATCTTTTTGTCCCAGAGGACGTGATCACCGCGCTGATCAATCGCCATGAGAGTGAGGCGACGAAGTTCGTCACGTTGAAGGAACCTCTTGGCGTAGGCAGAGAGAATGCCACACGGTGGTACGCGGGACCCCGCAGTGGGGACAAGAACTGGCCGGCCTTCAAGAATCACATCAAGAAGAGCTTGGGCGAGGAGTCGGTCCGCAAGATCGATGAAGCCTCCGACAAGGTTGTCGCGATGATGGATCATCCGGCGACGTCCGTGTTCAACTCTCGTGGTCTGGTGGTTGGACATGTGCAGTCGGGTAAGACGAGCAACTTCACAGCGGTGATAGCCAAGGCCGCCGACCGTGGCTATCGAATGTTCATCGTGCTGTCAGGAATTCACAATGCTCTTCGGCGGCAGACCCAGGCCAGGTTGATCCGTGATGTGGTGAACCTGAACCCGACGTTGTGGCATCAGATCACCAAACTTGAGCACGACTTCATGCCGCTGCCCAACCCGGCTGCCCTACTGACGGCAAAGGATCAACACCTCCTTCTGGTTGTGAAGAAGAACGCTCCCGTCCTGCGCAAGCTCAAGAAATGGCTGTCGAGTGCCGCGCCTCATCTGCGGAACTGTCCGGCGCTGATCATCGACGACGAGGCGGACCAGGCGACAATTGCCACAAAGAGCATCAATCCACTGATCGCGGGTGTGCTGGAGAGCCTTCCTCGAGTCTGCTATCTCGGGTATACGGCGACGCCGTTCGCCAACCTGCTGGCCGATCCCATGGGAAAGGACTTCTATCCGCGCGACTTCATCCTCAGCCTTCCCCGAAGTGAGGAGTACCAGGGACCGGAGAAGCTGTTCGGTCGTGCGCCGGTCGACGGCGAGGAGCCCGAATCCGTGCCCCAAGGGCTCGACATGATCCGAGAGATCCCCGAGGACGAGGTCGCGTTGTTGCGTCCGGCCAAGCGTTCCGAAGCGGTGACCTTCGTACCGGAGATGACGCCGTCCCTTCGATCCGCCGTTCTTTGGTTCTGGCTCGCATCTGCCGCGCGTCGAGTGCGATCGGGGAAGGTGGATCATTCCTCGATGTTGGTGCATGCTCACTCCGACACGAGAGTTCACGATTCTTACAAAGCGCCCCTGGAGGCGCTCCGGCAGCAGATACTCACCCAACTCTCCGGCTCTGAGGACGCTCTGCTCAAGGAGTTGCAGATCCTGTGGACCACCGAGTCCGACCGGGTGCCGGCCGAGCAGATGCATGAGATTCCGCTCGCCGTTGAGGACGTCATCGCGGCTGTTCCCGAGGTGGTCGCCGATACCCGCATCATCATGGACCACTACCGGAGCACGGATCGACTGGACTACGAGTCCGGTCCGGCCACTGTGATCGCGGTTGGTGGCAACACGCTGTCTCGTGGGTTGACCCTGGAGGGTCTCGTGGTGAGCGTGTTCGTCCGCTCCAGCGATGTGTACGACACTCTGCTGCAGATGGGTCGATGGTTCGGCTATCGGCCTGGCTACACCGACCTTCCACGTATCTACATGCCTGCGGAGATGCGGCGCTGGTTCGCTCACCTGGCCACGGTCGAAGCCGAAATGCGCATTGAGATTGATCGACTTCTGACCGAGCACAAGACCCCGCTCGACCTTGCGGTACGGATTCGCTGCCACCCGAAGATGCTGGTGACCGCGCCGAGCAAGCGGAAGGCAGCAGTACGTGCAGCCGCTGCGTACGGCGGTGCCCTCGTGGAGAGTCGGTACTTTCCCACCGCTCCTGAAGAAGAGGCCGAGGCTTGGCTCGAATCCAACGCGAAGGCCGTCGATCGACTGGTGGAGGCTGCGGCGCGACACGGGCGCCATGACCCCTTGGGCGAGGGGAAGGCGCTGTGGCGTGAGGTGCCAACCGAATACCTCCTCAAGTTCCTCGACGGGTACCGGTTCCACAAGATGACGACCGAGGCGCCAGGGAAGCTGATGTCGGCCTACGTCACCAAGCGGCGCGCCATGGGTGGGCTCCACTCGTGGAATGTGGCTGTCGTGGGTAACAGGCCCAGCGCCACTGGTGGGAACGTGACTTTGACGACAGGTCTGACCGCGGGCCTGGTCGTGCGTACCCGTACGGCCGCCAGCAAAGGCGATGCCGTGGCGGACATCCGGACGTTGACCGGGCCGCGAGATGAGGGAATCGACCTGGACATCGACGGCAAGGGGGCCGTCAACCGTACGAAACTCAAGGGAATCCGTTCGACCAAGCAGCCGGAGCGAGGATTGGTCCTCCTCTACCCGATCAATCCGGATTCTGCCCCGGCGGAGCCGGTCGAAGAAGACGCGGTGAGCAAGAAGCAACGAGACCGTGCCGCGCTGGCGGCCCCTGGCAAAGTGGTGTGGGGTGTCGCGCTGGTGTTTCCTGACCCGAGCGGGGGCAAAGATGTGGAGGTCGAGTACGACTACGTTTCCGCGGATCTCTCCAACGCCTTTCCTGCCGTCTCCGACGAGGACGACGAGGACTTCACCGTTCTGGAGCAGGATCTCGACATCTACGATGAGACAGCATCGTGACGACCAGGGACGGAAGCCGGGCGCTGGAACTGCGACAGATGCTCGAGCGGTTGTGGTCCGAGGTCGCGACCAGAGTTCCGTCGACCGACTCGGATGCACTGGCCAGTGCCGAGTTGGCGCTGACGACGTCAGCGGGACCATTGCTTCTCTCAATCGACCACCTCGGATACCGCCATCTCCTGGTGCCGGCGGCAGCTGATGACCGCGGGCCGGTGGACTGGCTCAGTGCCGGCGTGCGAATGTCGACTCGAGTGAAGGTGGTGGAGGAACGCCCTGTTCGGTTCCTCGATCTCGAGTGTCGACGGGATGACCTCAACGGAGTCTTCACCGGCCTGGTGGCCGATGTGTGTGCTGTCGTCGCGTTCGAACGGGAGATCTCCGCGCGGAGTTTGTCTGCGATGTTGGAATCCTGGCGTAAGTTGTTGGCCGGCAGTCCACAGGAATGGACCGTACCGCGATTGGCTGGACTGTACGGCGAACTGGTGGTGCTGGAACGGTTGTTGGATCGCGATTCGACAGCCACCGGAACCTGGGTCGGTCCCGCCGGGGCTCCGCAGGACTTCCAAAGCCATCCCCATGCCATCGAGGTCAAGTCGACGACTGCTGCGACGGGGCGACTCGTGCACGTTCATGGCGTGGACCAGCTTGAGCCGCCGGCCACCGGCTCGCTCGCCCTCGTCTGGACCCGATTCGCGTTGATGACCGGGACCGACGTAGATAGCATCGCGACGATCGTAGAACGCTGCCTGGCAAAAGGAGCCAGTTCGAGTTTGTTGTCTCGTCTCGACCAGATCGGCCTGCCGTCCCTGACCTCCGAGGACTTGCGTGGGGTGGGCTTCGAGCTGGTGGAGCGGCGAATCTACGAAGTCGACCCGCACTTCCCCGCCATCACTCCGATCCGATTCGCAGGTGGGTCGGTGCCGGCCGGGGTGCGCAGCATCGAGTACGTCGTCGACCTCGACACCGTGACCGCGCTCGACGAGGATCTGGATGCACTCGTCGATCGATTCTTGGGATTCTCATGACCGACCCCACGTGGTTCTCCCAGCCATTTCGTCCGGACGGTGGTATCACCGCTGAGGGTCTTCGTAACCAGCTGGGCCGACCGGCGCTCTCGGTCCTGACCGTTCTGGTGCGGGAGTCGGCCCAGAACAGTTGGGACGCGAAGACATCTGCCGATGTCGACTACAGCCTGGACCTTACAACCGTATCCCCTGCTCATCGGCAGGCGTGGGCCGAGTTGTTGTTGCCAGGTGCGCCACGGGAGTGTGCGGCCGGCCGGGCTGTTCCGGATCTACTTCGAAGTCAGAGCATTCGCTATCTGGCGGTCTCGGACCGGGGAACGATCGGGTTGGGTGGACCGACTAGATCGGATGTCCACGCCGAACCGAATCAGCGGGCCTGGTTGTCATTCGTGCTGAACAGCGGGGAGAAGCAGGACGTCGATGGTGGTGGAGGGACCTACGGTTACGGAAAGGGCGCCTTCTTCCTTGCCTCGCGGGTGAGCACGATCCTTATCTACACCCGATTCGTCGCCGAGGGCAGGCTGCATTCCCGACTGATCGGCTCGGCTCTCCTGACCTCCACGACCATCAATGACGTTCCCTACACGGGGCGCCATTGGTGGGGGGTCCCAGCCGACGGCTACTGCGAGCCCCTGGCCGACGCGGCCGCGGACAACACCGCTGCGAGTCTCGGTCTACCGGGCTTCCGTGGAAATGAGACCGGCACGACGGTAGTCGTCCTGGATCCCGATCTGACCGATCCGTCCGTCGAGGACCGAAGCGAGATGTCTGTTGAGGAAGCGGGTCGGTTCATCGCGGACGCGGCGGGTTGGAACCTCTGGCCGCTCACCATCGAAGGCCGCGCCCATCGACTCAACATTTCAGTGAGCGCTCACGGCGTACGCGTGGAGGTGCCATCTGAGCAGAACGATGCCGTACTGGCGAACTTCGCCGCGGCGTATCGACTCGCGGCTGCCGAATCGGAACCGAATATTCGGTGCGGCAATCCGAAGAAAGGTCTAGGTAGATTCGCTTATGTCGATACATTTGGTGCGAAGGCCACGGCGGCTGCTGCGGCCGAGCTGGGGTTGAGCGGGTCACCGCATCATGTCTGTTGCATGAGGTCGCCCGACCTGGTGGTGCAGTATCTGGAGCAGCCTGCGAAGGCGCATCCTGAAGTCGGCTATGCAGCAGTGTTCAAGGTCGAGGAGGATTTGGACGCGACCTTTGCGAAGTCGGAGCCACCCACACACGACGCATGGGTGGATGCTCAACTGTCGGGGCGAGAAGCCACCTTTGTGCGAGTTTACCGTCGACGGCTCAACGAGAATTGCGCGGCAGTCGTCGGACCGAAGGCCAAAGAGGCCCGAGTCGCACAGGTTCCGGTCGGTCCTGTTGCTCAGAGACTTGGCTTTCTTCTCTCCGCCGTTGGCGGCAGCGGTGCCGCGGAACCGGTTGTATCCGGCCACGCTCTGGACGACGGAGATCTGCCGGCAGACGGATCTACCCCAACAGCCGGATTGCTGCCGCGATTCGCGCCGACGGGGGAGGGGGCATCCGGATCAGCACAAGGGTCGACAGGTCCCGGTGGCGGGATCCCCGATGCTTCGGGCGGGCGGAGGCGAAGCCGCCCGCACCTGATCGGATCACCGTACTTCCGGTCGCGAAGTGGAAGGGTGATTCTGGCGCAGAAGGTCCGAATCTTTGCAGAGACCGCCGTTCGCGGAACAGCTGCAGTGATCACCGGCGAGGGCGGTACGGAGACAGCCAAGCCTGCCGGTAGTTCTCAGCCGCAGGTATTGGGCTGGCAATGCAACGGTGTTTTCGTCGCCGGCGACATCTTCGAGGCCCGCGACGAGTCAGTAGAGGCTGATTTGTTGATTAGCCCTGTCGAGGATGCAGCCATCGAGATCGCGGTCGAGGTGGCGGCCTGATGGCGGCGAGGGCCTACCCGTACCGAACGGCTCCGGAACATGTTCACGCAGCAGAATGGATATCGACGGAGGACGGGAGACCGATCGGGGACTTCCTACCGTCCTGGGACTACGGATCGGTTATCCGGCTGCAGAGGAGCATTGAAGTCGACATGCTCGCACTGTTAGGCGAGTGCGGGCTGACACCGAGCGCCAGGCTTGGGCTCAACGTCCGTTGTTGGCCGGGGACGTCCTTGCTTCGGCAGACTGTGCTCCAAATGGGACTCGGTGTCCCTGAATCGGCATCGGGTCGAATGACGAACGTGTTGGACGTCGAGATTCCGGGAGCAGGTCTCGCTGCGACATTGACCATTGAGACGACCCTCGTGCTACTTGAGAACCCGTCGGGCGGCGATGAGCCGTTCGTGGCACGAAGGACGGGAAGCATCGTGTGGCGTGACGAGGTGTCCGTACGCCTCGAAGGAACTGCTGGATTGTTGCCGGTGGCTCCTGTCAGCTTCAAAGAGCAGGGACTTCCTCCTCAGGCCGCGTGGTATGTCAGCGTGGACTCCTCCGAGTGGACGAGCGCCGCGATGGGGAATCTTCTTGTCCTGCTGAATGACGACAACTTGGCGGTCCGGAAGGCGATAACTGCACCGAGCGAGCCCGATTCCGCGGTCCTGCTGGATGCGCTGACCGTGGATGTGGTTTGCGACCTTGTCGGTCGTGCGCTTCTCGACGAGGAGTTTCCGGTGACGGCCCCGGTCGGTGAAAAGCGTTCCGAGCCGTCGACAGCGGCGCTGGTACGAGGTTTGATCGTCTCCTTTCTCAGTCTTCCGACGGAGAGTGTCGAGACTGCCTTCAGCCGACTACGGGACGAGTGGCAGCGTGACCCGTCGAGGGTGAGAGCCAGAGCCCAGAATAATCTTCGGTTCCCAGGGAGTCGCGATTCATGAGCATCCTCTTTCCTCGCCTGCTGCCCAGTGAATCCGATCGGATTTTTAGTGGTATTCGCGGTCGTGCGCCATCCGAACTGAGTGCGCAGGCCGGAAACAGTTCGTTGCGCGCGGTCTTCGCCGCCACCGGCGGCACGAGGGTGACTCGCGACGAATTGCGGCTGCTTGCGGCCACCATTGAGAAGCTGGCGATCGAGGCCGGCTATCCGGACGCGTCGAGCACCGCGCAGCGGAGTCAGTTCGACCGAGCCGTGGCACGGCATCTGCACCAGAGCTCCGGGATGACCCCGGGAGAGGCGTCGCAGCGACAGGTCTGGGCATTCCTGGGGCTGGTGCTTGTGCCGCATGTGTGTGCATGGCGATTTCCGATGAAGGATGGTACCTATGTTGCGGACCGGTTCAAGGGAAGTGACCTGACGCGTCATACCCTGGCCAGGCTGTGGACCCGTGCTCATGTCCTGCACGACTCGGCCGCCCCCGATCCCTACGCGCTGTTGGACGCTCTCGGTGAAGCCGACCTGGACCAGGTCATGGCGCGCCGCAGAGCGATCGCAGCGACGCCGACGTTGGTGCGGGCCATCGTGCGGGCGCATGTCGAGGACTCGAACATCGGGGAGGACATCCCGGCCAGGGCGGTGCTTCGTGACTCCCTTCAAAGGCTGCTGCGGTTGACCGCCTTCCTCGATCTCGACTGGCTTCCCGAGGAAGAGATCCTGCAACTCGTTCGGGAACAGAGAATCGAGTCGAGGAAGCACTTGGATGTAGCGTGAAGGTGATGGCAGCGAATCAACGTCCCGTACCCAGCTCGGTGGGCGTCTCCGGGCGCATGAGCAGGCAACGCCGACGCGACACCGCCCCCGAGGTGCAGATTCGCCGACTCCTGCACGCCGCTGGCCTGCGTTTTCGCGTCACGTGGCCCATCCCGGGAATGCCGCGCCGTTCGATGGACATCGCATTCACGAAGGCGAGGGTGGCGGTGTTCGTGGACGGCTGCTTCTGGCACGTCTGTCCGGAGCATGCAACCATGCCGGCCGCCAACTCGGAGTGGTGGGCCGAGAAATTGGGTAAGAACCAGACGCGAGACCTGGCCACGAACGCCCATTTGAAGGCCGCCGGATGGACGATTGTCCGGGTATGGGAGCACGAGGATCCGCGGGCAGCGGCGGACCGGATCCAAGCGGTAGTCAGGCCCGTCGTCGGCAGCGGGTAGGCGCGTGCCATCAAACGATGCTCACATCTGTGCGTCGAGACTTTCGGCGATGTGGGCCCCGATGGCTGTGGCAAGCTCGACGGGCACGGCATTACCGATCTGACGTGCGATCTGAACCTTGGATCCGCACCACTTGAAGTCCCTGTCGAACCCCTGGATGAGCGCCGCTTCCAGATGTGTGATGGCCCTGTGCTCGGTTGGATGAATGTATCGACCTTTTTCCGGCTTGAAGAACTCTGTCCTGATGGTCACTGAAGGGCGATCCCATCGGAGGCGACCCATGACGTCTCCGGAACCTGATGTGTGCTTCCGCCAGCACGGACTCTTGAGTTCATCGGGAAGATCGAACCTGTTGCCGCCTGCCGGGATCCTCCGAAAACGTTTCTGTGAAATCGGCTCATAGTGTCGTGTCACGTGCAGCGTCAGTCCTCGGTAGGCGCCCGGTACCGGTGTCCCGTGATGGGCAACTGTCACCTCAGGGAGAAGCTGATTTTCCTCCGGCACGAAACTCGGCAGCTTGGCGAGGCTGGTAGCGACCGTCTTCCACTCACTGCGAGAGACGGTGGGCGAAGGGATTTCGATCGGTGTCAGGTCCCGCCTGGTCCCGATGACAATTGCCCGACGACGAATTTGTGCTGCTCCGAAGTCCGCGGCGTTGATGACCTCGAACCGAAGTCTGTACTGCTCCAGCGAGCGTCCGGGCTCGGTCTCGGATTGGAGAGCGTGGAACTCGTCACTCCGGAGAAACCGATCAACGTTCTCGATGACGAAAGCGGCCGGGCGAATCTTCGTCAGGACTCTTACATACTCGCGCCAGAGCTGGTTTCGAGGATCGTCCAGCCGTTTCGCACCCAAGTTGGAGAAGCCTTGACAGGGTGGTCCGCCCACCACCACATGTGCGGAGGCCGCCGCCTTGCTGATCTCCCACTTGGCGATGTCGCCGTGATGGATGAGCTTCTTGCCGAAGTTCTCGGCGTAGGTCGTCGCTGCGGCGAGGTCGATCTCGACGGCACCGACAGTCTGGTAGCGGCCTGTTCGGTGGAAGCCGGCGGTGAGACCGCCGCAGCCTGCGAATAGGTCGACCACCTGGAACGTCTGTGCCATGGTAGCTACCTTAGCCGGCGATCATGATCATTGTCTTACCTCCCCGCTGTGTTGCTGGCTGCACTTGCATACCTGGTTTCTGGATACTGCGCCCCGATCAGTCGGACGACGTTCGATAGCGTGAACGGGCATGCCACTGCGTCAGCATCGAGGGGAACACGTGGAGCTCCTGCACTCCGGCAAGGTCCGGGACGTCTATGCCGATGGCGGGGACCTCGTCCTCGTCGCCTCGGATCGGATCTCGATCTATGACGTCATCCTGCCTACCCCGATTCCGGACAAGGGGAAGATCCTCACCCAGCTGTCGCTCTGGTGGTTCGACCAGCTCAGCGACGTCATCCCCAACCACGTCATCTCGGCCACCGATGTGCCAGCCGAGTTTGCCGGGCGGGCCATCCGGTGTGAGCGGCTCGACATGGTCATGGTCGAGTGCATCGCTCGTGGGTACCTGGCCGGGTCGGGCCTCAAAGACTATGAGCGGGAACGGATGATCTCCGGCAACCCGCTGCCGGACGGGCTGATCGAGTCGTCGAAGCTGCCGGAGCCGATCTTCACGCCCAGCACCAAGGAACCCGTCGGTGGCGGGCACGACGCGCCTCTGACATTCGACGACACCGTCGAGCGGGTCGGCAAGGAGCTCGCTGAGGAGCTGCGTCGCGTGACACTCGAGGTCTATCGGCGCGGGTCGGAGATCGCCGCGGCTCAGGGCATCATCATCGCCGACACCAAGATCGAGGTTGGGTACGCGAACGGCGTCCTCAAAATGGGCGACGAGGTCCTGACGCCCGACTCGTCGCGGTTCTGGGAAGCCAGTGAGTGGCAGCCGGGACAGGTGCCCCGCTACCTGGACAAGCAGTTCCTCCGCGACTGGGCCACGAACAACACCGACTGGGACCGCACCGAGCCCGGCCCGGTGATCCCGGACGAGGTCGCCGAGGCCACCCGCAACCGGTACGTCGAGGTCTACGAGCGGCTCACCGGCGACCGCTGGAACTGATCAGCCCGGCCCACCGTGGGCGCCGCATCGGCCGGCGTCCACAGCAGAGTCGCCCTCACGCCCACTGGACGGTGGTCTCCGGTGACAGCCGTGGCAGGCGGTCCCGCCACGGGGTCTCTCCCGGGTGACCGAGGTTCACCACGACAAGTGACTTGAATCGCCCATCCGGGAAGAACTCGGCGTCCACCGCGGGCTTGTCGAAACCGGTCATCGGCCCGGCGACCAGGCCCATCGATCGGGCCGCGAGGATGAAGTAGCCGACCTGGAGCGCGGCGCTGAACGTGCCGTTGGTCAGGCGCAGCGGCTCGTTCGCCTCGTAGACGTCCCGCAGGCCCGGGTTGTGCGGGAACACCTCGGGCACGTACTCGTGGAACGCCGTGTCCAGGGCGAGGACCGCGACGACGGGCGCGCTCTGCGACTTGGCCCGGTTGCCTTCGGACAGGTGCGGGATCAGACGAGCCTTTCCTTTTTCGGTACGGACGTAGAGCACCCGCAGCGGCTGTGTGTTCGAGGCGGTCGGCGGCCACTTCGCGAGATCCCAGATTTCGGCGAGTTCACTGTCGGACACCGGCGTGGCTGCAAACGACGTTGCAGTCCGTGCTTCGGTGAACAGCAGCGCCCGGCCGTCGTCGCCCAGCCGGGCCGGAGAGGTCGAGCCCACGGTCAGAGCCGCTCCAGAAAGAGTATCCACTTCTAAAAAGCTAGCGACTTACCGACAGAAAGCCACCCTTGGTCCGGTGAACTCGATCACCGGCAGAGGCTGGCGCGATGGTCGGCGGAACAAGCCACCTGCGGCGCGTCGTAGTGCGGGACTGCCTCGGATTTCGGGGAGGCGTGGCCGTACTCAGGGGATGTGCTCGTCGGCCCAGTCGGCGATCTGGTCGAGGGCCGGCATCAAAGCGTGACCGGCCGTTGTGAGGCCGTAGGAGACCGCGACCGGCGGGCCCTCATCGACGGCCCGGACGATCAGGCCGGCCGTCACCAGGCTGGACAGGCGGTTGGAGAGGACCGAGTCGCTGATGCCCGTGATGCTGCGGGACAGGTCTCGGAAACCGACCGGCCCGTCGCGGAGTTTGCCGAGGACCGCGGCGTTCCACCGGCGGCCCAGGAACTCGAACGCGCGGGACAGAGCGGCATCGCGGCGAACGCACGTCGTGTGCTGCTCGTCGACCGCTGTCATGGACGTAAAGCTACACGCCTGGTCGCTGCAACGAGTTGGGCAATTGCTCGGGCTGGGTGCACTCGGCGCACCAGTCGTTGCTGCTACGCAGGTACCACCCGAGGGCCACGCCGGCGAAGAGGCTGAGCAGGCCGACGACGGCCGAAACGGTGACCGCGCCGGTCATGTCAGCGGGCTCCGGCGGACCAGCCTCAGGCCGCGGTGGTCGAGGTCGGGGGCGCTGTCGGCACGAAACGTCACATACGGCGCGGTGAACGTGTCGACGCCGGTGCCGCGGTGGTGGTTGCTCGGCTGGTAGGTGACCGTGACCGCCCGCGGGGACGCCGCCTCGATGATGCCGGCCCGCCAGCCGTCCCGATACACCCACACCGGGTCCGCCGGGCGGTAGCTCTCGGCTGGAGCGACCTCGGCCGGATCTCGGTGCACCGGGGTCACGGTAGGCGTGGACGCCGTCAGGTTCGGCATGGAAATGCCTCCTATGGCTTGAGGCGGACTCTTGCCGGGACGCGACGCAACATCTGAGCAGGCGAAGATTTCGGCACGCTGTGTCAGCGGTCGGATCGTGTCTGTCAGCTATCATGCTCGTCATCAAGTGCGTTCGCAAGGCCGTCTGCACGTGCATCCGCAACGGCGCGCCGCGCGAGGGCACCGGATGAGCGGTCCGAAGGAGACGACGGAACGGCGCGGGAACGACGCTCCGCACCGGTTTCGTGGTTGACGATCTCCGCTCTAGGATGCGTAAGGACTGCGCCGGGCAGTCACAGAGCAGCGACAAGGAGTCAGGTGAGCGCGGGTTCGCAGGAGGAGGCGCCAGGTGGCGGCCCCACCGTGCTGCGCATCCTGCTCGGCTCTCAGCTTCGTAAGCTGCGGGAGTCGAGGGGGATCACCCGGGAGGCGGCCGGCTACGAGATCCGCGCCTCCGGTTCCAAGATCAGCCGCATGGAGCTCGGCCGCGTCAGTTTCAAGGAACGCGACGTCGCCGACCTGTTGACCATGTATGGCGTGTCCGACTCCGCCGAGCGGGACGCGCTGATCGGCCTCGCCCGCCAGGCCAACAACCCGGGCTGGTGGCAGCACTTCGGTGACGTGCTGCCGACCTGGTTCCAGGCCTACCTGGGGCTGGAGGCGGCCGCCTCGCTGATCCGGACCTACGAGATCCAGTTCGTCCCCGGTCTGCTCCAGACGCCCGACTACGCCCGTGCCGTGATCATGCTGGGTCATGCCGGCGCCAGCTCGGATGAGATCAACCGCCGGGTCGACGTGCGGTTGCAGCGGCAGCAGATACTCACCCGTTCCGGTGGCCCCCAACTGTGGGCGGTGATCGACGAGGCGGTGCTGCGGCGCCCGATCGGCGGCATCGACGTGATGCGGGCGCAGATCGAGGCGCTGATCGAGGCGTCGAAGCTGCCGGGTGTCCGGCTCCAGATCATCCCGTTCCTGGCCGGTGGGCATGCCGCGGCCGGTGGGCCGTTCGCGATCCTGCGGTTCCCCGAGCCGGAGCTGCCCGACGTGGTCTATGTGGAGCAGCTGACCAGCGCCATCTATCTGGACAAGCGCGAGGACGTCGATCACTACGCGATGGCGATGGAGCGGGTCTGTATCGACGCCGAGCCGCCGAACCACACTCCCGAGATCCTCGGCAAGCTGCTGAACGAGGTCGGCCGCCCGGTCTGAGCGAAAGAACAAGCTCGGCTGCCCGGTCTGAGGGGAAGGACGAGCTCGGCTGCCCGGTCTGAGGGAAAGAGCGAGTGTGGGCCGAGAACGAGTCTGAGCCGAGAACGAGCTCGGCCGCCCGGTCCAGAGGGACCGAGCGGCCGAGTGTTGCGTCGCCTGGGGAAGATCAGGCGATTGGGAAAGATCAGGCGATCAGGTTGTCGAAGTCTCCGTCGCGGACGCCGCCGAGGAAGGCCTCGATCTCGGCGCGGTTGTAGATCAGTGCAGCACCCTCGGGATCCCGGGAGTTACGCACAGCGACGTCGCCGTTGGGCAGGACGGCGCACTCAACGCAGTTGCCACTCGGGTTGCTGCGACGGCTCTTCTGCCAGGTGACTCCCTGGAGTTCGCCGGCAGGCATGCCGTTGACCACGTTGGTCATTCCAAGCTCCCTAGATTTGCCCCCGGATCGCCCATCGATCCGGAGTCGGTGGTGTCCGCGTGCCCAATTCAGGTCGTCGATGCAAATGCACGTGCATCTGGCCTTGCGTAGTCACGGGATTCTGAGCATGATAACGCACGTACTACTCCCTAGGGGTGTCACTCAGGGTGACATCTTTAGGTGACGGGTCGGTCGCGGAGCGACAGTCTGCGGCCTCGGCGCGAGGCTCCCTGGCGGGGGCGTCCTTAGCGAGAGGTGACAAGCAATGTCGATACCCAACGCCGGCCCAGAACTCCCCGAACCGGGCGACCCCGGCGTGGCCGACGGACCGCGCTGGGGAAACTCGTTGGTTCACCGGGACGCGCCGTTCGCCGACGAGGTGTTCGCGGCGTCGACCCGGGCGACCATGGTGACGCATCGGTTCGGAGGGGTCAGGTATGCGTTGAGCCGGCCCGGCGGGACGACCGTCCGCAGGCCGCCTGCCGAGGAGGGTGAGTCCGACGCGCGTGACTGAGCTCGTTCGTTGCCACCGCCAGCAGCGACCTGCCCGGCCCCCACAGACGCAGGGGCCGCATGTCCGCGGCAACCGGCTACGGCCCAGTGGGCCGTCCTGGCCGGTCTACGAGTTCGCCGAGACGGACTACTGCTACGGCATCGGTCCGATCCGGCTGCGCCTGGAGTGGGTCAACTGGGCCAAGCCCATTCCCCACGAGGGTGACTACTGGCTCGCCGTGCGCGGTGTCGTGATCGATCGCTACGGGTGTGACGGCGCCGTCCGCGAGATGCTCGTCCGTGCGGCGTGTGTGCCGATCCCGCCCGTCCCCAGGCGGCCTCGCTTGCGGGTGTTGCGCAGCAGCACACCCGTGTGAACGCCGGGTGGGCGGCGCGGTTCCCCGTGCTGGGCCGCCCACCCGGTCCGAAAACAAGGCCTGAACGCTGCGCCGCTCATCCGGTCCGAAACAAGGCCTGAACGCTGCGCCGCTCATCCGGTCCGAAACAAGGCCTGAACGCTGCGCCGCCCATCCGGTCCGAAATAAGGCCCGAAACGCCGCGCGGCGAAGCAAGCCGTTACGGCTTGCGGGCCACTCCAGCCCAGTAGTAGGCCGCCTCCGGGTTGTCCACCGGCTCGTCCGGGCGCCACGCCGACACCGGGGAGACACCCGGGTCCAGCAGCTCCCAGCCGCCGAAGAACCGCTCGACCGCCTCGCGGGTCCGGGCGACCAGGGTCATGCCGGCGCCGGTGGCCGCGGCGACCGCCGCATTCACCTCGTCGGGGTTGAAGTCGGCGGTCGGGTGGGTGATCGCCAGGCAGCTGCCGGACGGCAGGGCGTCGGCCAGCTCCGCGACCTTCGACCACGGGTCGTCGGCGTCGGAGAGCAGCATGAGGATCGCGATCAGGGTCAGCCCGACCGGCTGCTTCAGATCCAGGGTGTCGAGCAGCGCCGGGTCGGTCAGGATCGAGACCGGCTTGCGGATGTCGGCGGCGATGTACTCACTGCGGCCGGACGGGTGGCTCAGCATCAGCGCCCGGGCGTGCACCAGCACGATCGGGTCGTTGTCCACATAGACCACCCGCGTCGACGGCTCGATGCCCTGCGCGACCTCGTGCAGGTTGGGCCGGGTCGGGATGCCGGTGCCGATGTCCAGGAACTGGCGGATGCCCTCTTTCCGGACCAGGTCACGGGCGACCCGGTGGACGAACTTCCGGTTCTCCTTGGCCATGTACCGCATACCGGGGATGGCCTGGATCATCGCCTCGCCGACCGCCCTGTCGACGGCGAAGTTGTCCTTACCGCCCAGCCAGTAGTCGTAGATGCGGGCCGAGTGCGGAGCATTGATGTTGACCCCGGGCGGGGCGACCTCGGTAGGTGGGGAACTGCCCTCTGCCACGACCCGCCTCCTTGCGAAAGAACGCGGCGATACCTCGCGTCGACACGCCGCGTCACGACCCGCCAAGCCTAGCCGCAACGATCGACCGACTTAACCCCCGGAATCCGGTTTCAGGCGGCGGAGGCGAAGCCCCGAGGCGCGGCCGAGACGACGCGATCACGTCCGGCGTGCTTGGCAGCGTACAGGTGACCGTCCGCAGTGGACAGTAGGGCGGGCTGGGTCAGAACCGGTGTGTCGGCGCTGGTGGCGACTCCGATGCTGATCGTCACCGGCAGGCCCCGGGTGATCCCGTGCCAGTCGTGGTCGCGGACCGTGCGGCGGATCCCGTCGAGCAGGGCGACGGCCCGGCCGGTGGTGGTGCCGGGCAGCACGATCAGGAACTCCTCACCACCCATCCGGGCGGCGAAACCACCCGGGCAGCTGCTCGCCACCCCGTCGGCGAGCAGCCCGGCCACCCGGACCAGGACCTGGTCGCCCACGTTGTGCGAGAGCCGGTCGTTGATCTGCTTGAAGTGGTCGAGGTCGACGAGCGCGATGGTGAGCGCCGGGTCGGACTCGATCAGGGCCGGCAGTTTCTCGTCGATGTGGCGGCGGTTGTGCAGGCCGGTCAGCGGGTCACGGCGGGCCTGCTCACGGAAACGCTCCGCCTCCTGCCGAGCCTCGACCGTCTCGAACATCGCCTGTCTGGTCCGGGCCCGCGCCTCACGCTGGAGCGAGTGCTGGTTCTGGTACGCCGAGAAGAACGTCTGATGCGCCGCGAAGGCGGCCTGGTAGTCACCGCGGGCCGCGAACAGCTCGGCCTGCTCCTGGTGCATCCGGACCAGGGACTCGCCGAGATCACGCTCGATGCACTGCTGGTGTGCCTCGTCCAGGCTGGCCTGGGCCAGGTCGAACCGGCCGAGACCACGCTGCGCCTGGGCCAGGGTCACCAGGTACTGGGCCATGTCGTTGGCGTCGTCCCACTTGCCCTCGGCGTGCCGCTCCAGGCACAGCGCCAGGGTGCGCTCGGCCTCGGCATACCGGCCGTTGCCGATCTGGATCGAGCCGATCGTGTCGAGGTAGGCCGGCTCGAGCGCCATCTCCCACTCGTCGGCCAGCCGTAGCAGACGGTCCGCCACCTCCTCGGCCCGCTGCTGGTCGCCGGAGTCGTACTCGGCGTACGCGTGGTTGTTGAGCAGGCACAGCAGGGCCGGGTGACCGGCCTGCACGGCCAGCTCCTCCGCCTGCGCGTATCGGATGCGCGCCGCGTCCATCGAGCCGGCCGCCCAGAAGGCGTCGGCCAGCTTGGTGCGGTGCCAGATGTGCATGTGCGTGGTGCAGTCGTCGTCGAGCAGCTCGACCGCGAGCAATGCCTGCTCGAGGCCCTGCTCGGCGTCGCCGAGGTGCTGGTGGATGTAGGCCCAGAGCATGTGCATGCGGGCCATCAGGACGCGGGCGTCGTTGGCGACCACCCACTCGTGGACCTGCCAGATCTGCTCGGTGGCCGCGCTGATGTCGCCGAGACGCATCAGCATGTTGGCCTGGCAGAGTCGGGCTCGCGCGATCAGCAGGGGATCGCCGAGCGACTGAGCCGCCTCTTCCAGACGGATGGCCCGCGCCAGCTCGGCGTGGGCATCCCAGGAGCGTCTGTCCTCGATGTCGAGAAGGGCAGCCGAGAGCATGTCGGCGTCGATCGGGTACTCCATCAACCGCCTCCCTCCTCCGGCGCGTGCATTTCCTCAGCGAGGCCATCGGCGTACGAAAGCCGGGTCTGAGGGAAAACGCCGGGCTCCCTGAGGCTAGCTCTGCGTGAGGAGCCGACCCCAGGGAGTACGGAGTGATCTGCGACCTATTCAGCCGAGGCGGCCGGGGATGAAGAGGAGGAGGAGACCAGCGGCCGTGACGGCGCCAGGTCGACCGTCGACCGCAGCTTCGTCGGCTTCATCGCCACCGCGGCGATCACACCCACCACGGCCACCGCGGCCGAGATCAGGAAGATGTGACCGGTCGCGTCGCCGTACGCGACCCGGACCACGTGCTGGATCGCCTCCGGCAGGCTGCTCAGGTTGAGGCTGCCGCCCCCGCTCGACGCCGCGCTCGCCGGCACGCCCATCGCGGTGAGCTGCTCGGTCATCGAGTCGGCGACCTGCCGGGCGAGGACCGCGCCGAGCACCGAGACGCCGATCGTGCCGCCGAGCGACCGGAAGAAGGCGACCGTGGAGCTGGCCGCGCCGATGTCCTTGAGCGAGACGGTGTTCTGCACGGCGAGGACCAGGTTCTGCATCGACATGCCGACCCCGATGCCGACGACGGCCATCGCGGCGCCGATGTACCAGAGCGGGGTGTCGTGGTCCAGGAACGAGAGCGCGGCGAACCCGGCGACCAGGGTGATCGTGCCGGCCACCACGTACGGCTTGATCCGTCCGCTCTTGGTGATCGCCCGCCCGGCGAGCGTCGAGGAGACCAGCACGCCGCCCATCATCGGGATCATCAGCAGGCCGGCCTCGGTCGGGCTGTAGCCCCGGCCGATCTGGAAGTACTGCCCGAGGAAGACCGAGCCGCCGAACATCGCCATGCCGACCGCGAGACTGCCGATGATCGCCAGTGTCGTGGTGCGCTCCCGGACGATGGGCAGCGGCACGACCGGCTCGGCGACCCGCGACTCGACCCAGACGGCGAGGGCGAGCAGCAGCACACCGCCGCCGACCATGGCCCCGGTCTGCCAGGAGAGCCAGGCGAACGAGTCGTCCACGAAGGACACCCAGACCAGGATGACGCTGACGCCCGCTGCGATCAGGGAGGCGCCCAGGTAGTCGATCTTCACGTTCTCCCGGCGCATGACCGGCAGGTGCAGGGTCTTCTGGAGGACGATCAGGGCGATCACGGCGAACGGCGCGCCGATGAAGAAGCACCAGCGCCAGCCGAGCGCGTCGGTGTCGACGATCAGGCCGCCGAGCAGTGGGCCGCCGACCGTGGCCAGCGCCATGACGCCACCGAGGTAACCGTTGTAGCGGCCGCGCTCCCGGGGCGGGATCATCGCGGCGATGGCGACCTGGACCAGCGCCTGCACGCCGCCCATACCCAGGCCCTGGAAGGCGCGGGCGGCGATGAGCTGCTCGGTGTTCTGCGTGAAGCCGGCGATCAGCGAACCCAGGATGAAGATCACGATCGAGGCCTGGACCAGGACCTTCTTGCTGTAGAGGTCGGCCAGTTTGCCCCAGATCGGGGTGGACGCGGTGGCGGTCAGCAGGGTCGCGGTGACCACCCACGTGTACTGCGTCTGGGTGCCCTCGAGGTCGCCGATGATCTTCGGCAGGGCGGTGGAGACGATGGTGGAGCTGGCCATCGCCACGAAGAGCACGAGCAGAAGGCCGGACAGTGCCTCCATGATCTCGCGGTGGCTCATCGGGCCCTGCTGCTCCACCCGATCTTCAGTGGTAGCGCTCATCGTGAGGCCTCCAGGATCAGGTCGTTGGCGAATCGGTTGAGTGACGTGGTGAGCGTGGCGATCTCCTCCGGCGTCCAGTCCCGCAGCGCCGCGGTGATCTGGTCCTCGTAGCGGCTGCGGACCTCGTCGAGGACCGTGTTGCCCCGGTCGGTGAGTCGCAGGGTGCTGGCCCGTCCGTCGCACGGATCGGCGATGCGCAGCACCAGGCCGTCGCGGACCAGGGTGGCGACCGCCCGGCTGACCGTGGACGGGTCGAGCGCGTGCTCGGCGGCCAGCTCTTTCATGTGGCAGTTGCCGGCCGGCTCGTGGCGGCTGATCGCGGCCAGCATGCCGAGCGGCGCGATCGAGGGTTGCTGCTGCTTCAGGAGGCGGACGGCTTTGAGGAGGTCATGGAAGGCATCCATCAGTCCGCGCCGTTCGTTCATGATCGCCTCCTCGTGATGCTTGCTGCATACAACTATCTCCCCAAACTTGCCCACTGTGCAAGTTTGCTCATTGGGAACTGAATCACACGCCGGTACGCTCAGATCATGAGTGCGGCGACCGAGCAGGGCCTTCGCGAACGCAAGAAGGAGGCCACCCGTCAGGCCCTCTACGAGGCGGCGTTGCGGCTGGCTCTGGAGCTGGGGCCGGACCGGATCACGGTGGACGCCATCGCCGACCGGGCCGGGGTCTCCCGGCGGACCTTCTCCAACTACTTCGCGAACAAGGAGGAGGCGCTCTTCCACGGCGACCGGCGCCGGATGCTGCTGCTCTCCGGCCTGGTCCAGGCCCGCCCGGCGGCCGAGCCGCCGTGGACCGCGCTGACCGCGGCCGCCGCCGAGTTCTACGCCGAGCTGGGCGACCTCGATCCCGAGTGGATCGCGCAGAGCCGCCTGATCCGGCAGCATCCGTCGCTGGCGGCGGCGCAGGTGCAGACCTTCGCCGCGCTGGAGCGCGAGCTGAGCGACCAGGTCGCGGTCCGATTCAAAGATCAAGACCCGTCGGGGGTACGCGCAAGGCTCGTCGCCGCCACATTCCTGGCCGTGCTGCGGGTCTCCCTCAACGTGTGGCTGGAGCACCCGGCCGAGCTCAAGTTCTGGGACGTGGCCCGCGACGCCCTGGAGATGGCCGGCCGGGGATTCGACAGCCGGACATGACCGAAACGCGGCCCCGGGGTGTGGTCACCCGGAGCCGCGCTCGATGTGCAGCTCAGCCCTTGAAACCGGCCAGGATCCGGGTGAACTCGAAGGCCGTCTGGCTCACGTTGGTGCACTGGAAGAGCGCGCCGGAGCAGGCGTTCTTGTCGCGGTGCGCCTCCCACAGCGAGACGAAACCGATGTGCTTGGCGTTGGCGTGGGCGACCAGGTCACGGGCGTCGGCCTGGGTGAAGACGCCGTTGTCGTCGTTCACGCCGATCATCGGGGTGACACCGACCATCCGGTACGCCGCCGCGTCGTTGTTGCCGTAGATCGACTTGATCTGCGCCTGGGTCGAGTCGACAGCCTGGATGGCGAGGTTGCCGTAGTCCTGGCCGGCCCGGCCGTAGTCCATCGCCATGATGTTGACCAGGTCGAGGTCGACTCCGGCGTTCTTGGCCGACTTCACCACGTTCAGGCCGTCCGCGGTGAGGCCCTCGGGCAGCACCGGCAGGGTCAGCGAGATCTTCAGGCCCGGGTTGGCCTTCTGGAGCGCGGCCAGGGCGGTCGAGCGGCGGGCCACCGAGGCCGGGTCGGCGACCGCGGCGCCCTCGATGTCCAGGTCGATGTACTTCAGCTGGTACGCGTCGACGACCGCCTGGTACTCGGCCTGGAGCGCGGACACGCTGGTGCACGCCTGGGCCAGCTCGACACCCGTGGCGCCGCCGAAGGACACCTTCACGTCACCGCCGGCCGAGCGGATCGCCCCGATCTGGTCGGCGAACTGCTTCTGCCGCGGGTCGAACGCCGCGAACCAGCTGGCCTTGCAGCCGGCGCTGGTGACGAACGCGAGGCTGAACGACTTCACGCCGCCACCGGAGGCCAGCGACGACAGGGTGGTCGCGCCGTTGGAGAGCAGGCCCATGTCCACATAGGGGGCGACCAGCACGCCGCCGCCGGCCGGTGTGGTGGCCGTGGCGGTAGCGGTGGCGGTGGCCGTCTTGGTGGGCGTGGCCGTGGCGGTCGCGGTCTTCGTGGGCGTGGGCGTCGCGGTCGCCGTCTTCGTCGGAGTGGCGGTCGCGGTGGCCGTCGGCGGGGTGACCACGCCGCCGGAGCAGGACGCCCCGTTGATCGTGCAGCTCGTCGGGTCGCCGCTGCCGGTCACGATGAACCCGAACGAGACCGTCGCCCCGGCCGGGATCGTGCCGTTCCAGTTCGCGTTGCTCGCCGTCGTCGACGTCCCCGAGCCGGTGACGTTGGTGTCCCAGTAGCTGGTCACCTTGGCCGTCGACGGCAGGCCGAAGACCAGCTTCCAGCCCTCGACGGCCGTCCCGCCGCTGTTGCGGATCGTGTATTTGGCCTGGTAGCCGGTGCCCCAGTCGCTGTCCTTGGCGAAGGACGCGGTGAGCGACGCCGGGGCGGCGGGCGTGGTCGCGGCGACCGCAGCGCCGATGCCGCCGCCGACGGCCAGCACGGCGGCTGACGAGTAGATGGCGAACCGCAGACGGCTGCGTTGCATGGGGGACTCCGATCGATCGAGGACGGAGTCGATTCTTCGTCCGGATGGCTTAAGAGCGCTCCGGCCGTACCCTTAAGGATCTTTAAATCGCCTTGGCGCCCAGGCCGCCGATCACCAGGTTGAGGGCGCGGCGCCAGGCCTGGGGGTCGGATGAATGCTGGGCCACGCCGGCGTTCGCCATCATCAGCAGGGCGAAGTCGCGGCCGGTGAAATCGGCACGCAGCCGGCCGGCCCGCTGGGCGCGGGTCAGCACGTCGACCGCCCGCTGATAGGCGGTGGAGCGGAGCCCGGCAAGCCGTTCGTCGTCGTCGAAGGCCGAGGTGACGAGTAGTTCGGCCAGACCACGATCGGTGGCCTGCAATTCACACACGCGGGTCAGGTAACCGACGAACGCGGCCCACGGGTCGGGGTGTTCGAGCGCCTGCTCGGCGAGCTGAACCGCGGCGGTCATGTGGCTCGCGAAGACCTCCGCGATCAGGTGCCGCCGGCTGGGGAAACGCCGGTAGAGGGTGGCGTTGCCGACCCCCGCGCGCCTGGCGATCTCGTCCAGCGAGGCATCGAGACCCTGCTCGGCGAAGACCTCCCGCGCCGCGGCGAGCAGGGCCGCGCGATTGCGCCGCGCATCCGCGCGCAGCCGGGTGGCCATGCGCCACAGGATACGACGTTCCGCGGGAAAGGCAGAGATCCGATGTTACCGTCCGCATGATCAGCATGAATGGTGCAGGAGGTGCGGGAATGCCACAGATCGAGTTAGAGGTGCCGGCCGCGGACGGTTCGGCCGAGGCGTACTTCGTCACGCCGGAGGGCTCCGGGCCGTTCCCGGCGGTGCTGATGTTCATGGATGCCTTCGGCCTGCGGCCGAGGCTCATGGAGATGGCCGTCCGGATCGCCGGGCAGGGGTACGCCGTCCTCGTGCCGAACCTCTTCTACCGCGACGCCGGCGGGCAGCTGGTCACGCCTGACGAACTGACCGACCCGGAGAAGCGCGGCGCCGCCTTCGGCCGGCTGATGCCGATGATCAGAAACCTCACGCGCGAGCGGATCGGCGCGGACGCGGCCGCCTACCTGGACTTCCTGGCCGGCCGCGACGAGGTGGCAGCCGGGCCGGCGGGGATCGTCGGTTACTGCATGGGCGGCCGGAACGCGCTGGTCGCGGCCTCGGAGCACCCGAACCGGTTCGCCGCGCTGGCGAGTTTCCACGCCGGCGGAGTGGTCACCGACGCCGCGGACAGCCCGCACCTGGGTGTGCCGAACCTGACCGCGGAGGTCTATTTCGGACACGCCGACAATGACGGCTCGATGACCGCGGAGCAGATCAAGGCGCTGGAGATCACCCTCGCCGAGGCCGGGGTCGAGTACACCTCGGAGCTCTACGAGGGCGCCCCACACGGCTTCACCATGAGCGACACGTCGATGTACCACCCGGAGGCCGAGAAACGGCACTGGGCGGCGCTGCTGCCGCTGCTGGACCGTGCCCTCAGCTGATGCAGAACTCGTTGCCCTCCGGGTCGGCCATCGTGAACCACGCGTGCGGGCCCTGACTGGCCTCCCAGAGGAAGGTGGCGCCGCGCGCGACCAGCTTGTCGCGCTCGGCGTCCCGGTTCTCGGCACTCACCCGGACGTCGACGTGCCAGCGGTTCTTCACCGTCTTGGCGGCCTCGTCGAACTGGAACAGCAGCCGCCGGCCGTTCTCCGGGTGCAGGATCGCCGCGCCGGTACGCCAGACGAGCTTCCCGTTGTGATGGGTGGTCTCGTCGTCGGTGGCATACCCCTTGGCGATCATGTCCTTGATGAACGCCTCGTCCTGGGGCTCCACGTTCCAGCCGAGCGTCTCGGCCCACCAGTCGGCGAGGGTGTGCGGTTCGGTGCAGTCCACGGTGACCTGGAAGTCGTAAGCCATGAGGCGAACGTACCCAGGAATCAGGACAGCATCCGGCCTAATTGGCGTAGAGGCCCGGGAAGTACCTGTCGATCGCGGTCACGTCGTACACGTGCCGCACTTCGTTGATCTTGTCGTTTTCCACGCCGAGGAACTCGACCAGGCGGGCCGTGCCGAACGGCGCCGCCAGGTCGTAGATCAGCGCCGCACCGTCCACCGCGTCGGTCCGGGCCACCACGGTGACCCCGTCCGCGAACGCGGCGATCCGGTGCAGCACCTGGAGCAACTCCTCCTCGTCCACCGGCGCGTCGAGGTTCCACTCGGCCTCCACGTCCGGGGCGAGCAGTTTGCGTGCCCCGGTCAGGTCGTCGCTGGTCCACGACCTGACCCAGAAATCCACCACGTCCAAAGTTCTCAGCCGTTCAGCATGGTCTCGGCGCTCACGAAGGTGTAACCAGCCTTGATGATGCCCGGCACCAGCTGCTTGAGGTAGTCGGTGCCCAGATACCCGTGGTAGAAGAGGCTCGCCACGCCGTCCCGGATCACCAGGTTGCGCTCGGCGCTGGCGATCAGGTCGGCCGGCAGCCGCGGCGGGTGCCCGTTGTAGGCGTCCGGCTCCACGTTGCCGATGTTCTCCGGCACCACGACCGAGCCGTACACGTCCCGGACCGTGTACGGGAAGAACTGGCCGAACTGGCGGGGGTAGTCGTACTTGGCGCCGGTCAGCACGCCCGGGAAGTAGAGGCCACGGTCGTACCGTTTGCCGAACAGGGTGTTCGCCGCCTGGTAGTCGGCCGGGCTGGCCGCATAGTGCGGGAACTCGAAGATCTTCGGCATGCCGAGACCGGTGGCGGTGAAGACCGCGCCGGAGGCGACCATCCGCGCGGTGGCCCAGGCGACCGAGTCCTCCTTCACCGGGCCGTCGTAGATCACCCGGTCGTTGGCGTCGACGTGCGCCATGAAGAACTCGAAGTCGTTGGCGCTCACCCCGTCGTACGGGTTGGCGACCGAGCCGTACTGGTGGGTGTAGCCGTGCATCAACAGCGTGCCGCCCTTGGCCTGCATGTACTTCAGGGCGGCCACCACCAGCGGCTTCTTGGCGAGGGTGTAGTCCTCGGCCTTGCCGTCGTTCAGGGCGCCCTTCGGGTCCCGGTAACGCGGGTAGACGGCGACGCTGAACGGCACCTTCTGCGACGACAGGTAGTCGGCGATCGCCTTCAGTTCGTCCGGGTCCGAGTCCGGGCCGATGTCCTCGATCCGGATCAGGGCACGGTGCCGCTCGGCGGTCTTCGGGGCGAGGGCGTCGAACAGCAGGTCCGCGAAGATCAGGTAGCGGTCGTCGTGCGTGACGTACGAGAACGGGATCTCACCGACGTAGGTCAGGTTCCCGGACCGCACCGCCCACGGCAGCGTCGACCCGTCCGCGCGCTTGGCGGCGGCCAGCGTGCTGACCTTCGAGGCGTCGGCGACCGACAGGTTCATCAGGCCCGACTTGTTGTCCGCGCCACGGGTCAGCGAGCGGCCCTTGTAGGACACCTCGGGCACGTCGGCGAAGTCGTAGAGACCACTGGTGAAACCGAACTTCGCGGCGAATCCGTCCAGCTTGGTCAGCTGCCAGATGTTGTCACGGACCCAGATGACGGGCTTCGTGGTGGCGGCCACGTCGGTCAGGAACGCGGCCGGCAGCGGCTCGTCGTAGGTCGAGCCCAGGTAGATCAGGGCCGAGTGGTTCGCCAGATCGCCGGCCTTGTAGGAGGACACCGGCGCGGCCGTCCAGGAGCCGAAGTGCGAGCTCAGGTTCGCGACCTGGGTGGCGTAGACCTCGCCCAGCCAGCCGTAGTCGCCCGTGTTGTCGTACAGCACAAGGGTTTTGGCCGTGCCCCCGCCGGGAGCCGCCTTGCCGGTCTTGACCGACGAAGTGGTCGCGGTGGCGGTGGCGGCGTCCGCCTCCATGGTGCTGAAACCGACGGCGGCGACCGCGGCCGCGGCGGCGCCGGCGGCGAGAACGTTGCGACGAGAGACGATTGCGGTACGCATCAGGCGACGGCTCCGGACGTGAGGGCGGACGGGGCGACGGGCATCGCGTCGGGGAAACTCGCGAGACCGAGGAGGGCGGCGGTGGCCTGGGCGGTGCGCTGCGCGGCGAGACCGTCGCCGTACGGGTTGCCGCCGGCCGTCATCGAGTCGCGGCGGCTCCGGCTGTCCAGCAGCAGCGACGCCTCCGACACGATCAGCGCGGGGTCCGAGCCGACCAGCTTGGCGCAGCCGGCGTGCAGCGACTCGACCCGCTCGGTCACGTCCCGCAGTACCAGCGCCGGAACGCCGAACGACGGAGCCTCCTCCTGGATGCCGCCCGAGTCGGTGAGCACCAGGTAGGCCTCGGAGAGCAGCCGGGACAGGTCCGGGTAGGGCAGCGGGTCGGTGACCGTCACCCGCTCCACCCCGGCCAGGGCGGCGTCCACCTGCTCGCGGACCGCCGGGTTGGGGTGGCTCGGCAGGATCACGTCGATGTCGTCGTAGCGGGCGATCAGCTCCTTGACCGCGGACAGGATCCGGTCGAGCGGCTCACCCCACGACTCACGGCGGTGCGCGGTCACCAGGACCAGGCGGTTCGTGCTGTTCGCCCGGGCCGCGGCCACGGCGGTGTTCTCGAACGGCAGCTTGCGGCCGGCCACCGCGAGGGTCGCGTCGACCACCGTGTTGCCGGTGATCAGCACGTCGGTGACCGGGATCTTCTCGTCCAGCAGGTTCATCGCGGCCAGCGGCGTCGGTGCCAGGTGCAGGGCGGCGACCTGGGCGACCAGACGGCGGTTGCCCTCCTCCGGGAACGGCGACTCGAGGTCGCCGGAGCGCAGGCCGGCCTCCAGGTGGACGACCGGGATGCGCCGCCAGAACGCGGCCAGGGCGCCGGCCAGGCTGGTCGTGGTGTCGCCCTGCACGATCACGGCGGCCGGGGTGCGTACCGACCAGAGCTCGTCCAGCTCGCGGATCATCGCGGTGAGCAGCTCGGCCTGACTGCCGGTCTCCCGCTCGACCTGGAGGGTGATGTCCGGCGCCAGGTCGAAGGCGGCGAGCGCCTGGGTGACCATCGTCGGGTGCTGACCGCTGGCCAGCAGGATCGGGGTGAGCAGGCCGGCCTCACGCATGGCGAGGGCGACCGGGGCGAGTTTGACTGCTTCGGGGCGGGTGCCGCCGACGAGGTGGACTTCACGAGACACGGGGGGAGCCTTTTCTCTCGTTCGTTACTTGAAGGGGGGCGGGAAGGCCTCAGGCGGGGACGGCCAGAGGTTCTTCGACGAGGCGCTCGGTCTTGGCCCAGGCCTGGCGGCCGCTGGCCTGCCGGCCCAGAGCGCGATAGGTGGCGGCCAGACCGAGGATCAGGAAGGCGGGGTACGCGAGAGCGGCGGTCAGCATCCGGGGCATGCCTTCGTCGCCGTGCTTGCGTTTGTGCACCAGCGCCCAGAGCACACCCGGGAACGTGGTGACTCCGAACCAGACACCCAGGCTCTCGCCCAGCGCGGCCCAGGTCGGGATGAAGACGATCGGGTGACCGACCAGCAGGCCGCCCAGTCCGGCGATCCCGGTGCCGATCAGCAGCACCGTGACGATCGCGTTGGCCCACGGCGAGAGCAGGTAGTGCAGCATCTCGGCCAGGGCGATCCGGGCCACCCGCGGCGACTCGAAGAGCCGGCCCAGGTAGCGGGCGCACTGCATGTTGCCCTGCGCCCAGCGGGTGCGCTGCCGGGTCAGGCGGCGGACGTCGACGACCGCCTGCTGGGTCACCGAGGCGCGGGAGGTGTAGCGGATCCCGACGCCGTTCAGGTGCATCCGCAGGCCCAGCTCCAGGTCCTCGACGAGGCAGCTGGACCAGGGCGCCGTGCCCAGCGTCTGGAGCGTGGAGAGGCGGCTGAACTGGCCGTTGCCGCCGAGACCGACGGTGTCCAGGGCGTCGCGCATGTTCTGGCAGGCGTCCACGATCGCGCCGAACTCCAGGTCCTGCACGGCGCCGAGGAGGCGGTTGCGGTTGCGGATGCGTACCTGCACCTGCGCCGCGCCGACCCGCTCGTCACGCATCAGCCGGGACACCTCGACCAGGATGTTCTCGCTGCCCTGGCCGTCGCCGTCGATGATCCCGACGACCACCTTCTCCGGAGCCATGCCGGCCTGGGCGGTGAGCATCGAGATGTGCCGGTACGCGGCGTTCAGCGCCTCGCCCTTGCCCTGCCGGGCCTCCGGCAGCTCGCGCCGCATGATGTGCAGCCGCGGGTGATCGATTCCGGCCAGCACCTCGGGAGTGCGGTCGTCCGAGCCGTCGTCGACGACCAGCACCCGGGACAGGGTGCCGGCCGGGCCGCGCAGGTTGAGGGCCGCGCCGACCGTGTTGGCGACGACGGCTTCCTCGTTCAGGGCCGGGACGATGATCCAGAAGTGCTCGGGACGGCCGTTGCCACCGGCCAGCGAGCGATTGACGACCTTGGCACGGTGGGTGCCGTGGTAGCGGAGTGCGAACCAGACCAGGATCACCGTGGTGATCGGCCAGGCCAGCAGGACCGCGTAGCCGGCGACCGCGAACTGCCAGCTGTCCGACGCGGTCATCGGAACCTCCCCCGTAGTCGTTACCGTCCGTGCATTTGCCCTGGACGTAATAGGACATTAGGGAACTACCGAGCGTCACTCAAGGGCGTTCAGCGGAACGGAGGAGGAGACCGGCTAAAAGGGCGAACCCAGACATCTCAGACTGCGCTCAGCAGGCGAAACCGGGCGCGTTCAGCGCCATTTCCGGCAAATGGGGTTAGCTCCGGCCCGGAGTCGCCTGGGCACGGAGCGTGACTTTCGAGATCGCGTCTGGCTGAATACGCTGAGTGAGCGAGAAGCTACTGTGGGCCGTCGAGCAGGGTCGGGTCACTGCGCAGCATCGCCGCCAGGCGACGGGCCGCCATCTCGGTCTCCTCCGGGCGCTCCACCTGCAACGGGATCGGCTCCGGAAGCGGCTCCGGGAACCCCTGCTGCGGCTGTGGCTCGGCATGCTGGGCCGGATAGGACGGCGCATACGGATGCGGCTCCGTGTAGCCCTGCGGCTGCGCGGCCGCATACGGGTGCGGTGGAACCGGAGGCGGCGGTGCCGGCGCGAACGGATGCGGCGTGATGTTGCCCTGATCGGCATAGCCGGCCTGGTCATAACCGAAGGCCTGCTCGTGCCGGTTGGTGACGAACGGCTGCTCGGCAGTCGTCGGCTCGACATAGTCGAAGTCAGTGGTCGGGCCGAATCGGTCCTGATCGTCGCGGCTCGCCCGTGGGGGCGCTGCCGACGATGGCTCCTCGACCGGTTCCTCGACATCGATCTCGAAGTCGGCATGCCTGGGGCCGGCCTCGGTGGCCCGTGCCGTGACCGCGTTGTCGGCGGTCACCTGGACCACACCGTCGGCCATCGCGAAGTGGAGCAGCACCGGATCACCAGCGCCCTCGACGCCGACTGTGACCGTCATCTGGGGATTGCGGGAGACCACACCCGCTATCGCCTCGACCAGCTCGGTCACCGCCGGCGGAGTGCCGCCGCTCTCTCCGGCGGCCCGGCGCCTCAGCTCGTCCCGCCGGGCGAGCTTGTCGAGCGCGTCGTCCAGTCCGCCTCGCACGTCACCGTCCTCTTTCCTACGCGGTCGCCCGGTACCCCAACTGTGCCCCTCCGTGGGCAGGTTTGGGAACCGCTCTGCTCCGGGTTCCATGGGAAACCGTCACCGGGCGACCCGGACCACACCCTACGACTTCATCCGAATGGCCTTGTCGAGAGCCTGGTCCAGTACCACGAGCAGAGCGTCCCGTACCGAAGCACGGAATCGCGCATCGAAGGATATGACCGGCACGTCTTCACGCACCGCGAGGGCCCACCGAACCTCCTCCACGCTGTAGCTCATCTGCCCGTTGAAGGTGTTGATGCCGACCACGAACGGCAGGCCGGCCCGCTCGAAGTAGTCGACCGCCGGATAGCAGTCGTCTATTCGATTGGTGTCGACCACGACCAGCGCGCCCAGAGCGCCCTTGACCAGGTCGTCCCACATGAAGGCGAACCGCGTCTGGCCGGGCGTGCCGAAGATGTAGAGCTTCAGCGTCTGGTCGATGGTGAGGACACCGAAGTCCATCGCGACCGTGGTGCCGGTCTTCATCGTGGCCTGGCCGGGATTGTCGATACCGACCGACTCCGAGGTCATCTCGGCCTCGGTGGTGAGAGGCGAGATCTCGGAGATGGCGCCCACGGTGGTCGTCTTGCCCACCCCGAAGCCGCCGGCCACGATGATCTTGACCGGGACCGGCGCCTTCTTGGGCGCCGGAGCACCGGGTATGCGCGCGGTACCGACGACGCGGTTAGCTGATGGATCGAAGTCCACGGATCACTCGCATGATGGTGTCGGGGTCAGGTGTGTCGTTCTCCAGCACATGGACGTCGAGCTGGCCGGTGGCGCGAAGGTCGCCGACCAGGATTCGGGTGACACCCAAGTGCAGGCGAAGTCGTGCGGAGATCTCAGCTACCGAGATCGGACTCTCCTCGCAGAGAGACACGATCGCCCTGGTTTCCGGAGAGAGCCGGGACGGTGGCGCACCGGGCACCAGCGTCACCTGAGTCTCCATACCGATGTCGGGGTCTCCTCCATCGGTCCGCCCGGACGTGATGACGAACGGGCGCAGCGTATTGGTCGATGACTCGACCGGCGGTTGCTCCCCGGTAGGGGTATAACCACCGGCCGAGTGCTGAGGACCGGATTGCAGGAAGGGCCGGACTCCGGTTCGCGCCGGAGGTACCGGGTCGTCGGGGTCCGGATAGGTCACTGCTGGACTGCGTTCTTAAGCTCGGCGATCAGGCGCGGGCTCAGAGCGCCACCGGCGCGGGTGGCGAAGAGCGTCATCTCGTACGCCAGCGTGCCCAGGTTCGCCGAACGGTCGGCGATGACACCCAGCACCGAGCCGGCGCTGATCGCGGTGACCAGGAGGTACCCGTCCGCCATGTCGATGATGACCCGGTTCAGCGCGCCGAGGCGGTACCAGCTGGCGGCGCCACCGGCGAGGCTGGTCAGGCCCGAGACCACGGCGGCGAGGCGCTCGGCGTTGGGCCGGTCCTTGATCGCCGACATGGCCATCAGCAGACCGTCCGAGGAGACGGCGATGGCTTCGATCACACCCGCGGTGCCGGAGGTGAACGAGTCAAGCAGCCAGTTGAAGGTTTTGGCTTCAGCGCTGAGCTGACTTTGCGCGGGGGAGTAAGGGGAAGTCATCGCGGTTGTCCCTCGTGTTGTGGCTGACTTTCATTCAGTGCGAGTGCGACTCCGTACTCGAACTGATCCATGAGAGCCCGGGCGGCCTCGGGGTCCAGCGTGGACGGGGCCGGCGGGGTGATCGGTTGATGCATCTCGTCGCGCGGGAGGGTTGCTCCCGGCACTCGACGGGTCAGCGCCGAACCACCGTTGGAGGACGGCGGCGCGGGCGGTGCGGCCGGCGCGGGCGGCGCCGGAGGTGCCCACTGCTGCTGCTGCTGCGGAGCGGGCGGCGGAGACACCGGGGCGGGCGCGTTCCAGCTGGGCGCGGGGCTGTCCCAGCTCGGGGTGGAGAAGTCCGGCATCGGGATCGACACGCTCGTGTCGTGAGCGCGGCTGACACCCGCTTCGAAGGCGTCGAACGCGGCCCGGGCGGCGAGCGCGTCGTCCTGCGTCTTCGGCGCGGCCAGCTGGTGCGGCGCGTGCTCCTCCGGGAGCTGGCTGCCGGGAACCCGGCGGCGCAGCGGAGCACCCGTGCCGTTGCGCTGCGGCTCGGGGGCGACCGGGACCGGCGGGACAACGGGCGGGGCGACCGGGATCTCCGGAGCGGCCGGGGCCGGAACGTTCCAGCTCGGCTGCACGGCCACCTCGGCGCTCCAGCTGGGCTGAGCCGGGGGCAGCTCGGGCAGTGCGGCCGGAACCCGGCCGGCGACCGGAGTGCCCATGTCGTACGACTGGACCGGCTCCGGGTAGCTGCCGGCCGACGGGTACGCCGGCTCCTGGTACGCCGGACCCGGCGAGTAGACCGGCTCGGCGTCGTAGACCGGCTGGCCCGCGTACGGGTCGGCCGGAGCGCTGCCGAGCGCCGGTGCGCCAGACCCGCCGAACGCGTTCCACGACGTGCCGGCCTCGACGACCTGGGTGGCCCGGCTCAGCTTCGCCGGGTCGAACGGCTGCTGGCTGCCGGGCACCGACCGGACCGCCGAGCTGGCGATCGCGACCTCGGTGGTGTTGCCCCGCAGCGCCCCCGAGTAGGCCGGCGCCACCGGGTACTCGGCGGACTGGATCTGCGGCACCATCGGAGCGGCCGGGAAGGCGGCGACCGGGGTCGTCGCCGGGTAGGCCACCGGAGCCATCGGGGACAGGTTCTCCACCCGGCCGATCAGGTGCGACGGGCTCAGGTCGATCCAGGCGGTCAGACCGCCGTCCGGGGTGTCGGTCAGGGTCACCTCGATGCCGTGCCGGCGGGCGAGCCGGCCGACCACGAAGAGACCCAGAACCTCGGTGGGCGCCAGGTCGAGGCGCTCACGGCGGGTCAGTCGCGCATTTTCCTCGGCCAGACGCTCGGGCGCGAGGCCCAGGCCGTGGTCGATGATCGCGAGGCGGGCGCCGCCACGCAGCTCGTCGGCGCTGACCGTGACGTTGGTGTGCGGCGGGGAGAACGTGGTGGCGTTCTCCAGCAGCTCGGCCAGGAGCAGCGTCAGGTCGGCCAGGACGGCCGGCACCACGACGATGTCCTCGGGGATGTCCACCTCGACACGGGTGTAGTCCTCGATCTCACCGAGGGCGAGACGGACGACGTCGGTGAGGCCCAGCGGCGCCATGTGCTCGTTCGCACCGGCGCCACCGGAGAGCACGACCAGCGCGGACGCGTTCCGGCGCAGACGGCTGGACATGTGGTCCAGACGGTAGAGCTCGCGCAGGCGGTCGCTGTCGGTCTCCTTGCGCTCCAGCGTGTCGATCAGGGACAGCTGGCGGCCGACCAGGTTCTGGGTACGGCGACCGACGTGGCCGAACATCTGGGCGACGTTACGGCGGCCGAGCACCTGACGTTCCACCAGCCGGGCGGCGGTGGTCTGCACGCGGTCGAAGGCTCGGGCCAGGTCACCGATCTCGTCCTGGGCCTCGACGTCGACCGGGTCCAGTCGGATCGGGCGGACCTGAGCCTCGGCCTCGTCGTCGGCCACGCGCTCGAGCTCGGACTCGGCGGCGCGGGCGATGCGGTCGGCCGAGACGGTGAGACGCCGCAGCGGCCGGGCGACCGCGCGAGCCATGAAGATCGACAGCGTGACCACCAGGAGGAGCAGCAGGAACGCGCCACCACCGATGAGCAGCGACTGCTGGATGGCGCTGTCCCGGTTGTTCGCCACGGTCAGGCCCACGTCTTGGGCCACGCGCTTCTCGACGAAGCTACCGAGGATGGTCACCGACTGAAGCGACGGGAACAGCAGCTGGATCCGCAGGCCCTTCAGCGCCAGCGTCGGGTTGGTCTCCAGCGCCTCGGTGAACTTCGGGCCCACGCGCGCGGTGAACGCCTGCTGGGTGCTCAGGTAGAGCTTGTACTGGGTGTCGGTGAAGTACACCTTCGACGACGTGATGATCGACTGGATCTGCGCGAAGGTCGAGGTGAACTGGCTCAGCAGCAGCGCCGCGTCCTGCGGGTTGCTGCCGGAGACCACCGCGGTGGCCAGCCAGCACGACGCCTGGCTGATCAGGTCGTCGGAGCGCATGGCCCGGTCCAGGGCGTAGACCTGCTGGCCGACACCGGTGGACAGGTCGGCGCTGGTGGCCAGGCCCAGGCCCTCGATCAGCGGGTTGATCGCGCTGGTGAAGTCGGTGATCACGGTCGGCGGCTTGATCGACCGGTTCAGAACGTTCTGCCGGGTGCTGTTCAGCTTGGCGGCGCCGGCGATGGCCCGGCGCAGCGCGAGCGGAGCGTCCTCGTCCTCGGCGAGGTGCGCCACCGAGTCGGCGGCCTCCGCGCTCTGCACCACCAGCTCCGGGCGCTCGACCAGACCGAGCAGGTAACCGACCGAGAGCAGTCGTTCCTCCTGCAGCTCGATCAGGGCCGAGCTGACCGCGGTGGCCCGGACGACGGTGTCCGCGGTCTCCTGGGCGGTGGTGGCCGCGTCGATGCGCTCGTAGATGACCGGGATGGCCAGGCCGACGACGCCGAGCAGGGGCACCAGGATCAGCAGGGCGAGTTTGCCCAGGATGCGGAACTTTCCGAATAGCACGTTTAACGCTCCCAGGCCGGCGAGCCGCCGAAACCGCCTCCGGCGAAGCCGGGCGGGTTGTCACCCTGGACCGAGACGTCGCGGCTGCTCTGGGACGCCTCACGACCGGCCAGCACGGCGCGGCCACGGTTCCAGAAGGCGGCGATCACGAGCAGGACGATCGAGGTGATGAGCATCGCCCAGGCCTCGGCGCGGCGGTAGTCGAGGCTGTCGGTGCGCTCGTCGAGCATCGTCGACATCTCCTTGAGCAGGACCGTGGCCAGCGCCTTGAGCGCGTTGGTCAGGGTGCTCTGCGCGGTCACCAGGATGGAGACGTCCGGGGTGTTGCCGAGGTTCGCGCCACGGTTGGCGGCCTCGACTCCGCGGCGGAACGCGTCCAGGTTGTTGACCGTGTTGCTGGCGAGGGTCGAACTGTCGGTGTCCTCGGCCGCGGCCTGGAGGTGGTCGGTCAGCTCGGCGACCGCCTCCTGGACGGCCAGGATCTCGGCGCCGAACTGGACCGCGAGCGCCGCGCGCTGGTTGTTCTTGGCGGCGGCGAGCATGTTCGCCAGGTCGCCCATCCGGCTGACGTGGGTGACCGCCTCCGGCATGTCGACCGTGATGGTCTCCTGGAGGTACCAGATGTCGCTCTGCTGGTCCTGGTTGAGCTTCGAGTTCTCGCGAACCTCGTTGTAGAGCTCCAGAGCGAGGTCACCGACCTCGACGTGCGCCTGGTAGACGTCCTCGGCCGTGCCGCTGACGCCGGGCAGGCGACCGATCTTCTCCTTGAGGCCGGCCCAGCGGCTGGTGGTCTCCAGGTCGCCGCCGAGGTTCTCGTCGACACCCTGCACTCGCGCGACGGCGGCGGTCAGCGAGGCCGGCTCCTGGGTGACACCCTGGAGCGCCGACGACTGCGACTCGGCGAGCGCGCTGATCAGTGGCGCCAGCTCGGCGAGGTATTCGACTCCCTTGAGTTTGAGAGCCGTCTCGTCCCGCTGAGTGGTGTTCTCGTTCAGGACGCGCAGAAACAGGACTGCGGTCGGCAGCACGACGAGAACCGTCAGCACCACCGCGAGGGCGGAGCGTAAACGGGATCGCCGGCTCTTCACCGAGACTGACATTGCTTTAGTCCTCCGCCATGCACACGCGATGGGCCAGTGGGGGGCTACGGACAGTAGCCATGCGGGCGCACCGATCCGGGTCAATCTATCCGAGAAATCCTCAGAAAACCCCTTTCCAAGGGTCAGAGTTCGCTCGGCTGATCGGGGGATACGCGGTACTCCCGACTTCGCTGTACGAGCGGCCACGCTGCAAGTCCACGCGGTTTTCGGGCAAAGTCAGGGGTGCCGCGGGAGATCGTATCCGCCGCCCCGGCGGGACGTGAATATGAGTTCTACTTCGGATTTGTTACGTCTCGGCGTCTTTGCATTGACCGAACGTGCCTGCGCGATTGCTCTGCGGAATTTATCGACGCAGAGTAGTTAAGCGAATACAAAAATACGGGCCTCTCCGACCGGTTTCGGTACGGAGAGACCCGTATGACTCAAATCCTGGCCAGTGCCTTACGAAGCGGATCCAGGCCGAGCGAGCCGAGGTTCAGCGCGTCGCGGTGGAACGTCTTGAGGTCGAAATCACTTCCTTTGCGGGCCTTTGCCTCGTCCCGGGCCTGCAACCAGATGCGCTCACCGACCTTGTACGACGGCGCCTGCCCGGGCCAGCCCAGGTACCGCTTCCACTCGAACCGCAGGACATCCTCCTGCATCCGGCTGTGCGCCCGGAGGAACTCCCAGCCCAGCTCCGGCGTCCATCGTTCGCCCGGGTGGAAACCGAACGGATTGTCACGCGGGATCTCCAGCTCCAGGTGCATGCCGATGTCGACGATCACCCGAGCCGCCCGCAACGACTGGCCGTCGAGCATGCCCAGCCGGTCACCCGGATCACCCAGGTAGCCGAGCTCGTCCATCAGGCGCTCGGCGTACAACGCCCAGCCCTCGCCGTGCCCGGACGACCAGCAGAGCAGCCGCTGCCAGCGGTTCAGGGTGTCCGCCCGGAGCAGGGTCTGGCTGATCTGGAGGTGATGGCCGGGCACACCCTCGTGGTAGACGGTGGTGACCTCACGCCACGTGGAGAACAGCTGCTGCGACTCGGGCACCGCCCACCACATCCGGCCGGGCCGGGAGAAGTCCTCGCTCGGCCCGGTGTAGTAGATGCCGCCGTCACTGGTCGGGGTGAGGCAGCACTCCAGTTTCTGGGCCGGCGGCTCGATGTCGAAGTGCGTGCCGTTCAGCTCGGTGATCGCCCGGTCGGAGAGCGCCTGCATCCAGTCCCGGAACGCCTCCTTGCCCTTGATCGAGCGGGCCGGGTCGGCGTCCAGCGCGGCCACCGCCTCGTCGATCGAGGCGCCCGGCCCGACGATCTGCGCCGACACCGCCCGCATCTCCCGCTCCAGGCGGTCCAGCTCGGCGAAGCCCCAGAGGTACGTCTCCTGCAGGTCCACCTTCGCGCCGAGGAAGTACTGCGAGGCCAGGGTGTACCGGTCCAGGCCGGCGGCCTCCTTCTCGCGCCCGAGCGGAGCGAGCTCGTCACGCAGGAAGGCGCCGAACGCGACGGTCGCGGCGGTGGCCGCCTCGGCACCGGCCCGTAGCTCGGCGGCGAGCGCGCCGGAGGCCTGAAGCCGGCCGGCGAGCGCGTTGAAGAAGTCGTCGCGGGCCGGATCGGTCCACGCGTCGCACTGATCGGCCACCGCCGCCAGCTGCTGACGTGCGCTGACCCGGCCCTCCGCGGCACCCTCCAGCAGGGTCCGCCGGTACTGCTCCAGCGCGCGGGGGAACGCGTTCAGCCGGGCGGCGATGTTGGCCACCGCCTCCTCACCCTCGGTCGGCATCACGTCGAGCACGATCCGCAGCTCGTGCAGCCCGCTGGTGATGACGCTGACATCGGTGCTGACGTAGCCCGCGTCGTGCTGGGCCAGCTGAAGCCCGAGGCGCTCCATCATGGCGTCCTTGGCGACCTGTTCGGACTCGTGCTCCGGCTCGATCACGTCGAGCTCGTTGACGGTCCGCCGGATCAGCTCGGCCTGTGCCGCGAAGCCCTCCGGTGAGAGGTCGTCGGTCTTGTCGTCGTAGCCGGTTATGCCGGCTGAGGTGGCGCCCGTCGGATTCAGGGCGGCCCAGTCGTCGACGTAGCGGTTCGCGAGTTCGTCAATTCGTCCCACGGTTGCCGACCCTACGGGACGTCACCGGTGTGACGCGGTCCACCGGGTGAGGCGTTCGGCGGTCCACGTGTTCACGATCCGGTCGGCCGGGACACCGCACAGCGCGGCCCGCTCGCAGCCGAAATCCAGCCAGTCCAGCTGGCCGGGGGCGTGCGCGTCGGTGTCGACGGTGAACAGGCAGCCGGCCTCGCGGGCCACGGTGAGCATCCGCTTCGGTGGATCGAGCCGGTCCGGCCGCGAGTTGATCTCGATGGCCTTGCCGTGCTCCAGAACCGCCGCGATCACCTTCTCCAGATCGAAGTCGCTCGGTGGCCTGGTCCGGGCCTTCCGGTGGGCGGCGTCGCCCTCGCCGGGCGCCGACACCTTGCGGCCGGTCATGTGCCCGAGCACGTCCAGGTGCGGGTTGGCGATCGCGGTGACCATCCGCCTGGTCATCCGGGCCGAGTCGTCGCGCAGCTTGCTGTGCACCGACCCGACCACCAGGTCCAGCCGGGCCAGCAGCTCGTCCTCCTGATCCAGGCCGCCGTCGTCGAGGATGTCCACCTCGATGCCGGTCAGGATGCGGAAGCCGTCGGGCAGCGCCGCGTTCAGCCGGTCCACGTGGTCGAGCTGTCTGCGCAGCCGGTCGGCGGTCAGCCCGCGGGCCACGGTCAGCCGCGGTGAATGGTCGGTCAGCACGAAGTACTCGTGCCCGAGGTCAGCCGCGGCCAGCGCCATCTCCTCGATCGGCGAGCCGCCGTCGGACCAGTCGGAGTGCACGTGACAGTCGCCGCGCAGGGCGGCCCGGATCGCGGCCGCCTCGGCCGGCAGATCGGCGCCCTCGGTCGCGGTGATCCGGCGCAGGTAGACCGGCTCCTCACCGGCCAGCGACTCGGTCACGCAGCGGGCCGTCACATCGCCGACGCCCGCCAGTTTCGCCAGGGTGCCGGCCTCCGCGCGGGCGACCAGCTCGTCGTGCGGCGTCTTCGCGATCGTGGCGGCCGCCGACCGGAACGCGCGCACCCGGTAGGTCGCCTCGTTGGCCCGCTCCAGCAGGAACGCGATGCGACGTAGGTCAGTGACCGGATCACGCGACGAGGCCATGCGGCCAAGCCTAGGCGTCAGCGGCCGAAGGCGTACGCATCCTTGCGGGCCTCGACGAATCTCCGCGCCTCGTTGCCGCTGGCCGTGATGTAGTTCCACGGGGATCGCGTGACGTGATCGCCGATCAGGTCGAAGACCCGGGCCGCCCAGCCGTACTCCCCGGCCATGAACAGGGTCATCGCGAGACCGTTGGCCCGGCCCGGCCAGCCGAACACCGGCCGGAAGGCCGCGTTCAGCACCGAATGCTGGGCCGCGACGACCAGGTCCCGGCGCGCCGCCGCGCTCCGGATGTGCGCTTCGTCCTCACCGGAGGGCAGCCTCGCCCAGTACTCCAGGTGGGCGTCGACCATCAGGGTCGCCAGCAGCCCGCCCGGCGTGGACCGGGCGAGCGCCTCGTGGGCGAAGGCGAACATCTCGCCGTGACTGCCGGACCACTTCTCGCAGAGGAACTGGAGCCGCTGCCGATGGGCGATCAGATGCTCCGGCGCGTACTTGACGACGGCGTCGAACCGGGCCGCCGCCTCGTCCCGCCCGACCTGGGAGCCGCGGGCCGAGGTGGTCAGCCAGGTCCAGGCGGTGGTGTCCGAGGGGTCCCGTTCGGTGACCTGCTTGAGACACTTCTCGGCGAACGCCAGCCGCTCGAAGAAGCCGGCGAACTGATCCGCCGACGTGTCCTTCGCATACGCCCCGCCGCGGGCCTCCCACGCCCAGGCGACCGCGTGGCAGCCCTGGATCAGCAGCGGCAGCGTCGACCCGGGCTCGTCGGCGACCCACCGGCCGATCCAGTCCTGCACGCCGGGGACCTCGCTCGCGAACTCCATCAGGTACGCGCGCCCGTCCGGGTCGGGCAGTGACGCGAAGACACCCCGGACCGTCTCCCGGTCCTGGGCGCCCAGCGCGGTGATCAGTGCACGGGCCCGCGGGTCACCATGCGTGGGGTCGATGTCCGGCACCCGCGAGAACGGCCACATGTGTTGATCTTATTGGTCTTGCCCAGCGGATATCGAGATCGGTACCTTCCGACGGCCGCCCGATCGGGCGGCCACACGGGGGAGGAAACGAACGGTCATGTCAACCGCGCTGCGCGCCGCCGTCTCGGTGGCCATGCTGGTCGGGTTCTATGTGCTCGGCCTGCTCCAACTGGCCCTGGTCGGCTGGCTGATCTACGAGATCTGGGCCCACTCGCACAGCGCCGGAGCGGCCAAGCTGAGCTGGCTGCTGCTGGCCGCGGTCGGTGCGGTGCTGGTCGGCCTGTGGAAGGCGATCCGGGCGCAGCCGGGCGAGCCGGAGGGTCTGCTCCTCGGCCCGGAACAGGCGCCCGACCTGTGGCGGACGGTCCGCGAGATGGCCGCCGAGGCGGGCACCCGGGCACCCGACGAGATCCGTCTCGTCCCCGAGGTCAACGCCGCGGTCAGCGAGGACACCAAGGCACTCGGCCTGATCGCCGGCACCCGGCGGCTCTACCTCGGCATGCCGCTGCTCCAGACCTTCACCGTCGACCAGCTGCGCTCGGTGATCGCGCACGAGCTCGGCCACTACTCCGGTTCGCACACCAGGCTCTCCGCGGTCGCGTACCGGGGCCGGGCCGCCATGCACGAGACGCTCAGCCGGGTCGGCAAGTGGAACGTGTTCGGCTGGGTGTTCAAGGGCTACGGGATGCTCTACCTGCTGGTCAGCAACGCGGTGACCCGGCGGCAGGAGTTCGAGGCCGACCAGGTGTCGGTACGGGTCGCCGGTGTCGAGGCGGCGGTCAGCGCCATGCGCGAGCTGCCGGTCGTCGACACGGCCTGGGACTTCTACTTCGGACGATACGTCGCGTACGGCTGGGAGCACGGGTACGCCCCGGACGACATCTTCGGCGGGTTCGGGCAGCTCTACGCGGCGCGTACCGAGGAACTGGCCCGGCTGCGTGACGAGGAGCCGGACAGCGAGACCTCTCGCTGGGACACCCACCCGGCGATCGGCGTGCGGATCGAGGCCATGCGGGCCCTGCCGCCGGTGCAGCACGCGCCCGACCGGCGTCCCGCCTCGTCCCTGCTGCACCTGGACGGCGCCGGGCTCGCCCTCCAGGCGGCTGTCGTCGACTTCGGGCCGCGGACCGTGCTGCCCTGGGCCGACTTCACCGCCGCGTCGATCATCGCGGTCCAGCAGCGCCGCGCCGACCAGGTGTTCCGTTCGGCCGCCCGGCTCCTCGGCGTCCAGGAGGCCGGCCTGGCCGACATCTTCGACCTGGTAGCGGCCGACCGGCTGGGTGAACTGACCGCCGACCTGATGGACGACCTGATCACCTTGGCCGCGGTGCGTTCCGGCGCGGCCCGCTGGCAGCACTCCTGGTCGGCGCCGGCCCGGCTCACCGACGTGCACGGGCAGCCGGTCGACTACGCCGAGATCGCCAAACTGGCCGTCTCCCCGGCGACCGTCGGCGAGGCCCGGCAGCGGCTGGCCGCGATCGGCATCCACGTCGAGGCGGCCCGGGTGGTCGAGACCAAGGCCACCGCGAGCGGCTCCGACGTGATCGGCGCGATGGCCAACGTACGCATCGACGAGCAGGAGCACGACCTGATCCTGCTGGACCGGGGCTTCCTCTTCGTGCCGGCGCCGAACAGCACCAGCGAGGGCGAGCAGCGACTGCACCAGCTGCTGTCCAACAACGACCCGGCGGTCCTGGCCCAGCACTACCGGTTCGTCCCGTACGAGGAGGTCACCGGCGCCCGGATCACCAAGGCCGTCCCGATCAACGCCGAACTGGACCTGCACGGCGGCGCCACGGTGTCCATCAAGGAGCGCTGGTCCAGCGATCAGCTCGGCAAGAGCCGCGACACACTGGAAGCCGTGCTGAACCGGATCAATGGACGGGCGGAATAGTTTGCGGACCATCGATTGGGTCAACGGGGCCGTCGAGATCATCGATCAGACGGCCCTGCCGGGCGAGGAACGGGTGCTGCGACTGCACACCGTGGGGGAGCTGATCGCGGCGATCCAGTCGCTGGCGGTGCGCGGCGCGCCGGCACTGGGGGTGGCCGGGGCCTTCGGGGTCGCGCTGGCCGCCCGGATCCACGTCGACGATCCGGCGGCGCTCGCGGTGGCCGTACAGAAAGTCGAAACCGCACGCCCGACGGCGGTCAACCTGGCCCGCGGCGCGCTGCGGGCCGCCGCCCTGATCCCGCACGGGCCGGAGGCCGTCCTGGCCGAGGCGTGCGCCGTGCGGGACGAGGAGATCGCCGCGTCGGCGGCGATGGCCGGGCTGGGCGCGGACCTGATCGGTGAGCTGTGCGGGGCTCGCCCCCGGCTGCTCACCCACTGCAACACCGGGGCGCTGGCCGCGGTGACCGTCGGCACCGCCCTCGGTGTGGTCGGCGAGCTGCACCAGCGCGGCCGGCTGGCCGGGGTGATCGCCAGCGAGACCCGGCCGCTGCTCCAGGGCGCCCGGCTCACCTCGTGGGAGCTGACCCGCTGGGGCATCGAGCACCGGGTCGCGGTCGACTCGGCCGGCCCGTTCCTGATGGCCCGGGGCGAGGTCGACGCGGTGATCCTCGGCGCCGACCGGATCTGCGCCAACGGCGACGTGATCAACAAGATCGGGACGTACTCGCACGCTCTCGGCGCGCGGCGAGCAGGCATCCCGTTCGTGGTGGTCGCGCCGGAGTCCACAGTCGATCACGACACGCCGTCGGGCGCGCACGTGGAGATCGAGGACCGCGGCTCGGCCGAGGTCACCGCCTGGAGCGAGGCGGTGAACCCGGCCTTCGACATCACCCCGTTCGACCTGGTCACGGCGATCGTCACGGACCGCCGGGTGATCCGGGTCGACCGGGGCGAAAAGCCTTAAGCCTTCTTCCAGGGCTTCATCCAGGGCGACTCCGGCCAGCCTTCGGCGGCGGCCATCAGCGGGTACGCGGTGGCGCCGTCGACGGTCTCCCGGATGACGTCGGCGTGCCCCGCGTGCCGTGCGGTCTCCTGGACCAGGTGCAGCAGCACCCAGCGCAGCGACCAGAAGTCGTGCTCCTTGGGGTTCCACGGCACCGAGTGGTCGATCGGCACCTGGTGGTCGAGGTCGTCGATGTCGCGGACCGTCTTCTCGGTCGCCTCGGCCACCCGGTCGTACATTGCGAACAGGTCCTCGACGGTCTCGTCCTCGGCGAGCACGAAGTTGCGCTCGTACGCGCCGTAGTCGATCGGCTGTTGCTCGCCGCGTACCGTCGCCAGCCAGCCCTCCTCGGTGCTGGCGACGTGCTTGATCAGGCCGGCCACGCTGAGGGCGCTGGCGCTCGGCGTCGCCCGCAGCTGCTCGGGCGTCAGCCCGTACGCGGTCAGCTTGATCACGTAGCGCATCTGGGCGAGGTAGGCGAGCAGACCGTCCTGCTCGTCGGTGACGGGGCGGACCTGACCGGGCATCGGAGACTCCCTGTGGCTGGTGTCGTGAACACCGCTAACGCTAGGGAAGGAAGCGGTCAGTTTCTGGCCGCTTTACGACAACCCGGCCGGTTTTCACCTCGGTCACCCATCCGCCTGATCGGCCCAGGTGCAACAAGTCCGGAATGTCCGCTGGGATGGTCTCCGGGCGGCCGGGGGTGGCCGGCCACGCGCGCCGCGCCTCGGACGGCCGCCGCAGGTAGCCGGTCATCGCGCCGATCGGCTCGGGCCCCTCCAGGACGGCCTCCAGCTGCCGAAGCTCGCCGATGAGCCGATGCAACTCCCGCTGAACCGCCCTCCCGTTGCCACCACACATCGCCGCGGTCAGCTCCGGACGGGTCGCGGCCACCCGGGTGCCGTCCCGGAACGATCCGGCCGCCAGCGTTCCGGCCAGCGGATTCGACAGCAGCTGCTCGGCCAGGACGGCGGCGAACAGGTGCGGCACGTGACTGATCTGCGCCACCGCGGTGTCGTGCTCGGCCGCGGTCACCGGAACCACCCGCGCACCCATCCTGGTGAACAATCCGGCCAGCAGCAGCCAGTCGTCGAGGTCGGTCCCGTCCGGCTCCAGGCACAACACCCAGGCACAACCCCCGAACAACCCGGCCTCGGCCGCCGCGAACCCGGACGTCTCCTTACCGGCCATCGGATGCCCGCCGACGAACCGCCGACCCGCCAACAGGTCCCTGACGGGACCCTTCACCGACGTCACATCGGTCACCAGGCCGTCATATCCGTCCAGGTCAGCGACCACTTCCGGCAAAATCGGCAGCGGTACGGCCAGAGCCGCCACGACACTGCCGGCAACCGTCTCGCGAACCGACCCGCCGACCTCGAACCCGGCTGCCCGGGCCAGCTCACGGGTGGCCGGATCGGCGTCGAAGCCCACCACGTCGTGGCCGGCCGCGCCGAGCGCCCGCAGCAGAGACCCACCGATCAGGCCGAGCCCGATGACCGCAATACGCACGGCCCCGACTCTAGGCCTTGCAGTCGTTCTCCTTCGCCCAGGTGGCGACCGTGGCGACCGGGCTCTTCTGGCCACCCTTACGCCACGACGCGAGATAGGTGTACGGCCAGACCACCCCGCGCCGCACCTTCCAGTCACCGGTCTTCGCGCACGGCGGTGAGATGCCGTAGTGCAGGTGACAGACCCCGCTGGAGTTGCCGGTCTTGCCGGTCTTGCCGAGCAACTGCCCGCCCTTGACCCGGACCCCGGGCTTGATGCCGGACTGGACCCGGCTCAGGTGCGACCCGTAGTAGCGGACCCCGTCGTCACCCTCGATCGACACCGAGAGGCCCCCGTTGTTCGGCCCGTCCGGGTTCCCCTCGACATACCGGTCGGTGAGGCTGATCTCCAGGACCGTGCCGCTCGTGGTGGCCACGAAGTCCTCGCCACAGTTCACGAAGATGTCGGTCGCCGGGTACTTCGAGTGCGTGTTGCTCCAGTCCACGTTCGACGCGTCGACCGGGAAGACGTACTTCACCGAGGCCGCCTTGGTCGACTCGGACGCGCTCGGCGTCGGCTTCGCCTTGGCCGACGCGGCGGCGCTCGGGCTCGCCGGGACGGACGGCGCCGGAGCGGCGCTCGTCGCGGCCGACTCGGTGGTCGAGGACTGCGCGGCCGGATCCACGAACTTCGGGGTCGCGGCCGGGTCGGCCGACCCACCGGCGCCGCCGCAGCCGGCGAGGCAGACGGCCGCGATCGTCAGACCGGAGAGGGTACGGAGTAAACGCACCGCGCCATCCTGGCAGAAGACCGGAGATCGCGCAGACCTGACGATGGCTAGGCTGGGCAGGGCGAGTCCGTACGAGCACGCAGAGGTGGGAGTGAGATGGCAGACCGTCAGGTTTCCTGGCCCGCGGCCGCACCGCCGCCTCCGGGTTACGTGCCGCCCCGCGACCTGCCGCCGCCGCCGATCTTCACCGGTCTGCCGCCGCGGCCCGTCTACCGTGAGCCACACCCGGTCGCGGCCGGGCCGGTGGTCAGCGGCCTGGCTGCGACGACCCTGTGGTTCGTGCTGTTCGGCAGCCTCGGCAGCGGTCTCGGGTCCTACGCGTGGTGGACCATCGGCGCGGCCCTCGCCGCCTGGGGTGTCTCCGTGGTCCTGACCCTCCTCGGCGACCGTGGTGTGGCGGTCGGTGTGGCAGTGGCGAGCGGGGTCGCGCTGTCCCTCGCGATGTTCTTCGTCACCCTCGACTGGATCACCACCCTCGACTGGCCGTTGTGGTGATTTTCGCCACCCGACGTGCCCTTTTGGTAGCCCTGAGCAGTGGGTCTGCCGACATGCTCATCGACCCTTGACTAACGCCGCGCGGCTGACGCACTCTCGGTCGCATGGCCCCCTCGCCACAACGGCTGGACCCGGATCGCAGCCGTCGCCGCCTCGAGCTGCTGGCCGCTCTGGCCCAGGCGAAATCGACACGTGAGTCGATACCATCGCCCCGGCTGCGCGGTCTCCGGCTCCGCGAGTTGATCGCGACTCGCCGCCGCCCGGTGAACTGACTTCAGTTCCGTCAAGGCGTGGCGCGATGCGCCCGCCGCCGCACCCGCTACCGTCAGGCGCTGAGAGACAAAAGTCGTGTTGGGGGAAATCGTGTCGATTTTCGCTGCCGCCGTCGCCCGCAGCAAGAACGGTTGGACGGCGTCGGAGCTGGACCTTTCGGGCCTGGCCGACATCGACGAGGTGGTGGACGCGCTCCGGGATACCGAGCCGGACGCCGACCTCGCGTTGTTGTTCGTCGAGAGCGACGACGAGTACCTCGCCATCCTGCGCCTGGACGAGGGTGAGGACCTGCGGGTCTTCGGCTCGGACTCGGGGTTCGCCGAGGAGTCACGGATCGGTTCCGTGCTGCTCGGCGAGATCGAGGCGCCGGCCCTCGGGCTGGACGAATTGGCCGAGGGCCAGTACGAGGGACAGGACGAGGGAGACGACGAGGAGAAGCCGGTCGACCCGGACGCCGACCCGATCGGTGATGCCGAGTTGCTCGGTGACCTGGGCCTCAACGCCCAGCGGCTGCTCGCCCTCTGCGGTATGGAGGGGATGCTGCCGTCCGACGTCACCGCCGAGATCTGCCAGAAGATCGGCTGTGGCGACGAGATGGAGGAGCTGCGCGAGGCGTGATACGCCGCTTGCAGCATGAGGAGTGGATGCGGCGGGCGCTCGCCGTCGCGTCCACCTCACCCGAGGACGTCCCGGTGGGGGCGATCATCCTCGGACCCGACGGCGCCGAACTGGCCGCCGCCGGGAACGAACGTGAACTCACCGGTGACCCGACCGGACACGCCGAGGTGCTGGCGATCCGGCGGGCCGCCGCGCGCCTGGGCTCGTGGCGCCTCGCGGACTGCACTCTCGTGGTGACCCTGGAGCCGTGCACGATGTGCGCCGGGGCGCTGGTCCTGGCCCGGATCTCGACGCTGGTCTTCGGCGCCTGGGAGCCCAAGACGGGCGCGGTCGGCTCCCTCTGGGACGTCGTCCGCGACACCCGCCTCAACCACCGCCCCGAGGTCTACGCCGGCGTCCTCGAACCCGAGTGCGCCGCCCTGATGCGCGACTTCTTCCGCTGACCCGTCAGGCGTCGGCGATTGCGGTGTTCAGGCCGATTTTGACCATGTTGGAGAAGCCCTGTTCGCGCTGCGCGGAGTCCATCGCCTCGCCGCGCTTGATGTGGTCGCTGACGGTGAGGATGGTCAGGGCCTTGGCCTTGTAGCGGGCGGCGATCGTGTAGATCGCGGCGGACTCCATCTCGACCGCCAGGACGCCGTAGTCGGCGAGGCTGTCGTAGAGGTCGGGCCGGTCGGTGTAGAAGGCGTCGGCGGCCAGGATCGGTCCGACCCGGATCGGGGTGCCCAGGGCCTCGGCCGCCTCCACCGCGGTGCGCAGCAGGCCGAAATCGGCCACCGGCGCGTAGTCGACCAGGCCGTCGAAGCGGGTCCGGTTCATGTTGGAGTCGGTGGCCGAGCCGATCGCGGCGATCACGTCGCCCAGGTTCAGGTCCATGGCGAGGGCGCCACAGGAGCCGATGCGGATCACCGACTTCACGCCGTACTCGTTGATCAGCTCGTGGGTGTAGATGGAGGCCGACGGCATGCCCATGCCGGAGCCCTGCACCGAGACCCGGACGCCCTGCCAGGTGCCGGTGAAACCGAGCATCCCGCGGACCTGGGTGTAGCAGACCGCGTCCTCCAGGAACGTCTCGGCGATCCACTTGGCCCGCATCGGGTCGCCGGGCAGCAGCACCCGCTCGGCGATGTCGCCCGGCTTGCCGCCGATGTGCACGCTCATGTCTTTCCTCCGAAATCTTCGTCGACGCGTCGATCTTGCCAGGTCAGCGGCGTCGCGCTGGGTTATGGGTGACCCCGCGACAAAGCCGTTGAGGCGTCCGGTAACGTACTTCCCGGTGGTGTGTCCGAGTGGCCTAAGGAGCACGCCTCGAAAGCGTGTGAGGGTTTACGCCCTCCGCGGGTTCAAATCCCGCCGCCACCGCCATGCGAGAGCCCGATCCGACCGGATCGGGCTCTCTGGTTTTCTGCCCTGCGGGCTGTTACTGTCCGTGCCCGTCGGCCGGGTCATCCGAGCGCCGGAGCGGAGCCTCGTCCGTTCGGGTGTTCTCCATGATCAGCGCCACGGATGTAACGGTGGTGTTTCGTCCCAGGTCACGGCCAGGAATCACGCTGTGTAGCCGAATGCGGACGGCCCTAATACGTAGGGTGTTGCGCAAGTCACGCGAGCCAAATACACCGGATCAGACAATGTGGTTCCGACCGGGCGTCGAGAAACTTTCGCAGAATCGCCCTACGCAGATCCGTCGATGTCTGTCCTAGATTTGACATGTGAGAGTTGAGCATCACTGGTGGAATGGCGACGTCCGGCTCGCGCGCCGGGACGTCTACGTCCGCACCGACGGCGCGCTCTGGGAGGTCGAGGCCCAGATGGGCGGCCCCGAGGGCAAGTCGAAGGTGCAGCAGTGCCCCGGCAAGGCATCAGCGATGATCCTGGCCGACGCGTGGCGTGGTCCACGCTGGCGGTGGCGCGAACTCTGAGGTCGCGCCAGGAGCCCCCCTTCGGCTGCGCCGCAAATGCTTGACCGATCCCGGCCAGCCTCTGACGACCCGGACCCCTTGTGGGTCCGGGTCGTTCGCGTTGCCTGACACACGCGCTGTCCGATGTGCGGAGATGGTCGGGATCTAGGCTGAATATCCATCGCACGGGTAGGAAGCCGATCATCATGCACGCAACAGTCACCGACCACCGGGCCGAAGTCGCGGTACTGCACCTCGGCGGCGAGCTCGACGCCGACACCGCGGGTCAGTTGCATGCCACTCTGGCCGGTCTCCTGGAGAGACCCGTACCCCGGATCGTGGTCGATCTGACCGCTCTCAAGTTCTGCGACTCGATCGGGCTCAGCGCCTTCATCGTCAGCAAGCAGGTGATCGCGTCGCGTGGTGGCTGGCTGAGCTTCGCCGGCGCCAACCCGTTCCTGACCCAGCTTCTGGAGACGGTCGGGCTGGGCCGCTACTTCGCGATCTTTCCCGAGGTCGACGACGCGATAGCGGCCGCCCGAATCTAGACCGATACGGTACCGTCGCCACCTTCCGTCATACCGATCACGGTTGATATCCTCCGCGTCTAATTTGATCAACGGGGGAAGCCGTGAGGCTTTGGAGCGCCGCTCTGATGAGCGGCCTGATGATCGCGGCCGGGTTGCCCAGCGCCGCGTACGCCACCACACCGACAACCGCAGTCGCCGCAGCGGTGACCTGTGGCGGTGAGCTCGCTCTCGGGACACCTGCCACCTGCGACGAGATCACCGGCAAGACCCACCACCTCTACACCTTCCGCACCACGATCGCGGACGAGCGGATCCTCACCCAGTTCAACTCCACAGGCGACAGCACCCAGGCGTCGGTTCAGGGCGAGTCCTGCTTCCTCGGCCCCTACGCCTCCGAGTGTGTGATCGCCGAACCGGGCGTCCACACCATCGACGTGCGGCTGTACTCGGGTTCGGGCACCGCGTCGTACGGCATCGGGGTCGAATCCCGCAGCCTGCCGTCCAGTTGCACCACGCTGGACCCGGCCACCTTCACCGTCGACGGTCCACTGCGTGACGGGAGACTGGCCCGCGGCGCGGCCGGTGACTGCTACCGATTCGCCGGTACGGCCGGCCTGCGCCTGGACGTCGAGACCCAGGTCACCCCGGCCACCGAGGGGGCGGCCGCCTCGCTCGAAGGCTGGATCGAGGACCCGGCCGGCGAGCGTGTCTGCCCGATTCAGTGGGGCGGCGGCTCGTGCTCGCTGACCAGCGACGGCACCCACACGATCTTCCTCGCCGACAACTACGGCGGCGCGGTCGACTACCGGTTCCGGCTGGTCCGTACCGACGTGCCGCTCGGCTGCGGCACTCTGCGCCAGGCCGGATTCGGTGTGCCCGCCGCCGATCAGGTGGCCGAGGGCGAGGTTCCGGCCAACGGTTTCGACTGCTGGACGGTCACCGCCACAGCCGGGCTGAAGCGGATCCAGACGACCGACGGCGGCCAGCTGAACTGGCAGGTCAGCAACGCCTCCGGGGTCGTGTGCAGCGAGTGGGGCGACCCGTGTGACCTGGCCGAGGCCGGCACCTACACGCTCTGGCTGCGCAACACCGACTGGCAGGCCCGCGAGTACCGGGCGTCCATGATCGACATTTCCGGTGGTACCGGTTGTGCCGCGCCGGTCGGCACCGGCTGGGACCAGCCGACCGTCACGGCGCCCGCGTCGGGCGGACTCGGCGCGGTCTGCCAGCCGTTCACCGCGGCGCCCGGCGACCGGATCGTCACCTACGTGTCCGGCGGCGGCGCGTTCTGGGTCACCGACCGGACCGGTAAGGACATCTGCGCCGACCAGCGCTACGACGACCTCGCCGGCTGCGCGCTGCCCGGCGACGGGCCGTACCGGCTCGTGGTCCTGGCCGACGGCGACCGGGAACCGACGATCCAGATCCGTGGCCTCTCGACGCTCGCCGGCTGCCAGGTGATCACGCCGGGGACGTACGGCGCCGGACCAGCCGGGGCGCTCGACGCCAACCGCTGCCGTGTCCTCGACGTGCCCACCGCGGGCCGGCACCTGGTCCGGGTCGTCGACGACGAGAACTACGAGACCTGGTCGGCGATCTACAGCGCGGACGGCTCGCGGCTCTGCGACGCCGGATACCTCTGCGACTTCCCGAAGGCCGGCCGGTACCCGCTGATCGTCGGCGGGGCCGAGGGCAGCAGCGTGGTGGACAGCGAACACGCCGTCGTGTTCACGGCACCGACGGCGAGTGGCTGCGTGCGCGTCGGCGACCAGGGCTACGCCACGGGCGCGGTGCTCGGCTCGTTCGCCGTCGCCGGCGAGACCGACTGCCTCGAACTGGACAGCACGGCCGGCGCCACCATCGGCGTCACCCTGCCGCCCCGGGTCACCGGAGCTGCCCGGCCGGAATGGACCTTGATCAACGGAGACGGTACGAACCTCTGCTCCAACGGTTGCACGCTGACCGGCCCGGCGCCGTACCGGATCCTGCTCAACGCCCCCGAGGACTCGGCCGCCGGCGACTACCGGGCGGTCGTGCAGCGGGTCGACCGGGTCAGCGGCTGTGCCGTCCTGCCGCAGGGCGCGATCGGGAACACCGTCGGGGCGGTCACGACGTTCGCCGCAGACCGGTTCACCACCTGCTACAGCATCCCGGCGAACCAGCACAGCACCGCCGAGACCATCGGGTACGCGCCGGTCACCGGGCACGACGGGTGGGCCAACATCAGCGTCCGCGACGACAGCGGCAAGCAGGTCTGTGGCAGTGGGCTCTGGGCGTCGGCGCAGCTGGTGCGGTGCCGGTTCGAGAGCGGGAAGGCGTACACCGTGCTGCTGACCGCGGCCGCCACCGACTTCCAGTACCGGATCAGCCGCAAGGACACCAGCCCGGCCGGGGCGAAGTGTCAGACCCCGGCGAACACCGTGCTCGGTGGCCCGGCCGTGGCCGGTGACCTGCGGACCGACGAGGATCTGCACTGCTACCGGGTCACTGCGGCGGCCGCCGACAGCTACTGGCTGGGCGTACGCAGCACCGGGCTCGCGGCCCGCTACTGGATCACCGACGCGGCCGGCAACGACCGCTGCTCCGGATATGTGGTGCCGTGCCGGGCCAGCGGGTCCACCAGCTACCAGATCTTCGTGTGGCCGGCCGTGGACGGGCAGACTGTTCCGTACCGGGTGGACACCTGGCGGCTCACCAGTGGCGGGCAGCCCGTGGTGCAGTGCCCCGCGGTCAATGCGGCGCCGGCTTTCGGGCCGATCAGCGGGACCCTGAGCGATCAGCGGACCGCGGTCTGTGTGGCGGTGCCGGTGAACCGTAATTCTGTGTTCAAGGCGGCGATCAGCAACACCGGCGGGGGTACCGAGACGCCGGAGCCGTACTACTTCCAGACCCGGACCGACGGTGGGATCACCGGCTGCTCGTATGCCGAGGGTGGCCGCGGATGCCAGGTCAGCCTGCCATACGACAACCCGTCCGGGATGGCGCTGTTCGTGCTCGCCCCGGAGACCACGGACAGCGACCTTCCGTTCCGGGCCGACATCAAGTGCGACTACGACGCGTGCGTCCCGGGATACTCGCTCGGTTGGGCGACGCCGGCTTCGATGCCGAACAGCGGTCCCGTCACGCTGACCCTCCGGGGCTCCGCGTTCGCCGCCACCGACACCGTGACGTTCACCCGTAGCGGTTCGGCGTCGATCCCGGCGGTGGTGAAGAGCGTGACGGACGGCATCGCCATGACCGTCACGGCCGACCTCACCGACGCGACGCCGGGAGCATGGAACATCGTGGCGCGGTCGGCGAGCGGATCGGGCGCCACCCTCACCGGCGGGCTCACCGTCACCGCCGGGTCGCTGCGGGCGACCCGGGCGCCGTCGATCACCGGGACCATCCGGGTCGGGTCCACCGTCCGGGCGGCCGCTGGGAGCTGGACTCCGGCGCCCACCTCGTGGTCGTACCAGTGGGCGGCCAACGGGGTCGCGATCAAGGGGGCGACCGGGTCGGCGTACCAGATCCCCGCCTCTATCCGGGGGAAACGCCTCACGGTGACCGTTGTGGCCAAGCGGGCGAATCGGGGTGATACCGCGGCATCCTCGGCTGCGGTGACCGTCGGATACGGCGCGGCGCCGAAGGCGACCGCCCGGCCGAAGATCAAGGGCACGGTCAAGGCCGGGAAGACCGTCAAGGTCTCGGTGGGCGCGTGGTCGCCGCAGGCGACGTCTTATCGGTACGAGTGGCGCGTCAACGGCAAGCTCGTGGCCGTGACGTCCGCGCTGAAGCTGAAGGCGGCCTGGGCCGGCAAGAAGTTGACGCTGACCGTGGTCGCGAAGCGCACCGGGCACTACGACGGCCGTGCGACGAGCGTCGCCGTCAAGATCAAGAAGTAGAAGTAGGCGAGGGCCGGCTCCGATCGGGAGCCGGCCCTCGCCCGCACTGTTTTCGTTCCCGAGAATAGACCTGGCCCACAGAGGGTCGATCAGCGGGGCACAACGAGTGAAGGCGCTCAGTTCTCCAGGGCGCCCATCGACGGCGGGCAGCCGCGGCAGACCGCCGTGTAGGTGACCGTGATCAACCGTTCGCCGGGCGGCAGTGATCCGCCTGTCGATCCCGTGACCTCCACCGGGCTGAGCTGGTTGTTCTGCTGGCCGTTGCCGAGCTGACCGCTGGTGCCGTAACCCCAGCAGTAGGTCTTGCCGTTGTTGCCCAGTCCGCAGGAGTGGCTGTTGCCCGAGGTCAGCTTGGTGAGAAGCACGCCTCCAGGAACGTTGACGGCGCTGGGCGTTCTCAGGAGAGCGTTGTTGCCGTTGCCCAGTTGACCGAAGATGCCGGCGCCCCAGCAGTAGGTTCCGTTGTCGTTGCCCAGTGCGCAGGTGTGGTCGTAACCGGATTGGACGTCGGTGAAGATCACGCCGGTGGGTTCGTTGACGGCCACCGGACTCGACTGATTCGAGTCGTTGCCGATGCCGAGCTGGCCGTGTTCATTCAAACCCCAGCAGTAGGTCTTGGAGTCGTTCCCGCGATCGCAGGTGTTCGAACCGCCGGCGATGGGGTCGGTGAAGAGAACGCCCGAAGGGGCCGCCACCGCAGTCGGAGTCGACCGGTCCGCGGTTGACCCGTTACCTATCGTTCCGTCGCCGCCGTAACCCCAGCAGTAGGTCTTGCCGTTGTTGCCGAGCGCACAGGTGTGACCCAAGCCGGCGGTGATCCGGGTGAAGATCACGCCCGCTGGCAGGTCCACCACTGTCGGAATCGATTTCTCGACAAGGGTTCCGTCACCCAGCTGGCCGAAGTTGTTCTGGCCCCAGCAGTAGGTTTTGGAGTCGTTTCCCAACGCGCAGGTGTGATTGCGGCCGGCATCCAGTTGCGTGAAGATCACCCCCGACGGGACGGAGACCGGCCCCGGAACCGGCCGGCTGCTGTTACCGCCGTCGCCCAGCTGAGCAGGGCCACCCTGGCCCCAGCAGTAGGCCATGGAGTTGTTGCCGAGCGCGCATGTGTGGGACTCGCCGGCGGCGATCTGGGTGAAGATCACACCGGGTGGGCGATGGACCGACACCGGATTCATGCGGTCGAAAGTGGTGCCGTCCCCCAGCTGGCCGAAGCCACCGGCGCCCCAGCAGTAGGTGTTGGAATCGTTGGCCAGCCCACACGTATGGGCGCCACCGGCGGACAACTGCGTGAACTGCGGGTTGAACGGTGTGGTGGTGGTAGACGCCTCCACGACCTCGACCGGGGTGGACTGGTCGGCCATCTGGTTGTTGCCCAGCCGGCCATGCTGCCCGTTGCCCCAGCAGTAGATGTTGTTGTACGGGTTGGCCAACCCGCACGCGTGATCCATGCCGGGGCTGACCCGGTAGAAGTTCCAGTTTCCGGCCGGGGCGTCGATGGCGACCGGAGTGAGACGCTGGGAGAGGCCGCTCCAGCCCCAGCACCACGGCCTGCCGTCGCTGCCCATCGCGCAGCTCTGGGACCAGTTGGCCGTGACGTCGGTGAGGGTCGTCCCGCTCGGTACGTTGACCTCGGTGGGAGTCATCCGGTCGTTGGTGTCACCGGTGCCGAGCTGGCCGCTCGAGTTCCATCCCCAGCAGTAGGGTTTCGCTTCGTTGCTGACGGCACAGGTGTGGCCGTTGCCGGTGGCGATGCTGTGGAACGTCACCCCGGAAGGCACGCTGACCTCGGTCGGGTTCGACTGATCCGCTGTCGAGCCGTTGCCGAGTGCTCCGGAGTCGCCGGCGCCCCAGCACCAGGTCCGGGCATCACTGCTGAGCCCGCAGGTGTGTGCGCGTCCGGTGCTGATCTTCATGAAGAACGTGCCGGCCGGGTTGTTGACCTGCACCGGAGTCGATTGGTTGGCGGTGGTTCCGTTGCCGAGCTGACCGTCCTCGTTCGATCCCCAGCAGTAGGTGTGCGAGTCGTTGGCGAGCGCGCACGTGTGGAAACCGGTGGAGCTGATCTCCATGAAGATCGCCCCGCCCGGATTGGTCACCGCAACCGGAGTCAGCTGATCGGCGTTGCTGCCGTTGCCCATCTGACCGAGGTGGCCGGCGCCCCAGCAGTAGACCTTGGAGTCGTTGCCCATCGCACACGTGTGGCTGATGCCGGCGGCGATCTTCGAGAACTGCACGCCGATCGGCATCTGGACCGGGGTCGCTGCTGATCGGTCCATGGTGCTGCCGTTACCCAGCGCACCCGAGGCGCCGGCCCCCCAGCAGAACGCCTGACCGCTGGCTTTCACCGCGCATGAATGGTTGCTTCCGGCGGCCAGTTGCGTGAACTGGGCCATCGCGATCTGAGCTGTGGCAGCCGTCGCGGACACCACTGCCAGCATCGCCGCTAGGGGTATCGCCGCCGCCACCATCGAGGTAATCCGTTTCGACACACCACAGACCGCACCATGACCCCGTAGTGTCTACCGGCCTTGACCTGGGTGTTCACACCTTTAGGTGCTGTTCGCCGAAAGCGCTGCACACCGCCCGCCGACATGCCGCACCGGTCTACGGACTGAAGGCCGGACCCTTAGGGTCCGGCCTTCAACGCATGGATGCGCATCCTGTGAACGCGGGCTTCGCCCCTGAGCTTGAGCTGTCACGTCGCGGACGCGTCGTCGAGCGCGACGCCTCCCCGCGGCTTGTCGTCCGTGGCTCAGGGCTCGCCGCTCGCCGCTCACCGCTCACGGATCTTGCACGAATGTTCACCCTCGCGCTTGTCGCGCTTGCACGTCGGGTAAACGCGGGCGAACGAGACTGGAACTGATAGGTTCTCCGTCGAGTTCGCCCCGTTAAATCGCGGACCACGTCGTCGAGCGCGAGCGGTGTTTCCCGTTCATCTGTACAAGATTCTTGTCACGGAGGCTCTGGAGTGCTCGGACGACCTGATGATAAGCGAGCCCGGTAGCTGCTTCGACGCTGGCTCGTGATGTTTCAGCTCGGCGGACCACTTCAAACACCGCACGCTCATTGGCGGTCAGGTCGATGGGCGGCGACATTGTTTTGCCTGGCACTGGTTGGTCAAAGAGACTGGCTTCTTCAGTACGGGTTCCGATCAGGCGGTAGACGGTTGTCCCTCGCGTACCGGACTGTTCGATCAGCCTACGGTCGACTAGGTCCCGGAGATCACGGCTTGCCGCCCGGCTGTCCCGAACGCCGGTCGACGCGCGATAGCTGCTGTTGTTGAGAGCGATGCCGTTGCGCATCATCACCAGTGCGGTCATCTGGGCTCTCGTCAGGGGGTATCCATCGAGAGATCCCAGCCAGTTCAGGGCCTCTTCGTCCAGCAACGTGTGATTGGGAAACTCGGCGGAGAAGGAGGCTATATCATCGGCGAAACTGGGCGGCTCCATCCCTGCGTCAGTCAACGCCAGAAGCATTCGCGCGATGCCGGTTCCACGGTTCTCGCAGACCATATGACCGTCTCCGAAAGGTGTGTCCTCCAGAATCTTCAAGAGCGCCTTGTTGCGAGAGGACGTGACCGTGGTGACGCCTAGGGACCTGACATCGACAGGACCATACAGGCCACCGGGATTCCGGATCAGGAGGCGGTCGGGGTACATCTCGACTTGGACCTGAGTTCCCCTGGCAAATTCCGAGTAATCCCGGTGGACGAGCGCGTTGATCAGGGCTTCTCGGAGAACCTCCTCGGGATATTCCCATTCTTCGGTACGGAAGATTCCAGATATGATGCTGCGTCGTCGCATGTTGCGTTTCAGAAGACGAATGCATTCGGCGACCATGAAGGGGATGGAACCGTCAATCGATCTGTTCTCCGTGAAGCGCTCGCCGGAGCTGCCGAGAAGCCCGGCTTCGGAGGACGGATAAACGACGAAGGTGATGTCGAGTTGAGGCTCGAAGGTTTGTGGGTACAGGCCGAAAACGAGCAGGCCCGCGAGGGTGGGGACGGTCTGATCCCCCTGCGAGGTCAGAACGTTGAGCATCATCAAGGCACGCTCGTCGTCGACTCTGCGGAAGATTTCGCTCCTGGTGTCGCGGATTCGCCGAAGGAACGCGTTGACTAGTTCTGAGTCCAGATCGTCAACGTTCGCGCCTGGGACGGGCGACAGGTCGTGCTTCTGCTCGCGTCGGTTGGACAGCAGCACGCCGACCTCGTAGTCGGTAAGCTTCCTGTCGCCGTCGCTCACCCGGATGCGGGAACCCGCCCACGGGCCGAGGGAACGCTTGTGACATGGCCGCTGATCTCTGGGCGATTGCGGCACCTCGCAGACGACGACGATCTCGTCATCGATGGTGACGGAATAGATCTGTGCCCGTACCGGAGGCTCCATCTCGGAGCAGATTGCGGACAACTGCGATTCCTGGGCGCCGGCATCTGCCACGCCGCTGATCCGGAAGTCGTCCTTCTCATCGATCCCCAGGAGGATGCAACCGCCGGCCGCGTTTGCGAAGGCGCTGATCGTCTCCCAGATACTTGCGGGAAGCCCTCCGCGGGCTCGCTTCACCTCGCAGATCGACGTGTCGTTCCCGATGCTGCGGAGGCTGCTTACGAGGTCGATGATGCTGTCAGCGTTAACAGAGGCCTCCGAGTGCTCATCGACCAACCACCTGGAGCCGATCGTCCAGCGTTCCTGTACCACCTTCGTTGTACAGGATTGTTCTACAGCGTGCTACAGGCGAGTCGTAGTTCTACACGTTGGCGCGAGGAGGTATGCGTCCGCGGGCGTGACGCTGCGGCCGGCCGGGGCTCGCATTGACGCATGTTGGGTATCGCGAGCGAGCGAGCGAGCGATGATCAACTGAGACGGGCACAGCAAGAAGGCCGGACCCGATGGGTCCGGCCTTGTCGCGTCTGCCCACGTGAGGGCTGGCGGAGGATACGAGATTCGAACTCGTGAGGGTGTTAACCCAACACGCTTTCCAAGCGTGCGCCCTAGGCCTCTAGGCGAATCCTCCGTGCGCCAGAATACAGACTCTTTCGGTGGGCTCGCCCGCGGGGAGGGGGTCCGCACGCGGCTCGGTGCCGCCAGGTAGGCTCTCGGGTAGCCCCTCGTGCGGCGTCATCCTGTGAACCTCCCCAGGGCCGGAAGGCAGCAAGGATAAGCGGGCTCTGGCGGGTGCACGGGGGGTCCTTCAGTTTCCGGGTCACTTCCGGGGCACGGCGTTTGTTCTTGTCAGACCCTCGACGGAGAATGACGCGGTCGTTCAGGAGGTGGCAGGAGTGGCACTCGCCCTCTATCGCAAGTACCGGCCGCGCACCTTCGCCGAGATCATCGGCCAGGAGCACGTCACCGAGCCGCTGTCGCAGGCGCTGCGCAGCGGGCGTCTCAACCACGCCTATCTCTTCTCCGGGCCACGTGGCTGCGGCAAGACGTCCAGCGCGCGCATCCTGGCCCGCTCGCTCAACTGTGAGCAGGGGCCGACACCCGACCCGTGCGGCGTCTGCCTGTCCTGCCGATCGCTGGCCAACGACGGCGCCGGCTCGATCGACGTCATCGAGATCGACGCGGCCAGCCACGGTGGTGTCGACGATGCCCGTGAGCTGCGGGAGAAGGCGTTCTTCGCGCCCGCCAACAGCCGCTACAAGATCTACGTCATCGACGAGGCGCACATGGTCTCGTCGGCCGGCTTCAACGCGCTGCTCAAGCTCGTCGAGGAGCCGCCGGACTATGTGAAGTTCATCTTCGCCACCACCGAGCCCGACAAGGTCCTCGGCACCATCCGCTCCCGGACCCATCACTACCCGTTCCGGCTCATCCCGCCGGCGGTTCTTCGGCCGTACCTTCAGCAGCTCACCGAAGCCGAGGGCGTCACCGTCGAGCCGTCGGTGTTCCCGCTGGTGGTGCGAGCCGGCGGCGGCAGCGCCCGGGACAGCCTGTCGATCCTCGACCAGCTGATCGCCGGCTCCGGGCCGGACGGGGTCACCTATTCGCGTGCGGTCGGCCTGCTCGGTGTCACCGACGTCACCCTGATCGACGAGATGTGCGACGCCATCGCGACAGGTGACGGCGCCGCGGCGTACGCGACCATCGACCGGGTCGCCGAAGCCGGGCACGAACCGCGCCGTTTCGCCTCTGACCTGCTCGAACGCTTCCGTGATCTGATCATCCTCCAGCAGGTTCCGGACGCGGTCGCCAAGGGCTTGATCGACGGCCCGGCCGACCAGCTGGAGATGATGGCCGGGCAGGCCGCCCGGCTGGGCGCGGCCACGCTGTCCCGCTGCGGGGACATCCTGCACAACGGCCTGATCGAGATGCGCGGCACGACCGCGCCGCGCCTCCTGCTCGAGCTGGTCACCGCCCGCATGCTGCTCCCGGGCGCCGACGCATCCGCGTCGGCCCTGCTACAGCGTCTGGAGAGGCTAGAGCATTCGGGTGTACGGGGTGAGCGCCCCGCCGCTGACAACGCCGTCGACGCGCCCCCGCCGACGATCGGCGCGACCGAGAACGGTGCCGGCGGTGGAGCCGTAGGCGGATCCGGAGCAGCCGGTGGCGGTGGAGCCGCTGGGGGTGGAGCCGGTGGCGGTGGGAAGGCCGCGGCGATGGCTGCGGCCGCCGCTGCCCGGGGTGGTTCCGCGCGCCCGGCCGGCGGTGGTTCCGCACGTCCGGTTTCACCGGCCGCCCCAGCCCCAGCCCCGGCTGCCCAAGCCCCAGCGGCCTCGGCTCCGGCCGAAGCGGTGCCGTCCGCTTCTGAGTCCGCGCTGCAGTCCGGCCCCGGGGTGCCTTCCGACGCCCTGACATCCGCCTCGGGAGCGCCGTCTGGTCCTGCGGCGTCCGGTCCGGAGTCGCCGTCCGGGTCCGGGGCGGCGCCTGTTGGGCGCGGTGAGCCGGACTGGAATCAGGTCGCTGACGGCGGCCATCCGGAACCCGGCGACTACGACGACGAGCCGCCGCCCTGGGACGACGAGCCGGTGGACGAGGCGCCGTCCCAGCCGGAGCGCCGCCCGGCCGATCCTCAGCCGGCCGGTTCCGTCGACCCCCGGGACGAGCGGATCCGCGCCGCATGGCACACCCTCGGCCAGCAACAGCCGAAGGTCAAAGCCATGCAGGAGTACGGCATCGGCATCCGCGACGTCGAGGGCGACACGGTCGTGTTCGCCGCACCGACTCAGGCGCTCGTGGACCGATTCCTGAACTGGCGCGAGGCGATCACCACGGAGTTCCGGAAGTCCCCGGGCGGCGACTGGCGGATCCGCTGCGAGGTCGGCGAGGCCGGCCCGCCCCGGGGCCCCGCGCGCGCCGGCGAAGGCCGCGACCAGTCGGCGGGTCGTCGCGTGTCCGGCGGTTCCGAACGGCCGGCCCCGCAGGCGGGCACGGCGGCCACCGCACCGGAACGCAACTCGGGCCGCACCGAGTCACGCCCGTCACGGCCACAGCGGCCCCCGGCGGCCGACGCCGACGAGGATTGGCCGGCGGCGGCCCGTCCTCCCACAGCACCGAGCCGTACCGACCGGTCCGGCTCCACTCACGCCTCCGGATCACCGGGGACATCCGACACGGATGACACCGGCCGGCCCGGCTTTACCCGGCCGGGTGGCTCGCCCGTGCCTGTGGAGAACGAATCCGCCTGGCCGGAAGCTGCCGGTAGTTCGCGGGTTGCGCCGGCGAGCGCTGATGCCGCGCGGCCGGTTGGCTCGCGGGCTGTTTCCGCGGACGACGATTCGGGCTGGCCGGATCCGGTCCGGCCCGGTGGCTCCGCCGACGCGGAGTCGGCCTGGCCTGAGCCAGCTCGGCCGGGCGGTCCCGGGGGCGCAGCGGTCGGTAGCGACGATTCGGCGTGGCCTGAGCCTGTTCGGCCTGGTGGTGCGGCTTCCGCATCAGTCGGTGCGGGGGCTGGATGGCCCGAGCCTGCACGGCCGGGGTCGGCGGCTACCAGCGCGTCGAGTGCCACAGCGGGGGGCCACGGGGATTCCTCGGCAGACAGTTGGCCGGAGCCGGCCCGACCCGGCGGCGGATCGGTAGCTGCGAACGGAAGCGCGGGCGCCGGCTCGGCGGTGGTCGTTGGCGGAGTGTCAGCCGGGCTGCCGACTTCCGGCGCCGGTTCGGCCGGCGGGCTCGGCGGAGGTTCCGCGTTCGGCGGGGCGGCCGTTTCGACATCGCCGCCGAGTGCTGGTCCGCTGGGTGATGGTCCGCGCGGTCTCAGCCCGTCGGGTGCTGACGCTCGGAGTGCTGGTTCTCCGAACATTGCCTCGCCGAGCGCTGGTTCTGTGGGCGGGGGTGCAGCCGCAGCAGCCGCCGCCGCTCGGAGCGCTGCTGCTCCGGCGGCAGCACCGGTAACCCCTGCTGCGCCTGCCTCACCAGCGGTGCCGGCCCGGTCGGCTGCGATGGAGGCGGCGCGGGCAGCTGCGCGTACCGGCGTCGAAGGGGCGAGTGGAGCGGCCGCCGCGCGGGCCGCATTGGCCAACGCCCGCGGTGGTGGGGCCGCGCCCCCGGCGGGTCGTGCGGCGCCGGGTCGCCCGGCCGGAGCCGGAGGCGGCGCGGCGCGTTCCTGGTCCGACGCCCCACCGGTGGAGGAAGCCCCCTTCGACCCGGAGTACGACGGCCCGGCCGCCGCTTACGAGGGGTTCGACCCGGGCGACGAGCCACTCGACGAGGTGATCGACGAGAAGACCGCCCGCCAGAGCAGCGAAGAGCAGGCGATACAGCTGCTCCGCGAGGCGTTCGGGGCAGAGAAGATCGCCGAGCTCTAACCCGGGGCCAGCCGGCCAGCCGGCCAAGGCTCGCGTGGTGTCGTGTGGTTCGGATCGCGCCGCAGGTCGCCACGGTGTTGGGGTGCCGGAGTTGCGTGGTGTCCTGTGGTTCGGATCGCGCCGCTGGTCGGCACGGTGTTGGGGTGCGGGTGTTGCGTGGTGATCTGTGGTTCGGATCGCGCCGTAGGTCGGCACGGTTTTGGGTGCGGGAGCTGCGGATTGCGTCGTCGGCCGGCCGCGCGCGGTCGGGTGGGCGGGGTTGTCGTGGCGTCGGGGTGGGCATGGAGTGGGCGGCGGCTACGCTGGCGGCGGTAACTTCGACCGCCGCGCCGTATCGACGGTGGACAACGAACCGATTAGATGAGGAGCGGTGCCATGCGGCCCGGTGCACAGCCGAACATGCAGCAGCTCATGAAGCAGGCGCAGAAGATGCAGGAGCAGGTCGCTCGGGCGCAGGCCGAGCTGGCCGAGGCCGAGCTGACCGCGAGCGCCGGCAACGGCCTGGTGACCGTCGTGATCACCGGTCTGGGTGAGTTCAAGTCGGTCAAGATCGACCCGAAGGTGGTCGACGCGGACGACGTGGAGACGCTGGAGGACCTGGTGCTCGCCGCGATTCACAGCGCCGCCGAGGCGCAGCGTGAGCTGGCCGAGACGAAGATGGGCCCGGCGACCGGCGGCTTCTCCCTGCCGGGGTTCTGATCCCGTGTATGAAGGCGCCATCCAGGACCTGATCGATGAGCTGGGCCGGCTGCCGGGCGTTGGCCCGAAGTCGGCGCAGCGCATCGCCTTTCACGTCCTCTCCGCGGACCCGGCCGACGTGAACCGGCTGGCCACCGCGCTGCGCAAGGTCAAGGACCTGGTGCGTTTCTGTACGACCTGCTTCAACGTGGCCGAGTCGGAGCAGTGCCGGATCTGCCGCGATCCACGCCGTACCAACGAGGTGTTGTGTGTCGTGGAGGAGCCGAAGGATGTCGTGGCGATCGAGCGCACCGGTGAGTTCCGGGGGCGCTATCACGTGCTCGGCGGGGCGATCAACCCGCTCGAAGGCATCGGGCCCGACAATCTGAAGATCCGTGAGCTGCTGTTCCGGGTCGGGACGGGTGAGGTCAAGGAGCTGATCCTGGCCACCGACCCGAACACCGAGGGCGAGGCCACGGCGACCTACCTGGCGTTGCTGATCAAGCCGATGGGTCTCACGGTGACCCGGCTGGCCAGTGGTCTGCCGGTCGGCGGTGACCTGGAGTACGCGGACGAGATCACGCTGGGTCGCGCTTTCGAGGGGCGGCGCGCCGTCTGAGCGCTCTGTGTTGGGGTGGTTGCGTTACGAAGCAGCCCTGTAACAACACGATTGGATACCAACGGCTCCCCGGAAACTTACCGGGCCGTTAATGTCCGTCGCATCGGTGGCACACTCCACCGCGTTGACCACCCCCACAAGGCAGAGGTGAAGCACGATGCGTCCATCGAGGCGGAGGGCCGCGATCGCGGTTGCCGCAGTCGCCGTTCTGGCAGCTTCCGGCTGCGCCGAGAGTGAGCGTGACGGAGGTGGCAACACCGCAGTCAAGGACTCGCTGGTCTTCGGTGTTGCCGGCGACCCGAAGGTCCTTGACCCGAGCTTCGCCAGCGACGGTGAGTCGCTGCGTGTCGCCCGGCAGATCTTCGAGACCCTGGTGCGCCCAGAGGAGGGCGGCACCAAGCCGTCGCCCGGTCTGGCGGAGAGCTGGACCCCGGATGCGGCCGGCACCACCTGGACGTTCAAGCTCCGGTCCGGCGTGAAGTTCCACGACGGCACCGACTTCAACGCTGAGGCCGTCTGTGTCAACTTCGACCGCTGGTACAACTCGACCGGTCTGATGCAGAGCCCCGACGTCACGCCGTACTGGCAGGACGTGATGGGTGGCTTCGCCAAGAACGAGAGCGCGGAGCTGCCGCCGAGCCTCTTCAAGTCCTGTGCGGCCAAGGACGCGACGACGGTCGACCTGACCTTCACCCGCGTCTCCAGCAAGATCCCGTCGGCGCTCATGCTGCCGTCGTTCTCGATCCACAGCCCGGCCGCCCTCAAGCAGTACGAGGCGTCGACCGTGGCCGGCACCGCCGACGACATCAAGTACCCGTCGTACGCGCTGGAGCACCCGACCGGCACCGGGCCGTTCAAGTTCAAGACCTGGGACCTGCCGAACAAGTCGCTGACCATCGAGCGCAACGACGCCTACTGGGGCGACAAGGCGAAGCTGAAGACGGTCATCTTCAAGACCATCTCCGACGAGAACGCCCGTAAGCAGGCGCTGCGTTCCGGCGACATCCAGGGCTACGACCTGGTGGGCCCGGCGGACGTCGAGCCGCTGAAGACGGAGGGCTTCAACGTCCTGACCCGTCCGGCGTTCAACATCCTCTACCTGGCGATCAACCAGAAGGGCAACCCGGCGCTGGCCAAGCCCGAGGTGCGCCAGGCGATCTCCTACGCGATCAACCGGCAGGCCCTGGTCGACTCGAAGCTGCCCCCGGGCGCCAAGGTCGCCAGCCAGTTCATGCCGGACACGGTCGAGGGCTGGAACGCTGACGTCAAGAAGTACGACTACAACGTCGAGGAAGCCAAGAAGCTGCTGGCCGCGGCCGGCGCGAGCAACCTGAAGCTGAAGTTCCACTACCCGACCGAGGTCACCCGGCCGTACATGCCGAACCCGAAGGACCTGTTCGAGCTGGTCTCGGCGGACCTGAAGGCGGTCGGCATCGAGGTCGAGGCGATTCCGCTGAAGTGGAGCCCGGACTACCTGAACGCCACCACCTCGGGTAGCAACCACGACCTGCACTTCCTCGGCTGGACCGGCGACTACGGCGACGCCTACAACTTCATCGGCACCATGTTCGACCGGCAGAAGGACGAGTGGGGCTTCAACAACCCGGCTCTCTTCGCCCAGTTCAAGGACGCCGACACGACCGCCGACCAGGCGGCCCGTGTGGAGAAGTACAAGGCTCTGAACGCCGCGATCGCGGAGTTCGCTCCGGGTGTGCCGATCTCGCACTCGCCGCCGGCCATCGTCTTCGGTAAGGGCCTCACCGGCATCACGCCGAGCCCGCTGACCGACGAGCGGTTCGTCGGGGCCACCTTCTCCTAAGTCGTAGCCGCAACCCGGCATCTCCCTATTGCTCTACCGGCGGGCGGGCGTCATACCCTGACGCTCGCCCGCTGTCGACCTCCCACCTTACGAGGCGGCCTTGATTCGGTTCATCGTGCGACGCCTGCTACAGCTGATTCCGACGCTGTTCGGTCTGTCGATCCTTCTGTTCATCTGGTTGCGCCGCCTGCCCGGCGGCCCCGAGACCGCGATCCTCGGTGAGCGCGGCACCCCGGAGCTGCGTGCGCAGATCCGGAAGAACCTGGGCTTGGACGAGCCGCTGCTGATCCAGTACGGCCGGTTCATGAAGCGCATGCTCAAGCTCGACCTGGGCACCTCGATCTCGACGAAGCGCGAGGTCATGACGGAGTTCCTGGAACGTTTCCCGGGGACCGTCGAGCTCACCATCACCGCGATGATCATCGCGATCGGTGTGGGCATCCCGCTGGGCTATCTCGCCGCCCGCCGCCGTGGCAGCTTTCTGGACAGCGCCTCGGTGGGTGGCTCCCTGATCGGCATCTGCGTTCCGGTGTTCTTCCTGGCGTACGTGCTGAAGTCGATCTTCTCGGAGAACCTGCACCTGTTCCCGTCGAGTGGCCGGCAGGACCCGACACTCGGCGCCACGCGGGTCACCAACTTCTTCGTCCTGGACGGACTGATGACCCGGGAATGGGATGCCGCGCTCGACGCACTCTGGCACCTGATCCTGCCCGGCATCGCCCTGGCCAGCATCCCGCTCGCGATCATCGTCCGGATCACCCGGGCCAGCGTGCTGGAGGTGCTGAGCGAGGACTACGTCCGGACCGCCCAATCGAAGGGCCTGACCGAGCGTACGGTCCGCGGCCGGCACATCCTGCGTAACGCGATGCTGCCGATCGTCACGGTGATCGGCCTGCTCACCGGTGGTCTGCTCTCCGGCGCGGTGCTGACCGAGACGGTGTTCGCGTTCAGTGGCATCGGAGCGTTCCTGTACGAGGCGATCAGCAACCGTGACTATCCGGTTCTGATGGGCTTCATCATGATCATTGCGGTCTTCTACGTCCTGGTGAATCTGCTGGTCGACGTGTCGTACAGCCTGATCGACCCGAGGGTGAGGGTTCGATGAGCACCAAGACCGACAAGATCGACGCGCTGGGCGAGCTGTCCGCGGTCAAGCAGGACGAGCACGGCGTCAGCCTGTGGACGGAAGCGTTCCGCCGGGTTCGCCGCAACCCGAGCGCCCTCGTCGGAACCGGCATTCTGCTGCTCTTCGTCCTGGTGGCGATCATCGGGCCGATGCTGGCGCCGTACTCGCCGACCGACACGATGGGCATCCGGGAAGGCGTGATCAAGCCCGGCTCCATTCCGGGGCCGTCGGCCGAGCACTGGTTCGGTTACGACCACCAGGGCCGTGACGAGTTCAGCCGGATGCTGGTCGGCGCCCGGCAGACGCTGCTGGTCGGCGTCATCTCCACCCTGATCGGCCTCACCGTCGGCGCGCTGATCGGTGGTGTCGCCGGTGCCGCCGCGGGCCTCGGTGGCCGGGTCGGCCGGGCTGTCGACTCGGTGCTGATGCGTATCGTCGACATGCTGCTGGCGCTGCCCAGCCTGCTGCTGGCGGTCAGCATCGCGGCCCTGCTCGGCGCCAGCCTCACCACCGTGATGATCGCGGTCGGTGTGGTCTCGGTGCCGATCTTCGCGCGACTGCTGCGCGGCGCCATGGTCGCCCAGTCCGGTGGCGACTACGTGCTCGCGGCCACCTCGCTCGGTGTGAAGCGGCGGCGGATCGCGCTCACCCACATCGTGCCGAACTCGCTGGCCCCGGTGATCGTGCAGGCGACGCTGACGCTGGCCACCGCGATCATCGAGGCGGCGGCGCTGTCCTTCCTCGGCCTGGGCAACCCGGACTCGTCGACTCCCGAGTGGGGCCTGATGCTCGCCGACGCCCAGCCGTACCTGGACGCCCGGCCCGGTCTGGCGATCTATCCGGCGATCGGCATCATCATCACCGCGCTCGGATTCACCCTGCTCGGTGAGGCGTTGCGCGAGGCCCTCGACCCGAAACTGCGGAAGTGAGGCCGCGATGCCACTGCTAGACGTCAAGGATCTGTCCGTCACGTTCGAACGGCGCGGTCAGCGCACCGTACGGGCCGTCGACGGGGTGTCGTTCTCGGTCGAGGCCGGTGAGGTCGTCGGCCTGGTCGGTGAATCCGGCTGCGGCAAGAGTGTCACCTCGCTGGCCCTGATGGGCCTGCTGCCGAAGCAACGCGGCGTGAAGATCGGCGGCTCGGCGATGTTCGCCGACACCGACCTGCTCAAGACCGATGAGCGGTCGATGCGGGACATCCGCGGCCGGGACATCGCGATGATCTTCCAGGACCCGCTGTCCTCGCTGAACCCGGTCGTGCCGATCGGCGTCCAGGTGACCGAGGTGCTCACCCGGCACCGCGGCCTGACCGGTGAGAAGGCCCGCACCGAGGCCACCGACCTGCTCAACCGGGTCGGTATCCCGGACCCGTCGCGGCGGCTCAAGGAATACCCGCACCAGCTCTCCGGCGGCATGCGGCAGCGGGCGCTGATCGCCATGGCGGTCGCCTGCCGGCCGAAACTGCTGATCGCCGACGAGCCGACCACCGCGCTCGACGTGACCATTCAGGCGCAGATCCTGGAACTGCTGCGCGGCCTGGTCCGCGACTCCGGGACCGCGCTCGTCATGATCACGCACGACCTCGGTGTGGTGGCCGGCATGTGCGACACGGTCAACGTGCTCTACGCCGGCCGGGTCGTCGAGTCGGCCCGTCGCAAGCCGCTGTTCGCCGAGCCGCGGCACCCGTACACCACGGGACTGCTCGGTTCGGTTCCGCGCCTCGACTCGGGCAAGGGCGAACGGCTGCACGCGATCCGTGGTTCGGTGCGCGACGTCCTGCCGTGGCCGGACGGGTGCGCCTTCGCGCCGCGCTGCGACAGGCGCGTCGACGCCTGTGTCGGGGAGCCTCCGGCGCTGGTCGAGGGCATGCACCGGCACGCGTACCGCTGTGTCAATCCCGAGTCGCGGACCGTGGAGGTGTCGTCGTGACCGAGGTGCTGGTCGAGGTCGACGACCTCAAAGTGCATTTCCCGATCAAGCGCGGCGTCTTCCTGGACCGGGTGGTCGGGCACGTCAAGGCGGTCGACGGTGTCGACCTGCGGATCGAGAAGGGCCAGACGTACGGGCTGGTCGGCGAATCCGGCTGCGGCAAGTCCACCCTGGGCCGTGCGTTGCTCCAGCTCACCCCGCCGACCGGTGGGCGGGTGAACTTCGACGGCACGGAACTGACCACGCTGCCGGCCAACCAGCTGCGGACGATGCGCCGGCGCATGCAGATGATCTTCCAGGACCCGATGTCCAGTCTGGACCCGCGGCAGAACGTCGAGTCGATCCTCACCGAGGGCCTGCACGCGCACGGCCTCGGCGGCAACCGGGCCGAGCGCCGGAAGATCATCGCGAAGTCGCTCGACGCGGTCGGCCTGCCGCAGTGGGCGCTGTCCCGCTACCCGCACGAGTTCTCCGGCGGTCAGCGGCAGCGCATCGGCATCGCCCGGGCCGTGGTGCTCAACCCGGACCTGATCGTCGCCGACGAGCCGGTCTCGGCACTGGACGTCTCCATCCAGGCGCAGGTGATCAACCTGCTGGAGGAGCTCCAGGAGGAACTCGGCCTCACCTACCTGGTGATCGCCCACGACCTCGCGGTGGTCCGGCACATCTCGGACACGGTCGGCGTCATGTACCTGGGCGCCCTCGTCGAGGAGGCGCCGAGCGACGACCTCTACCGTCAGCCGCTGCACCCGTACACCCGGGCGTTGATGTCGGCAGTTCCGGTGCCCGACCCGGAGGTCGAGGACCGGCGCGAGCGCATCCTGCTCGCCGGCGACCTGCCGTCACCGGCGAACCCGCCGTCCGGCTGCCGTTTCCACACGCGGTGCCCGTGGGCGCAGCCGACCAAGTGCCGCGACGAGCGGCCCGGCCTGCGGATCATCGGTACCGGCACGCACCGGGTGGCCTGCCACTGGGCCGAGCAGATCGAGTCCGGCGAGATCCGGCCGCACGCGGTGAAGGCCGAGGTCATCGCGGACGGCGCCGGGGCGAAGGACGCCCACGGCGCCCTCCACTCCGCGTTGGAGACGCCCGGCGGTCCGGTGGTCTGAGAAACCCTTTCTGTGGTACGCGAAGAGGCCGCTCCCTGGTCGGGGGCGGCCTCTCTCGGTTCCGTTCTCAGAACATGAACAGCGGCCGGTCCGACTGCCGGAGGTACTCGCAGCCGACCCCGATGTCGGCGCCGGACGTCTCGGTGAACAGGATGCAGTTGTCGCCGAGCGAGGACCCGTCGGCGCCGCCGTCGACGGTGTCGATGCCGTCGCTGTGACCGGCGTCCAGGTAGTCGTCGCCGGCCTCGCCGTAGAGCTGGTCCCGGCCCTCGTTACCCTCGGCGGCGTCGTTGCCGGCGCCGCCGCGGATCACGTCGTCGCCCGAGCCGCCGGCGAACTTGTTGGCCGAGCCGTTGCCGGTGAGCCGGTCGTTGCCGCTGCCGCCGCGCACGTCCTCGACGTCCCAGCCGACCGTGTCGCGTTCCCCGGCCTGGCCGTCGTCCCGGGCGACACCGTCGAGATCCACGGTGACCGCCCGCGTGCGGTCCTGGTAGTCGACGAAGTCCTCGCCGGTGCCGCCGAACAGCACATCGGCGCCGGTCTCGGCGTAGAGCCGGTCGTCGCCGGCGCCACCCTCCAGCCGGTTGTCGCCCGGCCCGCCCAGCAGGATGTCGTTGCCGCCGAGGCCCAGCAGAGTGTCGTTGCCCAGGCCGCCCTGCAACTCGTCGGGACCGTTGGTGCCGGCCAGACGGTCGTTGCCGTAACCGCCCCAGATCCGGTCGATGCCGGTGAGGGTGTCGCGTTCGCCGTTGGCCCCGTCGTCGCCGGAGACGCCGTCGGAGTCCGCGCTGATCGGCTTGCGGCGGTTGGAGTAGTCGGCGAGATCGCTGCCCGCGCCGCCGGAGATCAGGTCGCGGTCCGAGTACGGCAGCGGGTAGTCGTCCGCCCCCTGGTCCCACTCCTGGTAGAAGTAGTCGTCACCGGCGCCGCCGTATTCGCGGTCGTTCCCGGCGCTGCCGACGAGTTGGTCGTTGCCGTCTCCGCCGGCGAGCGCGTCGTTGCCCCACTCACCGTTCAGGTTGTCGTTGCCGGCCTCGCCCCAGAGCCGGTCCGCGTCGTCGCCGCCGTCCAGCGTGTCGGCCCCGGCCCGGCCGTAGAGACGGTCCGCGCCGCCGGCACCGATCAGCCGGTCGGCTCGGGGGCCGCCGACCAGGGTGTCGTTGCCGTCGCCACCGTTGGCGGTGATCGCCAGGTCGGTGCGGTTGGTCACCGAGTCGTTCTTGGCGCCGAGGTAGAGCAGGACCCGGGTGGGCGTTCTCGCCGTTGTGCAGCGGACCCGGGTCTTGTCTCCCTTGACCGCCTTGCAGCCTTTGCCGGCTTTGACCGCCACCCGGTCGTCGATCGTGACGATGTTGCCGGAGCGGGTCATGACGACCCGGTTGACCTGCCCGGAACCGGCGACGAACTTGACCCGGGTGGAATCCACAACGGACGCGACACCCGTCGCCGCGGCCTGCGCCGGGACCCCGAAAGCGAACGTCGCGGTCAGCGCGGCGGTGCCGGCGCCGAGTATTCGAGATGTACGAGTCACAGTGGATCCTTCCCCCGTGCGGTGCTGATGATCGTAGATCCTCGTCGCAACGGAGGCGTTTCGTCCAGCGGCGGTGACCATCGCATTCAGCCCGGCGGTCGCGTTGCGGCCGTGCGCCGTCGCGGTGTCGCGGTGTAGGTGGGGAGCAGTGGTTTCCGGTGCGGCCCACGGCGTACCGAACAAGGGGTTATGACCAGGGGATCTCTGGAGATCGATGGAAACGTAGACCGTCGCGGACCCATCTCGGGCCGTAGGCGCCCAGGCGGGCCCGGAACGAGGGCCAGTCGTGGGTGGCCCGCGGTGACCAGCCGATCTCGGCGATGGCGACCAGGCGGGGGAAAGCCAGGAATTCGATGTCGTCCTCGGTGCGCAGCGTCTCCGACCAGAGGGGCGCCTCGACGCCGAGGATGCTCGCCTCGGGGATGCCGGGCAGCAGGGTCGCCGGATCCCAGCCGTAGGCGGTGCTCACCTCGATCGCTCCGGCCCAGTCGAGGCCGCCGGGGGTGAGGCGGTCGTACTCCATGTCGAGGTAGGTGCGGTTCGCCGGCGACATGATCAGTTTTGCGCCGGCGGCGACCGCGGTGGCGACCGACGGGTGGTTGCGTTCCCGGCCCCAGAATTGCAGGACCGATCGGGCGGCCGCCGGTGACTGGCCGATCTCGTGCCAGCCGTAGGGGATCTTGCCGTACTTCTCGACGAGCGGCAGCACCCGGCGCTGGAATGCCAGGTAGCTGCCGTGCGGTGTGGCGAACGACTCGTCGCCGCCGATGTGCAGGTACGGCCCGGGTGTCATCTCGGCCAGTTCACGAATGACGTCCTCGACGAACCGGTAGGTGATCTCCTCGCGCACGCAGAGGGTGCTGTAGCCGACCCGCATGTCGGTACGCGGCCGCGGCGCCACCCGGTCACAGGTCAGCTCGGGATACGCGGTCTGGGCGGCGTTCACGTGACCGGGCATGTCGATCTCCGGGACGATCGTGACGTTCCGGTCGGCGGCGTAGCGGACCAGGTCCCGGTAGTCCTGCTTGGTGAGGAAACCGCCGCCGTCTCCACCCACCCCGGTGCCCGGCGCGCCACCCACCTCGGTCAGCCTCGGCCACGCGTCGATCTGGATGCGCCAGCCCTGGTCGTCACTCAGATGCAGGTGCAGGTGGTTGATCTTGAAGCGGGCGATCCGGTCGATGTGGGTACGGATCTCGCCCGGGCTGTGGAAGTGACGGGCCAGGTCGAGCATGGTGCCCCGATACGCGTACCGCGGCCGGTCGTTGATCGTCCCACCCGGAATGATCCACTTTGCTCGCCGCGGTGAGTCCGCCTCGATCGCCGCCGGCAGCAGCTGACGTAGCGTCTGCACCCCGTTGAAGAGGCCGGCCCGTTCGGTGGCCAGCAACTCGACGCCGTCCCGGCGGACGGTCAGGCGATAACCTTCCGCGCCGTGCCCCGGCTCCCGCCCGAGCCGGATCGAGTTCTCCGCCGGTCCCGTGCTGATCGGCAGGGCGAAACCGGTCGCCGGCCGCAGGATCGCGGCGAGCTGCCCGCCGATGTCGGCGTCCCCGGTGATTGTGGTGCCCGACGTGATCCGGAAGTCGTCGCCCGGATCCGGTGTCGCCTCGGCCACCGCCGGAAGGACGCTGGTCAGGGCGATCGGCGTGCGCTCCGGGGACGGACCGGCCGAAGTGGACGCCGTGACCAGAGGCAGGGCCATGACCAGGGCTACGGCCAGACGGGAGACACGCACCCGCCCGACCGTAGCCACATCGGTCCAGCGATCAGAGCTCGCAGTTGGTCAGCACATCGTTCGTCGCACGCTCGCAGGTGTCACCGGTCGTGCCGTTGGCGCCGCCGTCCAAACGGTCCGATGTCCCACCGTCCGGCCCGCCGTAGAGGCCGTCGTCGCCGGCGCCACCCCACAGCCGGTCCCGGCCCTCGTTGCCGATCAGGGCGTCGTCGCCGCCACCGCCGACCAGGGTGTCGTCGCCCCGCGACCCGTACAGGACGTTACGGGCGCTGTTGCCGGCCAGCCAGTCGTTGCCGTCACCGCCCTGGATGTTCTCCACGTCGGTGCTGATCGTGTCGCCCTCACCGCGGGACCCGTCGTCCCCCTTGACGCCGTCGTTGTCCGCGGCCACCGCACGTTCGCGGGAGATGTAGACGACCTCGTCCTCGTCGGGGCCGCCGACGAACAGGTCGGCGTCGGGCAGATCCGGGTCGTAGGTCTGGTGGAAGTTGTCCACCCCGGGCCCGCCGTACTCGCGGTCGTTGCCGTCCATGCCGAACAGGCGGTCATGACCGTTGCCGCCGGACAGGGCGTCGTTGCCGCGGTCCCCGAAGAGCGTGTCGTCACCGTCGCCGGCCCACAGCCGGTCGTTGCCCTCGTCACCGATCAGGTCGTCGTTGCCGCCGTTGCCGTGCAACTGGTCCGCCCCGATGCCGCCGTAGAGCAGGTCGGAGCGCGGGCCGCCGTAGAGCTTGTCGTTGCCGGTGCCGCCGCTGGCCGTCATCCCCAGGCCGGTGCGGTTGACGACGGTGTCGTTGCGGTCGTAGGTGTAGACGCGGACCCGGGTGGGCGCCTTCGTGGTCGTACACCTGACCTTGGTCTTGTCGCCCTTGACCGCCTTGCAGCCCTTGCCGGCGGTGATCGCGACCCGGTCGTCGATCGTGATCGTGTTGCCGGAGCGGGTCAGCAGGACCGAGTTCTGCTTGCCGTTGGCCGCCTTGTACTGCACCTTCGTGACTTCCACGACCGAGGCGACCCGGGTCGTGGCGGCGCCGGCCGGAGCGGCGATCAGCGCGGTGGAGGCGATGGTGGTCAGGGTGAGCGCGGTGTGGAGCCGCCAGCGTGGACGTGACACCGGATCATCCTGCGACAGGCCTAGATGAGGATCAATCAGCCGTCCGGGCGGTGGAGGAGGCCGACGGCGATCGCGTGCACCGCGTCCAGGTCGGCCGGGTCGGTCAGCTTCACCCGGCCGCCGGTCACCGCGTACCACTCCTCGGCGTCCTTGTACTGCACGGACAGCACCGCCTCGCCGGCCTCGGAGAGCTCGGTACGCAAGGTGAGATTGCCGGTGACGACGCCCACCTCGTCGGTCATCACGCCGCCCGGCCCCGGAACGATGTCGGTGGTCTTGCTCATCAGCAGGTCCCCAGCATGTCGGTGAGAGCTTCCTTCTCCTTCTGCGTGACAGTCAGTTTCCAGTAGCTCTTCACCTCAATCCAATCCTTGGCGTACGTGCACCAGGCGTCCCTCGCCGGCGGCTTCCAGGTGGACGGGTCCTGGTCGCCCTTCGACCGGTTCGAGGAGGCGGAGACGGCGAACAGTTGCGGCCGGTCCAGGTCGTTGGCGAAGTCGCCGCGTTTGTCGTTGGTCCACTTGTCGGCGCCGGAACGCCAGGCGGCCGCGAGCGGAACCATGTGGTCGATGTCGACCTGGGTCGGCACGTCCAGCGTCTTGCCGTCGTACCAGCTGTCCCAGATGCCGTCGACGACGTTGCAGCCGGAGAGCTTGACCTGGTCACCGTCACGTTTGAGCACGGTGTCGCGGACGTCGCAGTTCTCGCCGGCGCTACGCCAGTGCGGGAACTTCTCCCGGCTGTAGCCCTTCATCGAACCGGACGCGGCGACGATCAGGGTGTCGAGGGCACTTCCGTCCCCACCGGAACTCGGCGGAGTGCCGGGATCACCGGCGGACGTCACCTCACAGCCGGAGGCGACGACGAGAGTCATGAACAGGGCGAGAACTGAGCTACGTGGGGCCACGTAGCTCAGTCTCGTACCGGATCTTGCAGTGCGCCAATCAGCGGGCGCGGTTGATCGCGCTCGTCACCGCTTTGATGGACGCGCTGACGATGTTGGCGTCGATGCCGACCCCCCAGACGGTGAACTCACCGACCTCCACCTCGACATACGCCGCCGCCTGCGCGTCCCCACCGGAGGTCAGCGCGTGCTCGTTGTAGTCGAGTACCCGGGCGGTGATCCCCAGCGGGGCGATCGCCTGCACGAACGCGTCGATCGGGCCGTTACCGACCCCGACCAGCGGCCGCCGCACACCGCGGTGGAACACCTGCGCGTCGATCTCCACCTTGCCGTCGACCGTGGCGGTGCTGTAGCTCTCCAGCTTGAAAGCGGTCGCCACCTGGTGCTCGACCAGGTACTCGTTGGCGAAGAAGTCCCACATCTGCTGCGGGGAGACCTCGCCGCCGTCCTCGTCGGTGTGCTGCTGCACCACCCCGGAGAACTCGATCTGCAGCCGCCGCGGCAGGTCCAGCTTGTGCTCTTCCTTCATGATGTACGCCACGCCGCCCTTACCGGACTGCGAGTTGACCCGGATGACCGCCTCGTAGGTGCGGCCCACGTCCTTCGGGTCGATCGGCAGGTACGGCACACCCCAGGTGAACTCGTCGATCTCGGTGCCCGCGGCGTCGGCGTCGGCCTGGAGCGCCACGAAGCCCTTCTTGATCGCGTCCTGGTGGGAGCCGGAGAACGCGGTGTAGACCAGGTCGCCCGCGTACGGGTGACGCTCGTGCACCGGCAGCTGGTTGCAGTACTCGACGGTCCGCTTGATCTCGTCGATGTTCGAGAAGTCCACCTGCGGGTCGATGCCCTGGGAGAACAGGTTCAGCCCCAGCGTCACCAGGTCCACGTTGCCGGTCCGCTCGCCGTTGCCGAACAGGCAGCCCTCGATCCGGTCGGCGCCGGCCAGCAGGCCCAGCTCGGCGGCCGCCACCCCGGTGCCCCGGTCGTTGTGCGGGTGCAGGCTCAGGATGACGCTCTCGCGCCGCGGCAGGTTGCGGTGCATCCACTCGATCGAGTCGGCGTACACGTTCGGCGTGGCCATCTCGACGGTCGCCGGCAGGTTGATGATCAGCGGCCGGTCCGGGGTCGGGTCGATCACGTCGATCACGGCCGAGCAGATCTCCAGCGCGTACTCCAGCTCGGTGCCGGTGTACGACTCGGGCGAGTACTCGTAGAAGATCTCGGTGTCCGGGGTGTGGATCTCGGCATACTTCTGGCAGAGCCGCGCGCCGGTCGTCGCGATGTCGGTGATGCCGTCCCTGTCCAGGCCGAACACCACACGCCGCTGCAGCGTCGAGGTCGAGTTGTAGAAGTGCACGATGGCGCGCTTGGCGCCCCGGATCGACTCGAAGGTGCGGTCGATCAGGTGCTCACGGCACTGCACCAGCACCTGGATGGTGACGTCGTCCGGGATCAGGTCCTGCTCGATCAGCTGCCGTACGAAATCGAAGTCGGTCTGGCTCGCCGCCGGGAAGCCGACCTCGATCTCCTTGTAGCCCATCTTCACCAGCAGCATGAACATCCGCCGCTTGCGTTCCGGGGACATCGGGTCGATCAGGGCCTGGTTGCCGTCACGCAGGTCGACCGCGCACCAGCGGGGCGCCTTCTCGGTCACCCGGGCCGGCCACTGACGGTCGGGCAGATCAACGGCGAATTGTTTCTGGTACGACTCGTAGCGCTGGAAAGGCATGGCGCTGGGACGCTGAGTGTCAAAAACGGACATGTGGGACTGCTCCAGTCAAGAGAAAGACGAGCAGGCGGCGCGCGTCACCTCCGCGACGAGGTGCCGGCCTGGGATGGGGCCTCGTCGCGGCAGCGAAGGAGAAGGGTCACCTGCCACATGTCGCAAGCCACGTTACGTCATCGAAATCGGATCAGCTAACCGAACGCCCGGATCGTGGGAACACTCAGGACGGGGCGACCAGACTCGGCTCGGGTGCCGGGGCCGGCGCGTTCTGCCCCATCGGCTCGCCCGCCACCTCCGGGCCGGGCAGCTGCACCGACTTCGGCCCGGCCACCGAACGGACCAGCTTGAGCAGGCCGAAATCGACCCGCGCGCCGGTCAGCAGGCCGTCCGCGGAGTAGCAGTAGATGCCGACGTCGACCGGCTGGTCCAGGGCCGCGGTCACCGAGTCGACCGCGTAACAGGCGCCGTCCACACCGGCCAGCTGCTGCACCGGGGAGACCGCCAGCGGCGCCTTGCGGTCGGTGAAGACCGGCAGCCACTGCCGGAACAGGCGCTGGACGCGGGGGTCATACCGGCGGGGCACTTTGTCGCCCTTCTCGGCCACCCGGATGCACGTCGGGCTGACCGGCGCGCTCGGAGTGCTCAGAGTGCACTGGTAGAGACCGGCCGGCACCCTGATGATCGTCACGCCCGCGGTGCCGCCCAGCGCGCCCGCCGGGATGTCGACCCGCCACGTGCCGTCGTCGGCCACCGCGGCCACGATCTCCCGGCTGGAGCCGCCCGACTCCAGGGTGTAGAGCGCGGCGTACCGGCGGTCCAGAGCGAGCGCGGCCAGGCCGGCGAACGCGCTCCGGGCCTCGGGCGCCTCGGCGGCGGAAGCCGAGACGGAGGGTGTGCCGGGAGCGGGCTCCGGCGTGGCGTCACTGACCCCGCACCCGGCCAGACCGGCCGTCAGCAGCGCGACGGGCAACGCGGAGGGAAGGCGCATCGCGACATTCTCGCCCCACTCGGCGCGCCGCCCGTGACACGCAAGCCTGTGAGTCACCGGCGTGTCGCGCGTGACGATGGCCGGATTCTGGGATCGCCTGTCGAGGGCGTGCCGATGCGCGGCTAGTGTGGTGGCGACTGCCCTGACCGGCGTCGTTGTTCCGTATCGCCGAAGGAATGGTTTCGCCGTGGCTCTAGTGGTGCAGAAGTACGGTGGTTCGTCGGTAGCGAACGCTGAACGCATCAAGCGGGTGGCCGAGCGCATCGTCGCCGCCCGGAAAGCCGGCGACGACGTCGTGGTCGTCGTCTCGGCGATGGGCGACACCACTGATGAGCTGCTCGATCTGGCCAACCAGGTGAGCCCGCTGCCACCCGGCCGCGAGCTGGACATGCTGCTCACCGCCGGCGAGCGGATCTCGATGGCGTTGCTCGCCATGGCGATCCACAACCTGGGGTATGAGGCGCGGTCCTACACCGGCTCCCAGGCCGGCGTGCTCACCACCTCGGTGCACGGCAAGGCCCGGATCATCGACGTCACCCCCGGCCGCCTGCGGACCGCGCTGGACGAGGGCGCCATCGCCATCGTCGCCGGCTTCCAGGGCGTGTCGCAGGACACCAAGGACATCACGACGCTCGGCCGCGGCGGCTCGGACACCACGGCGGTCGCCCTGGCCGCCGCGCTGCACGCGGACGTCTGCGAGATCTACACCGATGTGGACGGCGTCTTCACCGCCGACCCGCGGATCGTGCCCGACGCCAAGCACATCAAGAAGATCACCTACGAGGAGATGCTCGACCTCGCCGCCGGCGGGGCGAAGGTGCTGATGTTGCGATGCGTGGAGTACGCGCGGCGGTTCAATGTGCCGATCCACGTACGCTCTTCGTACTCGAACAAAGAAGGCACGCTAGTCACCGGCTCGATGGAGGACCCTGACGTGGAGAACGCACTGATCACCGGGGTCGCGCACGAGCGCAGCGATGCCAAGATCACGATCGTCGGCGTGCCCGACGAGCCCGGCGCGGCCGGCCGCATCTTCGAGACGGTCGCCAAGGCCGAGATCAACATCGACATGATCGTGCAGAACGTGTCGACCGAGGGCACCGGCCGCACCGACATCTCGTTCACCCTGCCGAAGGCCGACGGCCAGACCGCGATGAACGCGCTCGACAAGATCAAGGGCCAGGTCAAGTTCAAGAGCCTGCTCTTCGACGACCACATCGGCAAGGTCTCCCTGGTCGGCGCGGGCATGCGCTCGCACCCGGGTGTCGCCGCCGAGTTCTTCGCCACCATCGGCGCCGCCGGCGTCAACATCGAGATGATCTCCACCTCGGAGATCCGGGTCTCGGTCGTCTGCCGTGACACCGACCTCGACACCGCGGTCCGTGCCGTGCACGCCGCGTTCGAGCTCGGCAGTAACGAGGAAGCCGTCGTCTACGGCGGTACCGGCCGGTAACCCGGGCGATGGCGCAGCCCACGCTCGCCGTCGTCGGAGCCACCGGCTCCGTCGGTACCGTCATGCTCGAATTGCTCTCGTCCCGGCGCAACGTCTGGGGCGAGATCAGGCTGCTCGCCTCGGCCCGCTCCGCCGGTAAGTCGCTGACCTGCCGCGGCGAGCGCCTGGAGGTCCGCGAGCTGACCGCCGACTCCTTCGACGGTGTCGACGTGGCGATGTTTGACGTCCCCGATGCGGTCTCCGAGCAGTGGGCGCCGACCGCGGTCGCCCGCGGCACGGTCGTCGTCGACAATTCGTCGGCCTTCCGGATGCGCCCCGACGTGCCCCTGGTTGTGCCCGAGGTCAACCGCGAGGACGCCGCACACCGCCCAGCCGGCATCGTGTCGAGCGCCAACTGCACGGTCGCCGCCATGATCATCGCGGTGGCGCCGCTGCACTACGAGTACGGCCTGCGCGAACTCGTCCTGGCCTCCTACCAGTCCGCGTCGGGCGCCGGCCAGATCGGCGTCGACACCCTGCACGACCAGCTGACCAAGGTGGCCGGCGACCGCCTGCTCGGCTCCCGCCCCGGAAACGTGCGCCAGGCCGTCGGCGACGACCTCGGCCCCTTCCCGGCCCCGCTGGCGCTCAACGTGGTCCCCTGGTCCGGCGACTTCGCCGACAACGGCTGGTCCTCCGAGGAGCTGAAACTCCGCAACGAATCCCGCAAGATCCTCGCCCTGCCGGCCCTGAAGGTCTCCGCCACCTGCGTCCGGGTCCCGGTCGTCACCGGCCACTCGGTGGCCGTACACGCCGTCTTCGCCTCCGAGGTGACCGCGGCCGGGGCCCGCCAGGTCCTGCGCAACGCCCCGGGCGTCATCCTCGTCGACGATCCGGAGGCCGGCGAGTTCCCCATGCCCATCGACGCCGTCGGCACCGACCCGTCCTGGGTGGGCCGCATCCGCCGGGCCATGGACGACCCACGCGCCCTGTCGCTCTTCATAACCGGCGACAACATGCGAAAGGGCGCAGCCCTGAACACGGTTCAGATCGCCGAACTCATCGCCGCCGAAATCGCCAAGCGAACCGCCTGACGGCCCTTCCGGTCTCCGGCCACGGCCTGATAGGCGTGCCTTTCCGGTCTGCCACGCCTTTCTGGTACGAGTCGGCCGGCCCCGTCAGACCATCCCGTACCCGAGCTACGACGCGACGTCTCCGCTGTTCCAGACCGAAAGGCGAGCGCCGGGCCAGCGCCGTTGGTCACCGCCCCACGCGCAGTGTGGTGAGTTGCGGCGCGAATCGAGCCGCAACTCACCACGCTGCCGGTTGCTGGCTGCCGCGTGGTGAGCTGTGGTCTGAATCGAGCCGCAGGTTGCCACGTAGCCGGGTGGCCGTCGGCTGTCGCGTATCGGCCGGCCCCCGTGACGGACGTCGCGTCGTAGCTGGGTGGGGGTCAGGCGGCGGCGTCGAGTTCGGCTCGGGTCAGGAGAGCGCGCAGCGTGATGCCTTCGGCGGCGAGGGCCTGAGCGCCGCCCTCCTGGCGGTCGATGACGCACAGGGCGTGGTCCACGTGGGCGCCGAGTTTGCGCAGGTCGTTGGTGGAGAGGACGACCTGGCCGCCGGAGGTGACGACGTCCTCGACGATCAGGACGCGACGGCCGGCCACCTCGGCGCCTTCAGCCAGGCGGGCGGTGCCGTACTGCTTGGCCTGCTTGCGGACGAATGCGGTGGGGAGCTTCGCGTGCCGGGCCAGCGCGGTGACCACGGCGATGCCGCCCATCTCCAGGCCGGCGAGGACCTCGGTGCCCTCGGGGATGAGGACGGCGAGGCGTTCGGCGAGCTGGTCGAGCAGGACCGGGTCGGCCTCGAACTGGTACTTGTCGAAGTATTCGGTGGCGGTGCGGCCGGAGCGGAGCGTGAATTCACCGGTGAGGCGGCTCACGCTGCGGACCTGACGGGCGAGGTCGATGGAGTCAGTCACAAGGTCTCAGCTTGTCAGGTGGGCTGGGCGCACCCGACGGCACCCCTGGACTCGATCTCGGAAAGGCCGCAGAACGGTCACTCGTTGGCGTACTTGATCTCCACACTAAGGCACACTATGACCTGTTTAGGGTAATTTTCGCCTACTTAGTGGCTTGTGCTCTGGAAGGATAGTTCTGTGACGCCCTTCGCGATGCTCTTCCTGCTCGCCCTCGCCGGATCGTCATGCTTCGCCCTCGGCCGTGCCCTGGGCCGTGGTGAGCGGTACGAACGCGGCTATCGCGAGGGCTTCCGCGACGGCGAGACCGGCTCCCTGGCCCGCGCCACCCGGCTCATGCAACTCAACGAGCGCCCCTCCATCGCCCCCGTCGTCGAGTCGATGATCGGCCCGTACGCGGTGCCGCAGCAGATGGTTCCGCGGACGGTGGGACCGCAGATGGCCCTGTAGGGGGCGTGGATGTGAAAGGCCCGGCATCCGAGATGCCGGGCCTTTCGTGCAACTGCTGGTCGGGGTGGCGGGATTTGAACCCACGGCCTCTTCGTCCCGAACGAAGCGCGCTACCAAGCTGCGCCACACCCCGCTGCTGCGAGATAAATACTAGCGGAGGCCCCGGGGGCCTCCACAACCGGTATCCCCGAACAGCAAAACCGCAGGTCAGCGAGGAATCAGGGTGAGCAGGGAAGCCTCCGGACGGCAGGCGAAGCGGATCGGCGCGGTCGGGTGGGTGCCGAGACCGGCCGAGACGTGCAGCCAGGCGTCCGAGCCGGGCCAACGGTGCAGGCCCTTCGCCATCGAGGTGGGCAGGTCGCAGTTGGTGGTGAGGGCGCCCACGCCCGGCACGCACACCTGACCGCCGTGTGTGTGGCCGGCCAGCAGGAGGGCGAAGCCGTCGGCGGCCATCGCGTCCAGGACCCGGGCGGCGGGGGTGTGCGTGACGCCGAGGTGCAGGTCGGCGCCGGCGCTGATCGGGCCGGCCACCGACGGGTAGTCGTCGCGCTCGATGTGCGGATCGTCGACGCCGGCCAGCTCGATCGAGCGGCCGCCGGCTTTCAGGACGGTCCGCGCATTGTTCAGATCCGCCCAGCCGGCGTCGACCAGGGCGGCGCGCAGCTCGTCGGTGGGCAGGTCGACGCCCTGCACATACTCCCGGTCGGGCATCAGATATTGCAGCGGGTTCTTCCAGACCGGGCCGCGGTAGTCGTTGGAGCCGAACACGAACGCGCCGGGCACCGGCAGCAACGGGTCGAGGGCGCGCAGCACGCCGGGGACCGACTCCGGGTCGGACATGTTGTCGCCGGTGACGATCACCAGATCCGGGTCGGTGCCGCCCAGCCCGGCCACCCAATCCTGCTTGCGCCGCTGGTCAGGCATCATGTGCAGGTCCGAGATGTGCAGGATGCGCAGCGGCTCCGCGTCCGGTTCGAGCACCGGGACGTCGAAGCGCCGGAGGGTGAACATGTTGCGCTCGACGAGGGCCGCGTAGGCCAGCGTCGCGGCGCCGACGGCGGACAGAGCGGCGAAGGCCGAAATAAGGGAGCGCTTACGCATGCCCGCAAGGGTAGTTTCTCCGCCATGGGAACGCTGAAAGACCGCCTGAACGAGGACCTGCACACGGCCATGAAGGCCCGGGACGAGCTGATCACGTCGACACTGCGGATGGCCCTGTCCGCCGTCCGGACCGCCGAGGTCGCCGGCGACGAGGCCCGTGAGCTGTCCGACGACGAGGTGCTGGCCGTTCTGACCAAGGAGGCGAAGAAGCGCCGCGAGGCGGCGACGGCGTTCGCCGGGGCGGGGCGGGCCGACCAGGCGGCGAAGGAGACGGCCGAGGGCGAGGTCCTCGACCGCTACCTGCCGAAGCAGCTCACCGATGCGGAGATCGCCGAGATCGTGACGCAGGCGCTGACAGCCGGCGGATTCAGCGGCAAGGCGCAGATGGGTCCGGCCATGAAGGCCGCTCAGGCGGCCGTCGCCGGGCGTGCGGAAGGCGGTCGGGTCGCCGCTGAGGTGCGGCGCCAGCTTGCCTGACAAAACCCCATTAGCGGTACGGAAAACGGGCGGGAGAGTCGATCTCCCGCCCGTTTCCGGTGCTGTGGCTAGTTGGGCCGGCCTGGCCCACCTGGTGTGCCTGGTCCGCCGCTGGTGCCCGGTGTGGGCGTCGTCGGTTTCCCGTTGCTGATCTGCAGGACCACCGCGCCGCCCTTGATCGTCCGGCCGGACGGGTCGGTGCCGGCGACGGTGCCCTTCGGGCAGTCGGAGTCGACCTCGGCGCCCCGCGTGACATGGAAGCCCAGGTCCTCGAGGCGGTTGGTGGCCGACCCGACCGAGTCGCACTCCACGTTCGGGATGGAGCGCTGCTCACCGAACACGATCTTGGTGCTGCCCGGCTTCTTGAACTGCTGCTTCTCCTTGCCCTCCATGTACTCCTTGACGGTGTACTGGACGGTGGGGTTGATGACGCCGTGCTTCATCTGGTCCCGGTGGTCCGGCCAGTCCGGGTTGGCCATGTAGCCGGCCACGACGATCTTCGTGGTGCCGACGATCAGCGACGCGGTCTTCTCGGCGTCGGTGGTGCCGGACTTGCCGAAGACCGGGTGGCCCACGATGCCGCGGGTGTCCGGAGCGGTGGCGCCGCCGCAGGAGCCGAGCTGGGCCGAGTCACCGACCGGGCACCGTGCCGCGTCCAGGGCGGCCCGCGCCACGTCCTTGGTGGTGGCCTGGTTGCAGAACGGCTTGCCGACGTCGATCTTCTGGCCGTCCTGCGTGCTGATCTGCTCGATCGGGGTGGGCGAGCAGTACTTGCCGTCGCCGGCGAGGGTCGCGTACGCGTTCGCCATGTCGAGCGGGGTGGAGGCGGTGACGCCCAGCGAGAAGGCGCCGAACTGGTTGGCGCCGCCCTTCTCGGTGGTCATCTCGGCCTCTTTCGGCTGCCGGAACTGCACGCCGAACCGCTTGGCGACCGCGATGACCTTCGCCGCGCCGACCCGCTCCTGGAGCGGGATGAAGTACGTGTTGATCGAGTTTGCGAACGCGGACCACATGTTGTAGACCTTGCCGCCGCCGCCACCGGCGTTCTTCGGGCAGTAGAAGTGCCCGTTACAGGTCGCCGGGCCGGGGCCCACCACATAGCCGGAGACGTACTGCTTCTCGGCCAGGATGGGATAGCTCAGCGGATAGTTGTTCTCCAGGGCCGCGATGATCGGGAAGATCTTGAACACCGAGCCGGCCTGGTAACCGGCGATGTCGCCACCACCGCTCATCAGCGGGTTCGTCGTGTTCGGGGCCGAACCCCGGATCTTCAGCTTCGCCTTCGCCGGGTCGGACGAGATCTTGTTCTGCGGGTGATCCGGGTCGTCGAGCTTGAACTTACGGTTCGTGGCGAGCAGGCGCACCTTGCCGGTGGACGGCTCGATGCCGGCCAGCAACAGCGCGTTCTGGCTGTTGTCGGACTGGCGCTCGGAGATCTCCCGGCGGGCGCCTGCCTGGCCCTTGAGGTCGAGGGTGGTGACCACCCGGTAGCCGCCGCTCTTGAGCCGCCGCTCCCGGTCGTAGCTGGTCGCGCCGAACGACTCCTGCTCCAGCCACCAGCGGTAGAAGAAGTCGCAGAAGAAGCCCCAGTTGTTCTTCGCCACCCAGGCGCAACCCCGGCCGACCTGCTTGACCTTGGTCGGGACCGGCTCCTTCTTCGCCTTCTCGGCTTCCTCGGCGGTGACCGCGCCCATCTCGACCATGGCCGGGATGATGTAGACGTTGCGGCGGTCGGTGATCAGCTCGTGACCGCTCGGCGTGGTGGGGTTGAAGCTGGACGGCGCCTTCACCATGCCGGCGAGCATGGCCGACTCGGCGACGGTCAGGTCCTTCGGCTTCTTGTTGAAGTAGACGTGACTCGCGGCGAAGATGCCGTAGGTCTGGTTACCGAACGGCGCGATGTTGAGGTAGCGCTCCAGGATCTGGTCCTTGGAGAGCTGCTTCGAGATCTGCAGCGCGTACTTCATTTCGGTGATCTTGCGCTTCGGGCTGTCCTCGGTGGCGTCGATCACCTCCTGCGGGTTGGTGGCCGAGTAGGCCAGCGACATCCGCACGTACTGCATGGTGAGGGTCGAGGCGCCCTGCTGTGTGCCGCCCTGGTTGTTGCTGACGAACGCGCGCGCGACGCCCTTGAGGTCGACGCCGTTGTGCTCGTAGAACTTGCGGTCCTCCGCGGCCAGGATGGCGGCCTGCATGTTCTTCGAGATGTCCTTCAGCGGGACGTCGCTGCGGAACTCGTCGTAGAACACCGCGATCTGGGTCTTGCCGTCCGAGGCGTAGACCCGGGTGATCTGCGGGGAGCTGAATTCCTTGAGCTCACTGGGCAGACCCGCGAACGTCTGGCCGCCGGCCTTGGCCGCCAGCCCGGTCATCGCCGCGGCGGGGAACGCCGCGGCGGCCACGACTACGCCCGCAAGCAGGCCGCAGACCAGTAGAGAGGTCGCGTTCGTGAAGATGTTGTGATCGCGTCTGCGAAACCAGGAGGTCACCCGAGCAGGGTACGCGAAGCATGCACGCGACCGCCTGTCCGGAAGCACCACTCCGCCCGATACGAGTGTGACCTGTCACCCTTCTCGGCGGACCGTTTTCCCGCTTCTGCACCAAAGATACCCCCGTTCGGCCCCCCTCGCTTTGCCGGTATGCCCGGAACTACCGGCCTATACGTATTTGAGGGACAACGTTGCGTAATCACCCAACTACAGAGCATGATGGTGCGGCGAGACACGGACGCCGATGCGGCACGGGGGAACAGGGGCCGCCCGGCGTCAGGGGGTGAAACAAGGGGGGACGTTTACCGTGGGGATGATCAGCGACTGGCCCAGCATGGCGGCGTGTCAGAGTGGCGACCCTGACGCGTTGTTCGTGCAGGGCGCCGAGCAGAACGTGGCGAAGCGGATCTGCCGCAGCTGCCCGGTCCGCTACGAGTGCCTCGCCGACGCCCTGGACAACCGCATCGAGTTCGGCGTCTGGGGAGGCATGACGGAACGGGAACGGCGAGCCCTGCTCCGCCGTCACCCGCATGTGGCGAGCTGGCGGAAGATGTTCGAGGCCGCACTTCGTGAGAAGGGCGCCGACAAGGTGCTCGTCTCCACCCGCTGATCAGGCGAGGTTCCGCCTGGCCGGGGAAACTGCCGGTCAGGCGAGCAGCGCTCCGATCGTTCGCAGCCCGTCGACGTCGTGGACGTCGGCGGGCTGTGCTGTGACCGACGTCGTCGGCACGGCCGGGAACGCCCCGGTGAACCCGGTCGCGACCGCCGCCTCCCGCTCGGCCTGGCGCAGCAGCGCGGCGTGGATCCGCAGCACGTCGGCGGTCATCGGGTGGTCGCCCAGCTCGTCCAGCCGGTCGGCGGCGGCCTCGCTGTCGGCGGCGCTCAGCCCGGCCAGGTCGGTGTGGTGCATCCGGTTCAGCACCAGGCCGGCCAGTGGCATCCGCTCGGCCACCAGACGCTCCGCGAAATACGCCGCCTCCCGGATGGCGTCCCGCTCCGGCGCGGCGACCAGCAGGAACGCGGTCTGCGGGTCCTGCAGGATCCGGTACGTCTGGTCGGCCCGTTGACGGAAACCGCCGAACATCGAGTCGAGCGCCGCGACGAAGCCCGACAGGTCGGTCAGCAGCTGCGCGCCGAGAATTTTCTGCACGGTCTTCGAGAACAGTCCGAACGACGCGGTGACCAGGCTGAACACGCTGCGCCCACCGGTCCGGGCGGGTGCCAGCAGCATCCGCAGCATCCGGCCGTCGAGGAACCGGGACAGCCGGGCCGGCGCGTCCAGGAAGTCCAGCGCCGACCGGGACGGCGGAGTGTCCACCACGATCAGGTCCCACTCGTCGCCGGCCCGCAGCTGACCCAGCTTCTCCATCGCCATGTACTCCTGCGTGCCCGAGAAGGTCGAGCTCATGGCCTGGTAGAACGGGTTCGCGAAGATCTCCTGAGCGCGTTTCGGGGTGGTGTGCTGCTCGACCACCTCGTCGAAGGTGCGCTTCATGTCCAGCATCATGGCGTGCAGCTCGCCGCCGGCCCGCTCCGCGACGATGCCCTTGACCTGCCGGGGTGTGTTGTCCAGCTCGGTCAGGCCCATCGACTGGGCGAGCCGCTTGGCCGGGTCGATGGTGAGCACCACCGTGCGGCGGCCGTGCACCTCGGCGGCCCGCAGGCCGAGAGCCGCGGCCGTGGTTGTCTTGCCCACTCCGCCGGCCCCGCAGCAGACCACGATGCGGATGGACGGGTCGGCCAGCAGACCGTCGACGTCGAGCCGTGGAGCCGTCAATTCAGCCACCATTTCAGCGTAGTGCGTCTTGATCGGACGCCGGCCGGATCACGATCGCATCAGGAGCGCGGCCAGCTCGTCGAGCGCGCCGCGGTCGACACCGTCGGGCAGCAGCGGCAGCTCCACCAGTGGCCGGCCCAGCTCGGCCAGCTCCAGCCGCAGCGACTCCTCCAGCTCGCGCCGGGTCAGGTGCGCCTGGGCCTCGGTGGCCAGCTGGCTCACCGTGGCCGGGGCGGCCGCCAGCCCGGCCGCGGTCAGGCCCCGCTTGATCTCCGCCTTGGTGACCTTGCCGCCGGCCAGCAGCGGCGGCCGGGCGCCGTTGACCACCACCCGGCCCACCGGGATGTGCAGCGCGGACAGCTCGGTGATCGCGTCCAGCGTCTCCTGGACCGGCATCTCCTCGAGCAGCGTGACCACGTGCACCGCGGTCATCGGGGAACGCAGCAGCGACGCCACGCCCTCGCTCTGCGTCTTGATCGGGCCGACCTTGACCAGCCGGGCGGTCTCCTCGGTCACGTTCAGGAAGCGGCCCACCCGGCCGGTCGGCGGCGCGTCGAGCACCACCGCGTCATAGACCCGGCTGCCGTCGCGCGAGCGGGTGGTGGCCTCCTTCACCTTGCCGGTGAGAAGAACGTCACGCAGACCCGGGGCGATGGTGGTGGCGAAGTCGATGGCGCCGACCTTGCGCAGCGCCCGCCCGGCCGCACCGAGCTTGTAGAACATGGCGAGGTATTCGAGGAGGGCCTCCTCGGGGTCCACGGCCAGCGCCCGGACCTCACCGCCCCCGGTCGTCTGCGCGACCCGCCGCTCCGCATAGGGCAGCGGCTCCAGGCCGAACAGCTGGGCGATGCCCTGCCGGCCCTCCACCTCGACGAGCAGCGTGCGCCGGCCACCGGCGGCCAGCCCCAGCGCCAGGGCCGCAGCCACGGTGCTCTTGCCGGTGCCGCCCTTGCCGGTCACCACGTGCAGCCGCTCCGGCCAGTTGCGGTGTTCGCCCATACGTCCCACGTTACGGGCACGTGTCAGGCGGACGGGCATCCGTCAGCCTGCGACCTCGCACACCAGCCAGCCGGTCTTGCGCACGACGGTGAACCGCAGATCCTGGGTGGCGGTCCGCTCGTCCTCGGTCGACATCATCACCCGGACGTCGACCCGGGCCCGCTCGTCGTCCCGCTCGGCCACGGCCGGCTCGTCCCAGCGGAAGACCGGGCCCTGATAACCGTCGGCGTACGAGCTGATCTGCTCCACCCGGGTGACGAGTTTCGCCTCGTCCCGGGATTTGCCGCAGACCAGATCGCGGGTGGCGGTCGCGTCCTGCTGTGTGTAGACCGCGGTGAGGAACCGGTTGACCGCGGTGGTCGGGTCCGGTGAGCCGGGCGTGTCGGCGTCCCGGAGCAGGTAGAAGGCGGAGACCGCGCCGCCGCCGCAGAGCGCCAGGGTGGCCACGAACGCCATCGAGAGGAACATCGTCGCGCGCCGCCGCGGGTCGATCCCGGGCAGCCGCCCGATCGCCGGGCCCACCCAGATCGGCTCCGGCTGCGGCTGGATCTCGGCCGGCGGCGAGTGCTGGTAGGCCAGGTGTTCCGGGGGCGGATGACGCCACTCACCCGGTTTCTCGTGCTGGGCGTGCCACGGCCCGGTCGGCGGTGGCTGATGCCACACGGCGGGCGGGATCACCTCGGCCGGCACCACCGGATGCTCGGCGGTGTCGTGGTCCGGCACCGGCGCCATCTCGGTGGTGTGTTCCATCCCGGCCGGAGCCGTGAGATGCGGGGGCTCCGGCGGGATCGGGTCCTCGGGCGGGATCGGCGACGGCGGCTCCGGCTCGGGCGTCGGAGGTGGCTCCGGATGCCCGCCCGGCTCGTTCTGCGTCACGTCGCCCTCCGCTCATCGCACCTGGTGATGGTATGTGCGCTCTGCGTACACAACTCCGCTCAGCCTAACCAACCAGCCGGTCGCCCGCGTCCTAAGCTGTGCCGGTATCCGACGAACAGGAGAGCGCAAGCCATGCAGAAGTGGGAGTACGTGACCGTGCCCCTGCTGGTCCACGCGACCAAGCAGATCCTCGACAACTGGGGCGAGGACGGCTGGGAGCTCGTCCAGGTCGTCCCGGGGCCGAACCCGGAGCAGCTCGTCGCCTACCTGAAGCGGCCCAAGTCGTGACCACCCCGATCGCGGGTGAGGGCGGTGTGGACGCGTACGCGAAGCTGACCGAGCTGGGCCTGACCCTGCCGACGGTGGTCGCGCCGGTCGGGTCCTACGTGCCGGCCGTCCAGTCCGGCAACTACGTCTACACCTCCGGTCAGCTCCCGTTCGTCGACGGCAAGCTGCCGCAGACCGGCAAGGTCGGCGACGAGGTCACCGTCGAGGAGGCGGCCGGCCTGGCCCGGCTGTGCGCCCTCAACGCGCTCGCCGCGATCGACGCCCTGGTCGGTCTCGGACGTGTCGTGAAGATCGTCAAGGTGGTCGGCTTCGTCGCGTCGGCGCCCGGGTTCACCGCCCAGCCGGCCGTGATCAACGGCGCGTCCGACCTGTTCGGCGCGGTCCTCGGCGAGCAGGGCCGGCACGCCCGCAGCGCGGTCGGCGTGGCCGAACTGCCGCTCGGCGCCCCGGTCGAGGTCGAGGTCATCGCCGAGGTGGCGTGATCTTGCGGTGATTCGGGCGTATTTGCTCACCGTTGGTGACCGGATCGGACATCGTGTCTCGGTCATGGTCGCCCGACCGACGTACGATTCGGGTCATGGGGGCTGCTGAGCCCGAGTCGGCCGAGGTCGACCGGCTACCGGGTTGGGTGACGCTGCTGCTGGCGCCCAACCCGGGGCCGATGACGCTGGACGGCACCAACACCTGGATCCTGCGGGCGCCCGGCGCCGAGCGGGCCGTCGTCGTGGACCCCGGTCCGCTGGACGAGGGCCATCTGAAACGGATCGTCGAGCACGGCCCGATCGGGAGCATCCTGATCACACACGGTCATCACGATCATGTCGAGGGTGCCGCCCGGCTCTCCGAGTTGCTCGGCGGCGCTCCGGTGCGGGCCGGCTCACCTGTGCACTGCCTGGGCGGTGAGCCGTTCGACCCGCGGGAGTCCCTGGACGGGAACGGGCTGGAAATACGGGTGCTGGAGACTCCGGGTCACACCAGCGACTCGGTGTCCTTCTTCGTCGAGTTCGGGGACGAGTCCGTGATGTTCACCGGTGACACCATGCTCGGCCGTGGCACCACGGTGGTCGCCCCGCCCGACGGCGATCTCGGGGCCTACCTGAGTAGCCTGGAGCTGCTCAGCGCGTACCCAAGGGCGTTGATGTTGCCGGGCCACGGACCGGCCCGCAGCGACACCGCCGAGCGTGCCCGCTTCTATCTGAATCATCGCCGGGAGCGCCTGGCGCAGGTGACGGCCGCCATGGCGGCCGGCGCCGAGACGCCGGCCGCCGTCGTCGACCTGGTCTATCCGGATCTCGACCCGGCCCTGCGGTTCGCCGCCGAGTGGTCCGCGGCGGCGCAGCTCGAATATCTGCGCCGGGAGCAGCCGTGACCTGCCCGGTCTGCGGGACCGTCCCGGTTCCCGGCGCCCGCTTCTGTCATCACTGTGGCGCCGGGCTGCCGGCCGCCGCCCTGCTGCCGGCCGCCGAGCGGCGCATCGTCACGGTGCTCTTCGGTGACCTCTCCGACTTCACCTCGTTCTCCGAGGACCTCGATCCGGAACGGGTCGGCGCGGTCACCGACCGCGTGCTGGCCTCGCTGGCCGGGGCGGTCAAGACGTTCGGCGGGCACGTCGACAAGCTGACCGGCGACGGCATCATGGCGGTCTTCGGCGCGCCGGTGGCCCATGAGGACGACGCCGAGCGCGCGGTCCGGGCCGCCCTGAGCATGCAGCGCGCGGTCCGCCGGGTGCTCGACGACGAGCGCGGCGGCGGGGCGCCACTCGGCCTGCGCATCGGGCTGAACACCGGCGAGGTGGTCGCCGGCGTGCAGGCCGGTATCGAGTACACGGTGATCGGTGACACGGTCAACACCGCGGCGCGGCTGGCCGACGCCGCCGCGATCGGCACGGTCTACGCCGGCGAGCGGACCAGCGGGGGCACTCGGCACGTCGCCTCCTGGCGGCAGCTGCGGCCACTGCGCCTCAAGGGCAAACGCGAGCCGGTTCCGACGTACGAGCTGCTGGGTCTGCACGACGCCCCGGGCACCCGGTCCGGCCTCGGCGACGAGGCGCCGTTCGTGGGCCGGGAGGCCGAGCTGGGCCGGATCTCCGGCCGGCTGGCCGAGGCGATCGACACCGGCATCCCCAAGATCCTGGTGATGACCGCCGAGGCCGGCATCGGCAAGTCCCGGTTCGCCGGCGAGGTCAAGCGCCTGGCCATCGGTTACTCCGGCCAGGGCCAGGCGGCCCGGGTGCTGCGGGTGCGCTGCCGGGCCTTCGGCGAGCGCCGGCGGTACGCCCCACTGGCCGACCTGGTCCGCAAGGCCGCCGGCCTGCCCAAGGACGTGGTCACCGCGGTCGCGCGCACGGTCGCCGACGAGCGGCTGCGCAAACTGGCCGGCCGGCTCAACGTGACGCTCGACAACGACCGGTTGCTGGTGCTGCTCGGCTACGGCGAGGCCCCGGACCGGACGGTGGGGCCGACCGCGCCCGCCGACCGCCCGGCCAGCGCCCGCCGGATCGACGCCGAGGCCATCTCGATCGCCGTCGCCGACCTGCTCAACGCGCTCGCCGCCGAGGAGCCGCTGGTGGTGATCGTGGACGATCTGCACGACGCCACCGACACCACCCTGGAGGCGATCGGCCTCACCCTGACCCAGCTGGACGGCCCGGTCGTGGCGCTGCTGCTCGGCCGCCCCGAGCTGGTGCGGACCGCGGGCGCGATGACCCGGCTCGCCGACGCCGAGGTGCACAGCCTGCCCCCGCTGCGCGGCGCCGACGCGTCCCGGCTGCTCACCTCCTATCTGCACGGCGGCAAACTGCCCCCGGCCGACACCGACCGGCTGCTCGCCACCGCCCAGGGCAACCCGTTCTACCTGGCCGAGATGGTCACCCTGCTGATGGAGCGGGGCGCGCTCACCCCGGCGGTCGGCGCCAACGCGGCCGGCCGCTGGCAGCTGGCCGCCGGTTCGCTCGGCAGCCGCCTGCTCTCCCGTGACCTGGCCGCGGTCCTCGCCGCCCGCATCGACGCGCTCTCCCCGGAGCCGCGATCGGTGCTGCGGGACGCCTCGGTGGCCGGGACGACGGTGCCCAGCGGTGTGCTGGAGGCGCTCCAGGAGCGGCGGGCGGTCGCCGACACCAGACCCGGCGTGGTCGTCGCGGTCGAGCTGGAACGCGCCGTCGACGAGCTGCTCCAGCGCCGCATGCTGCACCGTTCACGGTCCGGCGGCTACCAGTTCAGCACCCCGCTGATGCGCGAGGCGGCGTATGCCGGGATCGGCAAGGGCGACCTGGCCGAGCGGCACGCGTACCTGGCCTCCTGGGCGGCGCCGGAGAGTGTGGCCGAGCCCGGCAACGACGGCGCGGTCCGGCTCAATCTGACCGGCGGCGAGCGGGACGCGTTCATCGCCATCCACGCCGAGCACGCGGTCGAGCTGGCCGACGCGGTGCGGCTGCGGCCGGACGCGCCGGCCCGCGATGTGGCCCCGCTCGGCGTCGCGGCGCTCGGCCGGCTGGCCCGGCGGGCCCTGGCCGACATCGAGCCGGCCGCCGCCATCGAGTATGCGGAACGCGCCACCGCCCTGGCCAAGGGCGACCTCCCGCTCCCCGACCAGCTGGTGCTGGCCCGCGCGCAGCTGCGTCTGGGCCGGGCCGAACTGGCCCTGGCCCTGGGCGAGAAGATCGCGGTGGCCGCCGCCGAGGAGCCGGTCTGCAAGGCCGAGGCGATGATCGTGGTGGGCCGTGCCTACGAGGCGCTCGGTGACACCGGCCGGGCGGTCACCTCCTGGCAGGAGGCGCTCGACGTGGCGACCGGGGCCCAGCTGCTGCCGGAGCGGGCCAACGCGATGCGCCGGCTCGGCATGGCCGACTTCCTGAACGGGCGGCTCAGCCAGGCCAGCAGCCGGTTCGCGGCGGCGTACCAGGTGACGCTCGCGGCCGGGGACCGGCACGGGCAGGCCTGGGCGTTGCAGAGCCTGGCCTGGGTGACCACCACCCGCGGCGACTTCGCCGGCACCGACGCGGTGCTCGGCCGGGCCGCGCGGCTCTTCGCCGAGCTCGGTGACCCGGTCGGGCGGGCCTGGCTGCGGGGCACCACGGCGTTCGCCAGGCTGCTGGCCGGCCGGTTGCAGGAGGCCCGGCGGCTGGCCCGGCTGTTCCTGCCGTTCGGGGACCGGGTCGGTGAGGGCTGGGCGGTCGGCACGCTGCGGGTCGTCGAGGCGTACGCGGCGGCCGAACTCGGCGATCTCGGCGCGGCCGACGGTCAGGCGCGCCGGGCGTACCGGGAGTTCCTGGAGGTCTCCGACGACTGGGGCTGCGGGCTGGCACTGGTGGTGCGGGGGGCGATCGCCCGCGGGCTGAACGAGCTGGACCACGCCACCGACCTGCTCACCGACGCGCTCGGTTACGCCGACCGGACCGGGCATCCGCTGCTGCTCGGGATGGCCGGGACGCTGCGCGGGTTCGTCGCCCTGCAACGAGGCGACCTGGAGACCGCCGAGGCCGACGCGCGCCGGGTGATGACCGCGGTCGAGCCGCACAATCCGCTGGCGCCGGCTCAGGTCGGCCCGCGGGTGCTGCTGGCCGAGGCGCGGACCAGGGCCGGGGACGCGTCGACGGCGGTCGGGCTGCTCGCGCCGATCGCCAGTGACACGTCCACGCCGTCGCTGCTCTTCTCCCGGCGGCACGCGCTGGCGTCCTACGCTTCGGCGCTGCTCGCCGACGGCCGGGTGGACACCGCGCTCACCTGGGCCGAGCGGGCGGCCGCCGCGCCGGCCGAGGATGTACGCAGCAGTGTGATCTCCGCCATGGTCCGGGCCCGGGTGCTCGCCGCCGCCGATCGTTGCGAGGAAGCAAGGGCTGCAGCGGACGAAGCGGTGCGATTGGCGCACTCCACCGAGCAGTCGAGCGAGCGGGCGGCCGCCGAGGAGCTGCGGAAAACCCTTGCGATGACGGTTGTCGAGGAAACTGTCGCGTACGCGTCTGACGTGCCCGGATGATCTTCCGGCGGACTGGCGTATTTTCTATTCCGTGACGGAGACTCCGCCTGGTGCCCTGCCCGTACCGTACGTGCCAGGCATGTCCGGATTGTCGGTCATGGCGCGGGGTGGTTATGCCACCGTGTATCGCGCCACCCAGGATTCGGTCGGGCGCGACGTCGCCATCAAGATGGAGAACCGGACCCTCGACAACCCGCGCGACCAGGCCCGCTTTCTACGTGAGGCGCGGGCGGCCGGGCGCATGTCGTCGCACCCGCACGTGGTCGACCTGTTCGACGTCGGCGTCACGGTCGACCAGCACCCCTACCTGATCATGGAGTTGTGCGACGGGTCGTACCTCGATCGCATGCGGGTCGCGCCGCTCAACCCGGTCGAGGCCCGCGACGTCGGCATCAAGATCGCCGACGCGCTGGTGCACTCGCACGCCAACGGGGTGCTGCACCGCGACGTCAAACCGGCGAACATCCTCTACTCCGAGTTCAACGCGGCGGTCCTCGCCGACTTCGGCCTGGCCGTCCTCGGCGAGATGCGCGACTCGTCGGTGACCCTCGAGGTGCTCACCCCGGCCTACGCGCCGCCGGAGATGTTCCGCCACGACACCCCGTCCGGGGCCGCCGACGTCTACGCGCTCTGCGCCACCCTCTACGCGGTGATGAGCGGCCGGCCGCCGCGCTGGGCGACCAACCGCAGCCCCAGCCTGCTCACCCTGATGGATCTCTTCCACCAGCCGATCCCCGACCTGCCGACGGCCCCGCGGGCGCTGACCGACGTGCTGCGGTATGGGATGAACAACGATCCCGGCGCCCGGCCGACCGCCGAGCAGCTCCGCGACCTGCTCAACAACCTGCACCTGGACCCGAGCACCCCGCAGCCGCCGCCGACCGTCTACCGCTCGGCGTCGACCAGTCACGTGCCGCCGCCCCGGCCGCGGCCGATCCCGCCGAGCACACCGACGCTCGACGAGACCCCGACGGTCCAGCACGATCCGGGCCGCAAGGGCTTCTTCCAGAAATGGTTCGGCAGCTAGAGGGCCCCAGCCTCCCGGCCCCGCCTCTCCGCGATCTTGGTGAGTTCCACGGCGCGGGAGTCTTCTGCGCAACCACCGCAGCTTTCGGCGGACAGCCCTCAGACGGATGACGTCTCCTCCGCCGGCGCCGCGTCCGCTGGCAACGCCCCCGCCGGCACCGAGTCCGCTGGCAGCGAGTCCGCCGGCACCGAGTCCGCTGGCAACGCGTCCGCCGGCACCGAGTCCGCTGGCAGCGCGTCCGCCGGCAACGGCTTGTCGCCCGCGGATCTTGCACGACTTTTCACGCTGGCGCCGATCTTGCAGCCCTTTCCGTGTCCCGACGGGAAGAAAGCTGCAAGGTCTCCCCGGCCTAGTGGACCTTGCACGATAAATCACGCCCAGACGTGAAGAACCATGCAAGATCGCCGTGAAGATGGAGAAACGTGCAAGATCGCTATGAGGGTGGGGAAACGTGCAAGATCGCCGTGAAGGGTGGAGAACCGTGCAAGATCTACGAGGTTGGTTGAGGCGGAATCCTCTGCGAGCACGAGATTCCGGCCCGGTGTCCCGGTCGCCTGCGTGACCGGCGCGACAGTCCACAGGTCGGCGCGAAATCATCGCACGGCAGAAGAAGGACCGACCCCGGATGCGGCGAAAGCCCTGGAGAGGCCTTCACAGGTGCGCCCGAGGTCAAGCGGCGAAAGCCCCCGAAGAGGCCTCACAGGATTGACCCCGGACACGGCGAAAGCCTTGAAGGGGCTTCACCGGTGCGCCCGAGGTCAAAGCGGCGAAAGCCCTGCGGGAGGGCTTCACCGGTGCGCCTGAAGTCGACAAGATTGCGTAAGGGTGCGGCTGGTGATCACCTGGCGGTCAGTTTGACTGTGCTGCTGGTTCCGGTGGCGTTGTAGCCGCCACCGGAGACGACGACCCGTAGGTTCCAGGTGCCGCGTTTGAAAGCCCGGCTGAACGTGTACGCCCCGGCGCCGGTGGTCTTCGTGCTGGTGATGGTGATCCAGCGCGAACCCTTCCGGTACTGCAACGTCACCTTCACGCCGGCGCGGGCCGGTTTGGCCGTACCCGAAATCTTGATCTTCTGGTTGGCCTTGGGTCTTGTCGTGCTCGCCTTGGCCGTGACCGCATAGCGGACCGAGAGCCAGGCGCCGGCCGACGTGGCCGGCCACAGTCCGGCCGAGCCGGCGTGCCGGACCCGGATGGCGCTGGTCGTCGCGGACCTGGCGGTGGCCCGCCAGACGCCCTTGCTGTCGGTCTTGACCGTGGCGAACCGGCTCCACGTGGTCTTGCCGGCCGGGCGGTGTTCGACGATGACCGTGGCGTCGGCGACCGGGCTGTTGCCGCGCAGCACCCGGCCGCTGACCAGCGACGTCTGGCCGTAGGTGACCGCTGCCGGGGCGGCGCTGATCGGCAGGCCGGGCGGGGTCAGGGTGACGGTCCGCTCCAGGCCGTCGCCGATCGAGCTGGTCGCGCGGACGCCGATGGTGTACGTCCGGCGGGTGTCCAGTCCGGTGAGGGTCAGCGACCGGGCCTGCCAGTCGTCGAGCCTCGTCTCGGCGCCGCCCGGCAGGACCCGGACCACGTAGCCGCTGGGGAACGCGTCCTCGGGGCCGTAGGCCGGCCGTTCCCAGGTCAGCTTCGCGGTGCCGGTGTCGCCACCGATGACCGTCACGTTCGGCGGGTAGCCGGGCAGCCTGGCCGGGTACACCTCCCACGGGATCGAAGCCGTCGCCACGTTGCCGTCGGCGTCGACGGCGGTCAGCACCACGGTCCCGGAACCCATGCCGGTCGGCTTCCCGCTGACTGCGGCGACGAACCGGCCGGACTGGCCGCTCGGCGTGGTCACCCGCAGGGTCAGTCCGTCGGGCAGGCCGGTGGCGGTCACCTCGAGCGGGTGGTAGATGTCCGGCAGGTAGTCCGGGTCCTCGACGAAGGTCGCGCCGAAGTTCATGTACGAGTAGCCGCCGAACGGCTCCGTGACCTTCGGGGACACGTCCACGACGAGCGGCGGCCCCTTGATCGACCAGAGCATCGTCTGGGCGGCGGAGCGGTTCCCGTCCGAGTCGGTCGCGAAGATGGAGCTGACGTAGCGCGCCCTGGTGTCGGGTGTTCCGCTGATCAGTCCGTCGGCGCTGATCGTCACGCCGGACGGCAGGTTGGTGGCGCCGAACGTGATCGGCTGATGCTGCGGGTCACGGGCCGCCAACTGGATCCGCACCGGCTCGCCGAGCTGCGGGCTCGGGGTGCTGTCCGCGAACGGCAGGAGTTCCGGGGCGCCGTACGGCGTCTGCGAGTCGTCGACCCCGGCCGCCAGCCAGGCCGCGTCGACCGTGCGCTGCTCGGTGCTGTCCGCTCCGTACAGGTCGGCCGCGGCACGCAGGGTCGCCTCCCGGGCGCCCGCGTAGTCGGTGTTGGAGACCATGTAGGCGCTGAGCGCGTGGAACCAGATCCGGGCGGCCTTGTCGTTGCCGATCCCGGTGACCGGTCCGGCCTGGCCGCACGGGGTGCTCTCGCCCCACTGCGAGGCGCCGCTGCCGACCGCCAGGTTGTAGAAGAACTTGTTGCCGATCCCCGACGAGTAGTGCACGTTGAGGCCCTTGACGGCAGGTGTCCAGCAGGAGGCGGACTTGCCGTCCAGACTCGGCTCGTCCATCCGGCGCAGGGCCGGATCGCGGACCAGGGTGCGCTCGCCGATCAGATAGTCCGGAGCGTCGACCGGGTTGTTCGCGGAGAACTCGACGAGGGTGCCGAAGATGTCGCTGTTCGACTCGTTGAGCCCGCCGGACTCGCCGGCGTAGACGAAGTTCGCAGTCTGGTCGGTGAGGCCGTGTGCCAATTCGTGGGCCACGATGTCGATCGTGGTGAACGGCTCCTCGCCCGGCTCGCCGTCACCGAAGAACATGCAGTCGCAGTCGTCGCGCCACGAGGCGTTGCCGTAGTCGACGCCGCGATGGACGTAGGCCGTCACGCCCTTGCCGTCGTCGGCGAGTCCACTGCGCCCGAACGTCTCCTTCAGATAATCCCAGGTCTCGGCCATGCCGTAGAGCACGTCGACGGCAACGGTGGCCCGGTCGGCACGTGTGCCGTCGCCCCAGACGTCGTCGGTGTCGGAGAACTCGGCGAACTTGCCGATCGAGAAGTCGTGCCAGCCGTTCAGGCCGTCGTGGACGGTGTTGCCGCCGCGGTCCGGGTCGACCAGGGCGTAGGTGCCGTCGTCGCGGCGGGTGGTGCTCAGTTGCACGTCGCCGACGTGCAAACCGTGCCCGGTGCCGGCGGTGTGCACGGTGTCGTAGGCGAGGCGGACCTTTCCGGTGGTGGCGTCGACGATCACGACCCGGGTCGCGCCGGTGACCTCCCACGCCAGCGCCGGCTTGCCGTCGAGGGCGTCGACGACCTGGCGCGCCTCCACCGCCCCGGTCAGGCCGGCCACGTCGACCGCCCGGCTCCGGCTCACCTTCGCGGTGTCCGGGACGTCGATCAGCTGGTCCTGTGCCACTGTCGCGTCGATGAACCGGCCGTCGGCGTCCGAGTGGACCACGAAGTCACCACCGAGGACCGGCAGGCCGTCGTGGGTGCGGTTGAACCGGACGTGCCGATCACCGTCGGCCTCGACCACGGCGTCGACGGCCTGGTATTTCTCGCCCGGTGCGGACTTCACGGCAGTGTCGTTGCGACTCACCGCGGCACGGGCCTGGTCGACGGTTGCGGAGCGGGTGACCGCAGGCGTCGGCGACACTGTCGCGGCGACCGGCTGCCCGGGCTCGTCGGCCCTGTCGTTCTCCCTGGTGACCGCGCATCCGCCACCGGTCAGAGCCAGTGCCGCGGTGGCCGCGATCAGGGCACGGCGATGCCGCGATGTCATCCTCATGCTCCCCCGTCAATATAGAAGACGGTGGAACGATACCGGATCGACGCTATCGATGCATGTCCGTTTATTCCGGATCGAGGACGGCGAGCAGTTCGCCGGTGTCCACTTCGGCCCCCGGCTGCACCGGCAGTGACGAGACCACCCCGGCCGACGGCGCGTGCACCGGATGCTCCAGCTTCATCGCCTCCAGCGTGAGCAGCAGCTCACCGGCTCGGACCCGCTGACCTGGCACGACCAGGATCCGGCGAACCGCCCCCGGGAGCGGCGCGATCAGTGAGCTCTCCGCGGCCTCCGGAGCGGGCAGCGGGAACCGGGAGATCTCCCGGAGCGCGACCGACCCCTCTGGACTGTCCACATACGAGACGTCGCCGACCCGGTGCACATGCACCGCCATCCGGATGCCCTGCACGTTGAGGACGACCCGGCCGGCGTCGGCCGACACCACGACCACCGCCGGGTGCTCGTCGGCGACCGGTGCCTGGCCCAGCCCGGCCAGATCCAGCTCCTCCGGGTCGACCGCACGGACCCACCAGCCGGCCAGGTCACCACGGCGGTTCATCCGGTAGCCGACCTCGACCGGGCCGGTCGGTCCGTCGTACACCGCCGTCTGGGAGATCGATGGAACGTTGCGCCAGCCGGACGGCAGCGAGTTGAGGACCGGCGCCGACGCGCGCCGCGCCGCGGCGCCCGCGAGGGCGGCGGCCAGGCAGGAGAGACGCACGGCGTCGACCGAGGAGAGCAGCGGCGCGAAGACCTCCGGATGCCGGTCCAGGAATCCGGTGTCCAGGTCGCCGGCGCGGAACGCGTGGTGCCGCAACACCCGGACCAACAGGTCGCGGTTGGAGACGACCCCATGCAGATGGGTACGGGCCAGCGCCGACGCGATCATCCGGGCGGCCTCCTGACGGCTCGGCGCCCAGGCCACCAGCTTCGCCAGCATCGGATCGTGGTGCATCCCGATCACCGAACCGTCCGCGACCCCGGCGTCCAGGCGCAGGCCGGGCTGGGGGAGCGGCCGGAACCAGCCGGCGATGTCCGGAACCGCGAACCGGTGCAGGGTGCCGGCCGCCGGCAGCCACGCGTAGGCCGGGTCCTCAGCACAGATCCGCACCTCGATGGCGTGCCCGCGGATCGGCGGCGGGCCCGGCATCGGCACGCTGCCGCCCTCGGCCACCAGCAGTTGAAGGCGGACCATGTCGTACCCGGAGACACACTCGGTGACCGCGTGATCGGCCTGCAGGGTCGGGGTGAGCTCCATGAACCAGAAATCGCCCTGCGCGTCGAGCAGGAACTCGACCGCGCCCGACCCGACGTAACCGAGCGCCCGCACCGCGATGATCGCGGCCCGGCACAGGTCCTCACGCAGGCCGGGGTCGACCGCCGGGGACGGGCTCTCCTCGATGATCTTCTGGTAGCGGCGCTGGACCGAGCACTCCCGCTCGCCGAACGGCACGACCGCGCCCTGGGCGTCGGCCATGATCGGCACCTCGATGTGGCGGGCGTTGCTGACGTACGGCTCGCAGAACACCTCCCCGCCGACCTCGCGGCGCGTCGAGGCGATCGCCTCGGCCAGCGTGTTCGCGTCCCGGACGACCCGGATGCCGTGCCCGCCGGTGCCGGTCGCCGGTTTGATCAGCACCGGGAACGCGGGCACCTGCTCCGGGTCGGTGAAGGTCGGCAGAACCGGCACCTGCGCCTCGGCGACCAGCTTCTTCGTCTCGATCTTGTCGGCCAGCGTGCGCAGGGTGGCCGGCGGCGGCCCGGCCCAGATCATCCCGGCGTCGACCACGGCCTGGGCGAAGTCCGGATCCTCGGCGAGCAGACCGATCCCCGGATGTACGGCGTTGGCCCCGGCCCGTTGTGCGGCCGCGATCAGCGCCTCGGTCTGGAGGTAGGTCGCCGACGGAGTGTTGCCCGGCAGATGAACCGCGTAGTCCGCCTCGATGACGTGCGGCGCGTCGGTGTCGACGTCGGAGTAGACGGCCACCGTCTCGATGCCGACCAGCCTGCATGTGGCGAACACCCGGCGGGCGACCTCTCCACGGTCGGCCACCAGAAGTCGTCGGATCACTGGTCTACCTTTCAAGATCGGAACGCGCCGACGTGTCCGGCGCCCACCACGGCCGCGCTGTGCACCGCGGAGAGACAGAGGCCGAGGACGGTACGGGTGTCGCGTGGGTCGATGACGCCGTCGTCGGCTCGGCTCGTGTCGGCAGACGGCCAGCTGAACCGGAACCGGGGCTCGTCGGTGCGCTCGCCGGTCACGTCGCCGACCGTGAGAACCAGGTGCGGGACAGTCGATCGGGCTATCGCGTGCGCCATCGGGGCGTCGTGCCTGGTGTCGTGCTCCTCCTCGGCGGGCGTGCCGATGTGCCGCAGGAACAGCACCGGGGTCGCCGTGGTGTTCGCCATGTGCAGGAAGTGGACGACCTTCTGCGCCTCGGCCGCCGAACACGACCGGACCGGGCCGGCCAGCACTCCCAGCGGGTATCCGTGCAGCTCACCCCACCCGGCCACCATCGCAGCGCCGTGGCCCGGCTTGAACTCGTCGAAGTCGCTGTCGTCGAGCAGCCGGGCGAACACCTCGCGTGGCTCGAACGCGGCCGGCTCGGCGGCGGCCAGGGTGAGCAGGCCCTCCGGTCCGTGCCGGGGTGGGAGCGGGCGGCGGGTCCGTGGCTGTGGCCCGAGCTTGCGCCAGTTCAGCCGGCGGACGCACTGCCGGGCCAGGCGCAGCCCGTCCCGTTCGTCCTCGGCGAGCTGGTCGGCGGGTCCGGTCGGGCCGGCCGGCACCACCGGGGTGGCCCGCACGTCCACGCTCGCGTGACCGTTTATCGGCTGCGGGTGGATCGTCAGCACCTTCGCGTGACCGCGTACCCGGATCGTGTAGTCGGAGAGCGCCGGCAGATAGGCGGCGTCGCCGGTGGTGGCGCCGAAGACCACGCAGATCGACGGGACCAGGTCGGGTGGGAACAGTCCGCCGGCCGAGCCGCTGTCACCGGCCGACTCGACCAGGTTGATCAGGGGCAGCCGGTTCATCGTGGCGATCGCGGTGGCCCGCCGGATCTTCTCGGCGGTGTACGGGTTGACCGCCCCCTCGTCGACCGTCGGATCGTTCGCGACCACGACACACTCGACGCCCTCGACCACACCGACCCCGGTGACCACACTGGCACCGACCGGGTACTCCGAGCCCCACGCCGCGACCGGGCACAGCTCCAGGAACGGGCTGTCCTGGTCGAGCAGCATCTCGATGCGTTCCCGGGGCAGGAGCTTGCCTCGCGCGTGGTGCCGGGTCACGTACTTCTCGCCGCCCCCGGCCCGGGCGTCGTCGAGAGCGGACTCCAGCGCGGCGAGGCGTTCCAGGGTGGTCCCGCGCCCCTCCAGATAGGCGGGGTCACGCGGGTCCAGCGTGGTGTCGAGCACGGTCATCTCGCCACACCCCTGCCTGCCTTCAATGCCGCGCCCTCTCCTGTCCGTACCGATGCCTCTCGGCCACCTCCGTAACGAGTGGCCGAGGTGATGCGACACGGACCGGTGGAACAGCACGACTAAGGGGCTGTCCGGTGAAGGACAGCCCCTTGTGAAGCGAAGGTCAGACGCGCGCGCGGCGCGCCAGGCGCTCCGGGTCGAGGATGATCACGCTCTTGCCGTCGAGGCGGAGCCAGGCCCGCGAGGCGAAGTCGGCGAGCGCCTTGTTGACCGTCTCCCGCGAGGCGCCGACCAGCTGGGCCAGCTCCTCCTGGGTGAGGTCATGGGTCACCCGCAGGACGCCGCCGTCACGGGTGCCGAAGCGGCCCGCCATCTGGAGCAGGTTCTTCGCGACGCGACCGGGCACGTCGGTGAAGATCAGATCGGCGAGCGCATCGTTGGTGCGGCGCAGCCGACGGGCCAGGACGCGGAGCAGCTGCTCGGCGATCTCCGGCCGGTTGTTCAGCCACGGGCGCAACGACGACTTCTTCAACCGGGCCAGGCGGCTGTCGGTCACCGCGGTGGCGGTGGCCGTACGCGGCCCGGGGTCGAAAAGGGAAAGCTCACCGAGCATGTCGGAGGGCCCCATGATGGAAACGAGGTTCTGCCGGCCGTCAGCGGCTCGGCGACCGAGCTTGATCTTGCCGGACAGAACGATATACAGGCTGTCGCCGGCCTCGCCCTCGTTGAAGACCACGTCGCCCTTGCGGACTTCGATCGTGTCCATCTCCTTGGCGAGCGCCTCAGCGGCTTCCGGGTCTACACCCTGAAAGATTCCGCTCCGGGCCAGTACCTCATCCATCGCCGCACCTTTCGAAAACGCGCAACGTCTGCGCTCGATCAGTCTAGGCGCACGCGGGCGGGAAACGGGCGGCCACCCCTTGATCCAGATACTGGACGGTAACCAGAAATGCTCTGACCGCTAGTGACAATTCAGCGGTCCGGGCATATCAGGACAGGCCTTTCGTCTGTCGATCCCGCTTGCGGGACGACGGTATCGTCCTCGTCGATGAATTCGCACCCCCGGACCCGCCATAAAAACCGGCCCCTCCTGACGGCCGGTATTGCTACTTTCGTCCTCTTTAGTGGTGCTTTGGGGGGATGCGGGCTCGTCGGTGGCGACTCCGATCCGGTCTGGAATCCACCCGCTTCGTCGCAGCCCGCGGCCGGCGTCAGTGGAAAACCCGTGCAGGAGTCCACGACCGTCGAGTCGATCAGCCTCTCCGCGACCGGCGACATCATCATGGGCGACGCGCCCAACAAGCTGCCGGCCAACGACGGCGAGGGCTTCTTCGACTCGGTGACCGAGGCCCTGAAGTCCGATTTCGTCATGGGCAACCTGGAACAGCCGCTCACCGGCGACACCGGCACCTCCAAGTGCGGCTCGCCGAAACGGCCCAACTGCTTCGCCTTCCGGTCGCCGCCGAAGTACGCCGACCACCTCAAGGAGGCCGGGTTCCAGCTGCTCAACACGGCCAACAACCACTCCAAGGACTACGGGACGCAGGGCTACCAGAACACCGTCGACGCCCTGGAAGCGGCCGGGCTGGAGCACACCGGGGCCGAGGACCAGATCACCGTGGTCGAGGTCAAAGGGGTCAAGGTCGCGGTGGTCGGCTTCTCGCCGTACGCGGGCGCCAACAACCTGAACGACCTGGACGCGGCCGCGACCGTCGTCGCCAAGGCCAAGGACGAGGCCGATCTCGTCGTGGTCCAGGTGCACATGGGGGCCGAGGGCTCCGACAAGACACATGTGAAACCGGGCAACGAGCTGTTCTTCGGCGAGAACCGGGGCGACCCGATCAAGTTCAGCCACACCGTCATCGACGCCGGGGCCGACCTGGTCGTCGGGCACGGACCACACGTGCTCCGGGGCATGGAGTTCTACAAGGGCAAGCTGATCGCGTACAGCCTCGGGAATTTCGCCGGCGGCGGCCGCACCCTGTCACGCAACGGCGTCCTCAAGTACTCCGGCGTGCTGCACGTGTCGCTCACCAAGGACGGTGAGTACGTGGAGGGCCGGTTCGTCTCCACCTACCTCAACGACGCCGGCGTGCCGACCTGGGAAAAGGGCGACGACCGTGGGCGCAAGATGGTCGCCGAGTTGTCCGAGGCCGACTTCGACGACACCGCGGCGGTCATCGGGACCGACGGCAGCATCAAGCCGTCGGCGTGAGCGGCCGACGTACTCTTTACCGGTGACCCGACCCCGCACCGCGACACTCGCGCCCCAGCGCTTCGCGGGCGAGACGGAGCTGGGCCGTAAGCGCCGGGCCCGCAAGATGGCCCGGGTGCTCGCCGAGACCCATCCCGACGCGCACTGCGAGCTCGACTTCACCAACCCGCTCGAGCTCGCCGTCGCGACGATCCTGTCCGCGCAGACCACCGACGTGCGGGTCAACCAGGTCACCCCGGAGCTGTTCCGGCGCTACCGGACGGCGGCCGACTACGCCGCCGCCGACCGTGCCGAGATGGAGACGCTGCTCCGGCCCACCGGCTTCTTCCGGGCCAAGACCAACTCGCTGATCGGGCTCGGCCAGGCGCTCCTCGACCGGCATCGTGGTGAGGTCCCGCGCAAGCTCGATCAGCTGGTCAAACTGCCGGGGATCGGGCGCAAGACGGCCAATGTGGTGCTCGGCAACGCGTTTGGCGTTCCCGGCATCACCGTCGACACCCACTTCCGGCGGCTCACCAACCGCTTCGGCTGGGTCGACGAGCAGGACGAGGTGAAGATCGAGTTCGCCGTCGCCGGCATGATCGAGAAACGCGACTGGACCATGCTGTCGCATCGGGTGATCTTCCACGGGCGGCGGGTCTGTCACTCGCGGACACCTGCGTGCGGGGCGTGCACGTTGTCGAGCATGTGCCCGTCGTATGGGACCGGGCCGACCGAGGCGGCGCCGGCGGCGAAACTGCTGAAGGGTCCGCGGGCGCGCGATCTGGCGGCGGCTGCCGGGGTGGATCCCGATCTGGTCCCGGCCGCTGAGGTCGTGGCCTCGGAGGAGCCGGTCGTGGCCCCGGAGGAGCTGTGAGACGGCTTCTTCCGGCCGTTCTGGCCGGCCTTGCGCTGGCCGGGTGCACCGCCTCCGTCGAGGAGCCGGAGGTGCCGTCACCGTTCGCGGCCTGTGACGGCCTCACCGGCGGGACGGTTTCCGAAATTCCCGACATCTCACTCCGGTGCTTCACCGGCGGCGCCGAGGTGCGGCTGCGTGACCTGCGCGGCCCCGCAGTGATCAACGTCTGGGGCTCCTGGTGCGGCCCGTGCCGCGAGGAGCTTCCGGTCATGCAGGGCCTCGCCGACCGCGCCGACGGCCGGTTCACCGTCATCGGCGTCGACACCCGCGACGACCGTGCCAAAGCCGCCGACTTCGCCACCGACCGGAGTGTCACCTTTCCGACCCTCTTCGATCCGGAGCAGCGGTTCATCGGTGGGCTCGGTGTGACCATGCTGCCCGCCACCGTCTTCATCAACGCCGATGGGGAGATGTATGTGCATCGCAACGCCATGGACGTCGATCAGTTGATCGAACAGGTGCGGAAACAGTTCGGCGTTACGGTGGCCCGATGAGCCGGGGTGAGGTGCTGGGGCGGCCGGACGGACTGCCCGACTGGTTCGAGCCACTGCTCACCAGGGTCGCCGAGTGCCGCAGCGAAGACTTCACCATGCTGCGCCGCCCGGTCGGAGCCGGCGGCCGGTCCAGCGCCGTCCTGGTCCTGATCGGTGAGGACGAGGACCGTCCCGGCCACCCCGACCTGCTGATCCTTCAGCGGGCCGCGACCATGCGCAACCACGCCGGCCAGCCCGCGTTCCCGGGCGGCGCCACCGACCCGGACGACGCCGACGCCCCGGCCACCGCCCTGCGCGAGGCCAACGAGGAGGTCGGTCTCGACCCCGCCTCGGCCGAGGTGCTGGCGCTGCTGCCGGACCTGTGGATCCCGGTGAGCGGATTCGTGGTTAGCCCGGTTCTCGCCTGGTGGCGAAAGCCACATCCGGTGCATCCGTTGCAGCCGGCCGAGGTCGCGCACGTCGACAGACTGCCGATCAGTGAACTGGCCGACCCTGCAAACCGTATCCGGGTGCGACATCCGAGCGGCTGGATCGGGCCCGCGTTCCAGGTCCGGGGGCTGCTCGTCTGGGGTTTCACGGCTGGGGTGATCGCTGCGTTGCTGGACATGGCCGGTTGGGCGCTGCCCTGGGAGCCGGGCCGCATAGTCGAACTTCCGGACGCCACCGCCCCCGTTCCGGCCGCCCGCGGCGGTGCGCCGGATGAGGTGGTGCCGTGAGATGGACCCCGACTTCTACGCTGAGTGAGTGCCCGTGGTCGATATTTTCCTGATCGTGGTCATGGTGCTGTTCGCGATCAGCGGATACCGCCAGGGCTTCGTCATCGGCGCGCTGTCGCTCGGTGGCTTCTTCAGCGGTGTGCTCATCGGTCTGCAACTCGGTCCGCTGCTGGCCCGCCAGTTCGAGAACGGCACGGTGCGGCTGGTCGTCGCGCTCGGCGTCATCCTCGTCCTCGCGGTTCTCGGCCAGACCCTGGCCGGCTGGCTCGGCACCAACCTGCGGCAGGTCATCCAGAGCAAGCCCGTGCAGTACCTCGACGACGCCGGCGGCGCGCTCGTCTCGGTGATCGCGGTCCTCTTCGCGGCCTGGCTGGTCGCCGTCCCGTTCGGCTCGACGCCGTTCCCGGCGATCAACGCGGCGGTCCGGGACAGCGCGATCCTCGGCGGGGTCACCGAGCTCGTGCCCGAGGAGGTGCGGGCCCTCTCCTCCGGGCTGCGCGACACGCTCGACACCAACGGTTTCCCGGACGTCTTCGGCGGCCTCGCCCGGACCCAGGCCCGCGAGGTGGCCGCCCCCGACCCGGCCCTGGCCGGCTCCAAGGTCGTCAAGGACTCGAAGAGCTCCGTCCTCAAGATCCTCGGCTCGGCGCCGAGCTGCTCCCGCCGCATCGAGGGCACCGGTTTCGTCTACGCCACCGAACGTGTGATGACCAACGCGCACGTGGTCGCCGGAACCCGCGAGGTGGTGGTGGAGAGCGACGGCCGCCAGATCGAGGGCAAGGTCGTCGTCTACGACCCCAAGCGTGACCTGGCCGTTCTCTACGTGCCGGGTCTCAAGGCCCCGGTGATGAACTTCGCCCGCAAGGAAGCCGCGACCGGCGCCAGCGCCATCGTCCTCGGCTACCCGCAGGACGGCCCGTACAACGCGCAGTCCGCCCGGGTCCGTGACGTCGGCGACATCACCGGCCCGGACATCTACGAATCGGGCGACGTCACCCGTGACATCTACACGATCAAGTCGCTGGTCCGCAGCGGCAACTCAGGCGGCCCGCTGATCGACCCCAACGGCGACGTCCTGGGCGTGATCTTCGCCGCGGCGGCCGACGACAAGAACGTCGGCTTCGCCTTGACGGCCGACGAGGCATCGTCGGTGGCCCAGACCGGCCGGGCAAACACCCGAGAGGTCCGAACAGGCGAATGCGCCTAAACCCCCCATATTGTACGGCCACAACTCCCACAACCGCCCCCACACCCTAAAGCGGTAACGCCTTAAGACCCTCCACGCCCAGCCGCGACAACACGCACCCGGATGTGCGAAGTGGGGCTGTCAGCCTGTGGTTGCGGCGAAGCGGCGGATGGTGATTGCGGCGGCGATTGCTGACAGCAGGAACAGGGCGATCGCTATCCAGCGGGCCGTCGGGGAATCGGCCGGCTCGGGCTTGGCCGGGGCGGCCCACCCGCCGACGTTGCCACCCGGTACCGCCGGGGCGACGCCCGTCGGCTCGACGCTCTGCTGCGGCGCCGACTGGGCCTGGCCGGACGCCGGCGCGCTGCCGAACCGTGCGATCCCCGGCGACGGGGTGTTGTCGAGCGGATTGCCGGTGACGAACGGCACGTCGGCGGTCAGCGCCTTCACCGGGTCCAGGAGACCGAAGCCGAACTCCGGGTCCCGCCCGGGCTCGCCACGGTCCGAAGCGGTCCGGATGATCCGGTTGACCACCTCGGGCGCGGACATGTCGGGCCACCGGGACCGGATCAGCGCTGCCGTCGCGGCCACCATCGGCGCGGCGAAACTCGTGCCCTGCACCCGCCAGTAGCCGTCCGGACGGGCCCCGACCAGGTCGGTTGCGGGCGCCGTCACCACGGTCTCCTTACCCCGGATGGAGCCGGTCCAGAGCCCTTCGCCGTCACGTTCGGTGCCGCCGACCGCGATCACACCGGGTTCGCGAGCCGGATACCAGACCCCGTAGTTGGAGGTCTTCGTCGTGCTCGTGCCGGTCGCGTTGCCTGTGCACGCGACGACCACGACGTCCTTGGCGAACGCGTAGTCGATGGCGGCCGCGAGTGTCGGGCTGGAGCCACTGCCGCCGAGCGACATGTTGATCACCTTGGCGCCGTTGTCGACCGCCCAGCGCACACCTTTGGCCACGATCAGCGCGTCGTCGTAGCGGTTGTCCTCGTCGAGCACCCGTACCGGAAGAATCTTGGCTTTGGGAGCGATGCCGACGACGCCGGCCTGATCGTCGTTGCGGCCCGCGATGATCGCCGAGACCGTCGTGCCGTGGCCGACCGGATCGCTCTCGCCGGAGTCGGTCTTGCGGTCGACCAGGTCGATGCCGGGCAGCACCTGACCCTCCAGGTCGACGTGGTGGGCGTCGACGCCCGAGTCGAGGACCGCGACCGTGACGCCGGCGCCGTCCGAATAATTCCACGCGTCGGTGAGGTGCAGCGCGTCCAGCTGCCACTGGTCGGCCCGGACGTTGTCACCGTTGAGGACCGGCTCGGCCAGCGGCGGGGCCGCGGTGGCGCCGGCTGGGACGCCGAACACGAGAAGGCCGGCCAGCGCGGCCGCCCCGAGGCGCCGGCCGCGGCTCGAGGCCGCGGAACTGCGGAGGGTGCCACCCCACGCGGCCGGTCCGGCCGGGTTTCGATGCTCACTTGTCACGGGTCGGCGTCGCCATTCTGAAGACGGTCGGTCGTGGCTTCGGTCAATCGCTTCGGGGTCGGTCGGGCGCGTCGTCAGTCGATGGAGGGAGATTACTCCCTCGTACCGGCGTGTCGCTGTGGTCCGTCCCGCTCAATCGCACCGGTTGTCTGTCCATTTACCGCGATCGACGAAGGGTGGCCGTCAGTCACGGAACGGTGGCACGTGCGCGACCTGGATCAGGCGGGTCCCCTCACGGCGCGTGATGAGGCGTCCGCGACCCGGTGGCAGAGGGTACGGCTTGACGTTCCCGATGAGCGCGCCTTCGTCAGGCGAACCGGACATCACCAGGCCGGGCGCCGACAACTCGCGCAACCGCTGGATCACCGGCTCGTAGAGCGCCCGCCCGGCCCCGCCGGAGCGCCGGGTCAGCACCACGTGCAGGCCGATGTCCCGGGCCTGTGGCAGGTACTCGACGAGCGGCGTCAGCGGGTTGGTCGGCCCGGCCACCACCAGGTCGTAGTCGTCGACCAGGACGAACAGCTCCGGCCCGGTCCACCAGGAGCGTTCCCGCAGTTCACGGGCGGTCACGTCGGGTCCGGGCAGGCGCCGCTGCATGTACCCGGCGGCGGACAGGATCAGATCCTGCGTCTGCTGGGCCTGCATGCCGTACCCGATGCGGTGTTCGGATTCCGGCAGGTCCATCAGGCTGCGCCGATAGTCGACCAGGATGATCCGGCACTCCTCCGGCCGGAACCGCCTGGTCAGTGTGGTGGCGATCGACCGCAGGAACGACGTCTTGCCGGACTCGGCGTCGCCGAACAGCAGGAAGTGCGGGTCGGAGGCGAAGTCGATCTCGACGGGTCGCAGGTCGGCCTCGGCGATGCCGATCGGGATCCGCAGGCCGCTGCCGCGGTCCACTTCCAGAGAGGTGTACGGCACAGCCGCCGGCAACAGGCGCACCCGCGGGGCGGGCTGCCCGTCCCAGGCCGTCGCGATCGACTTGACCAGCGCCGGAGTGTCGCCGATCGAGCTGACCTCGGGCCGGACCGTGAGCAGGTGCAGGCCCTTGGCCCGGTCGGACGGGTGCGGGATCATGCCGCGCCCGGGCGCCTCATCAGGCACCGACTCGGCCGCGCGCCGGGCGATGATCGAGTCCGACGGGTCGCCGAGCCGCAGTTCGAGCCGTGAGCCGAAGAGGTCGCGCATGGCGGGCCGGAAGTCCATCCAGCGGGAGGTCGCGGCCACCAGGTGGATGCCGTACGACAGGCCGCGGGTGGCCAGGTCGGTGAGGACCGGCTCCAGCTCCTCGAACTCCTTGCGAACCGTGCTCCAGCCGTCGACCACGATGAACACGTCGCCGAACGGATCGTTGCCACCGCCCGCACGTCGGCTGCGGTAGGCCGCCATCGACTCGACCCCCAGCTCGGCGAACCGGGCCTCCCGCTCGGCGAGCAGGGTCATCATCTCGCCGACGGTACGGCGTACCCCCTCCGCCTCCAGCCGGGCGAACACCCCGCCCACGTGCGGCAGGTCGCGCAACGTGCCGAGACCGCCACCGCCGAAGTCCATGCAGTAGATCTGCACCTCGGCCGGGGTGTGGGTGAGCGCCAGCCCGCACACCAGGGTGCGCAGCGCCGTCGACTTGCCGCTCTGCGTGCCACCGACCACCGCCACGTGCCCGGCCGCGCCGGCGAGCTGGAGCCACATGACGTCGCGGACCTGCTCACGTGGCTTGTCGATGACCGCGATCGGCACCTGGAGGCGGTTGTGCAGCGCCGGGTTGGTGAAGGTCAGCCCACGACCGGGCGTGACCCCGACCGGGCCGAGCAGCTCGTCGAGGAGCGCCGACTCGTCCAGCGGCGGCAGCCACACCTGGTGCGCCGGCGGCCCCTGCCCGATCATCCGCTCGATCATCACGTCGGCCAGTTTCGGCCCGTCGTCGTCGGCCTGCTGCACCTGTTTCGGCGCGGACGCCGGCGCCGCCACGTGCTGGGTGGTCCACGGCAGCACCTGGACCCCACCCAGGTCGGCGCGGCCACCCGATCGGCCGGCCCGGCGCACCGGACCACCCACGTAGGCGGCCTTGAACCGGATCAGCGGCTCGGTGCCGAACTTCATGTAGCCGTTACCGGGGGAGCGGGGCAGCTCGAACGCGTCCGGCACACCGAGCACGGCCCGCGACTCCAGGGCCGAGAAGGTCCGAAGCCCGATCCGGTACGACAGGTGCGTGTCCAGACCACGCAGCCGCCCGTCCTCGAGCCGCTGGCTGGCCAGCAGCAGGTGCACGCCGAGCGACCGCCCGAGCCGGCCGATCTGGAGGAAGATGTCGATGAAGTGCGGCCGTTTCTCCAGCATCTCGGTGAACTCGTCACAGACCACGAACAGCGTCGGCAGCGGCGCGAGCGGCGCCCCACCGGCACGGGCCTTCTCGTAGTCGAACTGTCCCGCGTAGTTGCCGGCCTTGCGCAGCAGCTCCTGCCGCCGGCTCAGCTCGCCCTCCAGCGCGTCGGCCATCCGGTCGACCAGGGGCAGCGCGTCCTCCAGGTTGGTGACCAGAGCGGCGGTGTGCGGCAGCCGGTCACAGGCGGCGAACGCGGCGCCACCCTTGAAGTCGATCAGGACGAAGTTGAGGATCTCCGACGAGTGGGTGGCCGCCAGTGCCAGCACCAGCGTGCGCAGCAGCTCCGACTTGCCGGAACCGGTCGCGCCGACGAGCAGGCCGTGCGGACCCATGCCCTCCTGCGCCGACTCCTTCAGGTCCAGTTCGACGGGCATGCCGTCGTCACTGACGCCGATCGGCACCCGCAGCCGGTCCCGGTGCAGGCGGGCCGGCCAGCCGCGGCTCACCGAGAAGTTCTCCGGATCGGGGATGCCGAGCAGCTCCGGCAGGCCGGTCTCGGTCGCGGCCGGGGTGTTGCCACCGGCATCGGGCGCGGTCGCCAGCCGCAGCGGCGCCAGCCGGCGGGCCACCGCCTCGGCCTCGTCGACGGTCAGCCCGTCGGCCCGGCCCGCCTCGCTCTCGTGATCCATCGTCCAGGTGCCGAGCACCCCGTCGGTACGGACTTCGAGCACCAGCGACGACCGGTCCAGCAGCCGGGGCGGCATGGTGTCCAGGTCGAGCACGGTCAGGCCGTCCAGGGCGTCGTCCAGCCGGGTGGTGGCCGGCTCCGCGCCGTCGACCACGACCAGCACGTGCGGGGTGCTCCCGCCGCCGCCACCGGGATGGAACCGCGGCCGGGACCCGATCACCTGCTCCAGCAGCGCGGCCAGGCTCGGCTCGTCACCGGCCACCAGCCGGACCGGGCCGAGCGCATCGGTGAGCGCCGGATGCTGGGCGTGCGGCAGCCACTTCACCCACTCCCAGTAGGCCCGGGCGTCCCGGCCGGCGCAGACCGCGATCACCAGGTCCTCCGGGGCGTGGAAGACGGCGAGCTGGGTCAGCACCGCCCGGACCAGCGCCCGCGGCCCCTCGGCGCCTGGCGCGTCACCACGCACGTACACCCGGGCGAAACCGCGCAGCGACATCGCCACCGGCAGGTCGGGCACCACCGAGTACGCGTCGAGGAACCGGCGCAGCGCACCGGCGGTCATCGGCTCCAGCTCGTCCAGCGGCCGGGTCACCGGCGGGACCAGCGGCGTCGCCAGCGTCTGCGGGCCCAGCCCGACCCGTACCACTCCGAAATCGGGGTCGCCGGGACGGCGCTCCCACACCCGGTGGCTGTCGGCGGTCGACCACAGCCGCTCCGGATCCGGATGCCGGTAGAGAAGTCCCAGCCGCTGCATCCGTGCGGTCTCCCGGACCCGTTTGCGCAGCGAGGCCAGATGCCGCAGATATTCGCGGCGGGCGGCCATCATCTCGGCCTTGCGCGGCGCACCCGAGGCACCGAACGAGGTCATCATCATGGCCAGCGAGGAAACCCCGAAAAGACCACCGATGACGTACGAGTACGCGCCCCCGCGCCCCTGACCCATCATCATCGCCATGGCCATTGTGCCGCCCAGCATCGGCAGCGCCATCAGCCACTGCTGCCAGCGCGAACCGGCGGCCTCGGGGATCTCCGGCGGCGGCTCGACGGTCAGCTGCCCCTCCGGGATCTCCGGAGCCGGTCGACGGGCCGCCCGCTTGATCATCACGGTGCCCATCCCGCCCCCTTGAACTCCGGCTCCGGCCGCCCCGCCAGATCTCGGGACTTCACGACCGGCCCACTCTAGGTAAAGTTCCGTCGATCCCGCAGCCTCGTCCCGGGCGATGTGCACAACCTCCGGTCCAGGCTGTGGACGAACGGAAGGACTACCAGGTGAGCGTCGGTCTGGCCCGCGTGACCATCAGCGCGCCGCAACGGCGGGTCGACGTGGCCCTCCCCGAGCAGGTGCCCCTGGCCGAACTTCTGCCGGAGGTGCTCCGGCACGCCGGCGAGGGCCTCGCCGACGAGGGCGAGCGGCACGGCGGATGGGTGCTGCGGCGCGGCGACGGCGTCGCCCTGGCGACCGCTCAAGGCCTTCATCCCCAGGGTGTACGCGACGGCGAGGTGCTCCACCTGGTCCCGGCCGGTGAGGAGTGGCCGGAGCTCGAATACGACGACGTGGTCGAGGCCATCGCCGAAGGGGCCCGGCGGCGCGGAGGCGTGTGGACCCCGGCCGCCAGCCGTACCGCCACCCTGGCCGCGGCCGCCGTGCCGCTCGGACTCGGCATCCCGGCTCTGCTCGCGGCCGGCTCCGGCGGGGTGCCCGGGGTGGTCGGGCTCGGCGTTGCGATCCTTCTCACTCTCGTCGGGACGGTCGCCTCCCGGGCGTACGGGGACGCCCGCGCCGGCATCGCGCTCGGCGGATACGCGCTGCCCTACGCCTTCGCCGGCGGCGCCCTTCTGATCACCTCGTACGGAACCGGCGGCGTCCTCGCCCCGGTGCCGTGGATGGGCGGGCCGGAACTGCTCGCCGGCTCGGTCGCGGTGCTGCTCGTATCGGCGCTCGCCGGCGCCGGAGTGGCCGCTGGCACCCGGTTCTTCACCGCCGGCGTGACGGTCGGGCTGCTCGGGGCGATCACCGCGGCCACCGGGCTGTTCACCACCGCCGCCGGTGGCGCCGCGATCCTGATCTCGGCGCTGGTCTGCGGGATCGGCATGCTGCCGCTGCTCGCGGTGCGGTTCGGGCGGACACCACTGCCGCCGATCGCTCTGCCCCCGGGCGCCGAGTCGGTCACCGACGAGACACCACGGGGCGGGGCCGACCCGGTTCGCCGGCTGCCCGAACGCGGTGCTGTGTTCGCTTCGGTGGCCCGTACCGATGAGCTTCTGGCCGGCATGCTCCTCGGCCACGCTGTGCTGGCCGTCGGCGCCTTCGCCGTGCTCGCCACCGCCGGGACGCTCGCGTCCCGTGCGTTGATCGCGGTCAGTTCGCTCGCGCTGCTGCTGCGTTCGCGTCTCTTCGTCACCCGCCGCCATCGGGTGCCGGTGCTCGCCGCCGGCCTCGCCGGTGGTGCCGCCCTCGGTGTCGACCTGCTCACCGGCGCCGGCGACGCCCTGCCCGTGGTGATCGCCGGGGCCGTCCTGGTGGCGCTGGTCACCGTCGTCGCCGGGGCCCGGTACGCGGATCGGCCGCCGTCGCCCTACCTGGGCCGGGCCGCCGACATCGTGGACGCCCTGATCGTCGTCTCGGTCATCCCGGTCGCGTGTGCGGTGACCGGCCTCTACAGCGCCGTCTCCGGCCTGACCTGATCTGCTCGTGATACGACCGCACCTGCGAGGCCCAGGGCCCCGCAGGTGCGGTCGTCAGCGGTTCGCGGGAGCTTGCGGTCAGTGCTCGCCGTGCTCGCCCTCGGCCTGGGCGGCTTCCTCACGCTTGAAGGAGGCGCGGATCTCGGCCTCGGCCTCGATCCGGCCGACCCAGGTCGCGCCCTCGACCGACTTGCCCGGCTCCAGGTCCTTGTAGACCTGGAAGAAGTGCTGGATCTCCAGGCGGTCGAACTCGCCCAGGTGGTGGATGTCGCGCAGGTGCTCCTGACGCGGGTCCTCGAACGGAACGCAGATGACCTTGTCGTCGCGGCCCTTCTCGTCGGTCATCCGGTACATCCCGATCGCGCGGGCCCGTACCAGGCAGCCGGGGAAGGTCGGCTCCTGGATGAGCACCAGAGCGTCCAGAGGGTCGCCGTCCTGCCCGAGGGTGCCCTCGATGTAGCCGTAGTCCGCGGGATACTGTGTCGCGGTGAAGAGGGTCCGGTCCAGCCGGATACGTCCGGTCTTGTGGTCCACCTCGTACTTGTTGCGCTGCCCCTTGGGGATCTCAACCAAGACGTCGAAATCCATTATTCGCTCCCCTTTTGCTTGCCCGCTTGAATAGACCGGTGGTCCGCCGGGCGGGGAAGCGGGGCGTGGAAGCAGGGCCCGCAGGATCCGCGCGCAACGGTGTGCCGGATGTCGCTAGTCTCCCCTAAGTCTGACGCCACGGGCGAGGAGGGGCGTGTGACGAGGCAAGATTCACATGACGGTCCGGAGGAACACGGCGTGTCGGGTTCGCAACCGACCCCGGAAGAGGCTAGGCGAACGACCGATTCGTCACCCTCAACCTCGACATTGCCTGACAATTCGGGCAACGTGGATGAGGTGCGCCCGGATGTGACTTCGTCGCCCGGTGGTGTAGCCGTCCCTCCGTCGATGGGTGACGCCCGCCGCCCTTTCCCGTGGCAGCAGGACGATCCGTCCCCGTCTGCCCCGCCTGAGCCCGCAGTCATCCCGGCCACCGACACCGGCGCACCTTCGGCGCCCTCATCGGCCGCAGCTCCTTCCGCGCCCGGTGCCACTGCGGCGCCGGCGCCCGCGGCTGACACCGTTTCTACCGGGCCTGCGCCTGGTGGAACCGATGCTTTGCCGAAGGTTCAGCCTTCCGCGGTCAGCCCTGTTCAAGGCCCGGCCTCCACCTCTCCGTCGCCTTCGACTGGGGCGGCTGCCGGATCGCAGGCGCCGGCGGCCGGACAGGCTGCCGCTTCGAGTCGGCCGGTTCCGGGGCGGCTTCCGCTGACCTTCCTTCCAGGAGTGGTGCCCGGCTCGGTGCCCCCGGCAGTTTCGCAGCCACTGACCCCGACTTCCGCTGCACAAAAGCCCATATCGTCAGAAACGGGCCATGCGCAGTCGGCTGCGCCGGAGCAGGCGACGCCTCCGGCAAAGCCCGGCCCGGCGGCCCCGACTCCACCCGGCTCTGCCGCCGCGCCGTCATCTCCCTCAGCATCGTCATCTGCTGCCGCGCCTTCGCCTGCCTCCGCACCGGTGTCTGCATCCGCATCTGCCTCCGCGCCTGTGTCTGCATCCGCGCCTGTGTCTGGGGCGGCGTCTGTGCCGGGCGCGGCGATCGGGCCGGGGGAGTCGTCGGCGTCTCAGCAGACGCCGCGGCCGATTCCTGGTCAGCGGTCTCCGGCGCGTGGCAGTGCTTCGGTTCAGGGGGCCGTGTCCCCGGTCTCCGCTCCTGGTCTGGCCGGTCCGGCAGGTGCTGGAGCGGCGGGTCCGGCCGGGTTCGGGACTGGAAGTGCATCCGGACCGGGTGTCTTCTCCTCGCCGGTCGTCGGATCCGGGCCCTACCCGGCGAGTGGGCCGGGTCCGGTCGGGAACTGGCCTGGCGCGCGTCCGGGGCAGGGCACATCGCGTGGGGCCTGGGCTGCGGGACCACCCGGACCGGTTGGGACGGCTGCGTCCGGATCGGGTCCTGCCGGGTCCGGCGGGCAGGGTGGAGGCAACGTTCCGGGCGGTGCCGAGAATCCTGCTCAGAGCACACCCCCCGCCCGTCCGGCTGAGTCCGGCGCGGGGACTGCTTCCGGTACCGACCAGGGCCGGACCGCTGGCGGCTCGGGTGTCGTTCCGGGCCGGCCGACGGACCTCAGCAACCAGAGCACCCCTTCCCGGCCCGTCGCGAAGCCGGCCAGCCAGGCTTCGCCACCGAACCGCGTCGTCGACCAGAGCGCCCAGGCCGCCGGCCCGAGCAAACCGCCGCCTCCAGACGGCGAAGGCACCACAACAGCCCAGACACCCCCGGGCGCTGCGCCGGGCCAGGACACCGCGCCCGGTCAGGGCGCTGGCAAGACCCCGGGCCAGGCCGTCGGAGCTACACCCCGCCAGGCCGCAGGTACTGCGCCAGGTCAGGCCGACAAGGATGCTGCGACGGGTCGGTCTGCGGGCCAGACCGCTGGTGGTGCTGCCGTATCTGGCCAGCCTGCCAAGGGTCAGGCGCCGGCCGAGCCGTCCACGGGTGTTGCTCCGGGTCAGTCTGCTGGTGGTGCCGTATCTGGTCAGCTCGCTAAGGGTCAGGCGGCGGCCGAGCCGCCCAAGAGCGCTGCCCCGGGTCAGCCTGTTGAGGGTGCCGCGTCGGGTGAGACATCGGCGCAGACCGCTAAAGGTGCTGCGACGGACCCGGCGGTAAAGGGTGCTGCGACGGGACCGGCTGCTCGGGGCGAGGCGACGGCCCAACCTCCGAAGGCCGTTTCGCCGGGCAGGCCTGTCGAGAGTGCCGCGTCTGGCCAGGCCCAAGCTGCTCAAGATGCGGCAGCGAGTCCGGCCGCTGAAGGCGTTGCATCGGGCTCGGCGTCTAAAGGCGTTACCGCTGGCCAGGGTGCTGCGACGGCACCGGCCGCCAAGGGGGCTGCTGCGGCCCCCACTGCCAAGGGTCCGGCGTCGGGGCAAGCAGCGGTCGAAGGTTCCAAGAGTGTCGGGTCGAGCCCGGCTGCGAAGGGTTCGGCGTCGGGGCAAGCCGCGGTCCGAGGGGCCACGGAGGCTGCGCAAGGCCAGGCTGCCAAGGGTGCTGCTCCGGGACAAGCTGCTGCTCCGGGACAAGCTACGTCGGCTGCCCAAGGAAGCGCGCCTGGCCCGGCCGGGACGCGCGGTGCGCCTGGTCAGGGTGCGAAGAGCGGTTCGTCTGGCCAGGCGGCGGTGCCCGGTGGTGGTTCGGGTCGGGCCGCGGTTCAAGGTGGTGCGACCGGGGGCGGTCAGACCTCCACGCGGGACAAATCGGGTGCCGGTCAGAGGGGCGGCGCTGAGCAGCAGGGCAAGACGGTTGACCCGGACCAGACCGCGACCATCGACACGTCCGCGGCCCAGGGGCGGACGGCGAGCCCTGGCTCGGTGGATCCGGATCGGACCGCGAGTCTTCAGCGTCCGGCGGCCCCGAAGCCTCCGACGGGCCAGCAGCCTCCGGCAGGCGCGCAGCAGGCTGTCGACCCGGATCGCACGGCGAGTCTCCAGCAGCCGAATCGGTCCGCGAGTCAGCAACGGCCGGTGGATCCGGATCGGACCGCGAGCCTTCCGCGCCCGGCGGACCTGAAGCCTCCGGCGAGTCCGCAGCGACCCGTGGATCTGAGTCGTCCGGCGGATCTGAATCGCCCGGCGGGTCCGCAGCAACCTGTGGATCCGAATCGTCCGGAGAGCCGGAAACAGCCGGCGAGTCCGCAACAACCTGTCGACCCGGAACGGACTGCCAGTCTCCAGCGGCCGGCGAATCCACCGCAGCCTGTCGATATGGATCGCACCGTCAGTCTCCAGCGGCCGGTCGACCCGGACCGCACCATCAACCTCGGGCCGGCCGCAGCAGCTGCTGCCGCTCAGCATGCTGGGCAGCAGGAGGCGAAACCGGGTACCGGCACGTCTGGTACGAGCGCTGCCGGGCCGGCGCCGGCGAAGGGAAGCGCGCCGGGCGGCCCTACGGCGGCCAAGGGCGCGGCGCAGGTCAGCGTTCCGCCGGCGACGGGAACCGCCCCGGGCGGCCCAGCGGCGGGCGCTGCCCAGGTCGGCGGCCCGGCAGCGGCCGGGACCGCACCGATCACACCAACTACACCGACCGCGAGTGGCGCTGCGAAGGTGGGCGGCCGTACGGCAGCGAAGGGCGCGGCGCAGGTCGGCGGCCCGGCTGCGGCGAAAGCGGCGGTGGCTGGCAGTGCGGCGGTGGCCGGTAGTGCGGCTTCGGCGGCGAAAGCGGCTGTGCCGGGCGTCGGGCCGGGGAAGGCGGCTGAGGCCGGGCAGTACGGGCGGGCCACGGTAGCCCCGAATACGGCCAGGGCGAGTGTGCCCACGGCTCCACCCGTCGTGAAACCGGGCGACGCGGTGACTCCGGCCGATGGGAGAACGGGGCGCGGTTCCCGTACCAAATTGGTGGTCGGGGTTTTGGTCTTGGCGGTCTTGGCCGCCGCGGTCGGCATCGTTGTTCGGCCCGGGCCGGTCGACGGATGGCTCGACGCCCTGACCGGAGAGCCGGCCCGGACGACGCCCGCACCGGCCCCGACCACGCCCGAACCGACGCCGACGCCGGTTCTGGTCGCGGCCGAGGCGGACGGCTCGGTGCCGGACGTGGCCGCGGTCAAGGCGGCGCTGGACCCGCTGGTGAATGCGAAAGCGCTCGGCCCCACCGTGCACATCCAGGTGCTTGATGTGGCGAGCGACACAATTCTCTACGAGCGCAACCCGACGAAACCGACCACGCCCGCCTCGACCACGAAGGTGCTGACCGCCGCGACCGTGCTGGCCGCGCGGGGGGCGGCCTACCGGCTGGAGACCCGCGTCGTGGCCGGAAGCGCCCCTGGTGAGGTGGTGATCGTCGGCGGTGGCGACGCGACGATGGCCGTCTTCGAGGACGACAAGGACCTGTTCCCGGGCGCGGCCCGGCTGGACGACCTGGCCGCGCAGGTGAAGAAGGCGCTCGGCGGTGTCAAACCGACCCGGGTGCTGGTGGACACCACCCTGTTCGAGGGGCCGGAGACGGCGCCGGGCTGGGACAGCTGGGACGTGTCGCCGGGTGGCCAGGTGGCCCGGATCCAGTCGCTGATGACGAACGCCGGCCGGATCGAGCCGGTGCACAACGAGTTCGGTGGGGACCCGCGGTTCGCCGATCCGGCGCTGTCGGCGGGCAAGCTGTTCGCGAAGATGATCGCCGCCCCGCAGGGATCGGTGAAGCGGGGCACGGCGCCGGGCCGGGCCGTCGACGCGCCGCCGTCGGCCGAGCCGGGCGGGACCTGGACGCCCGGCGCCGAGCTGGGCCGGGTGCAGTCGCCGCCGCTGGTGCAGGTGGTCGACTGGATGCTGCAGCAGAGTGACAACGTGCTGGCCGAGGTGCTGGGCCGGCAGGTGGCGCTGGCCGCCGGCAAGGAGGCGAGCTTCGCCGGTGCGGCCGAGGCGATGGCCGAGAAGCTGGCCGAGCTGGGACTGCCGTCCGACCAGGCGAAGCTGTTCGACGCGAGCGGCCTCTCCAACCGCAACGGCATCACCCCGGAACTGCTGGTGGAGACGCTGGAGCTGGCCGCCGGCGGGGCACAGCCGGCGCTCGGCAACATCTTCAACGGACTGCCGGTGGCCGGTTGGTCCGGAACCCTGGAGACGCGCTTCGCCACACCCAGCGCCAACGCCACCGCGCAGGGTGTCGTACGGGCCAAGACCGGCTCCCTGAGCGGCGTGAACACGCTGGCCGGAGTGCTGGTGACCAGGGATCGGCGGGTGCTCGTCTTCGCGATAATGGCCAAGGGTGGCCCGGACGCCACTGCGGCCCGGGCGGCGATCGACAAGGTGGCGGCCAGATTGGTGGACTGCGGCTGCTGAGTCCACGCCGATCCGGGGTTTCACCTGAGTGCGGTCTGGAACCGCGCGGGTACGGTGGGCTGCATGGCGCAGTTCGTTGACTGGGATCTGGCCGCCGCAACTGCTGGCGCGCTGTCCAAATCCGGGCCCGCGGTCTCCTTCGAGGAGGCCACTCAGGTGGTGTCCGAGCTGCGGGCGCTGACCGACGAGGCGGCGGTGCACGTCGCGGCGTACACCGGCTTGACCTCGCAGACCGAGGTCCCGCCGGTCCGGGTGGTGGACCGCCGGGATTGGGCGAAGGTGAACATCGCCGGCCTGCAACGGGTGATCGGCCCGCTGGTCACCCGGCTGTCCGGTGACAAGGAGCCGAGCCCGCTGGTCGACGCGATCGGCTCCCGGGTGACGGGTGTGCAGGCCGGGACGGTGCTGGCGTATCTGTCCGGCCGGGTCCTCGGGCAGTATGAGGTGTTCTCCGGCGACCCCGGGCAGCTGCTGCTGAACGCGCCGAACATCGTCGAGGTCGAGCGCAAGATCGACGCCGATCCCCGGGATTTCCGGCTCTGGGTCTGCCTGCACGAGGTGACCCACCGGACGCAGTTCACCGCGGTCCCGTGGATGCGTGGCTACTTCCTCGGCGAGGTGCAGGCGTTCGTCGACGCGTCACAGGGTGGTGAGCACGTGCTGGAGCGGCTGCGCCGTGGCGTGGCGACGCTCTCCGAGGCGCTGCGCGACGAGGAGAGCCGGGTGTCCGTGCTGGACATCGTGCAGACCCCGGCCCAGCGGGCCGTGCTGGACCGGCTGACCGCGCTGATGACGCTGCTGGAGGGGCACGCCGAGTTCGTCATGGACGGGGTGGGTCCCGAGGTGATCCCGACGGTCGAGTCGATCCGGGCCAAGTTCAACCGGCGCCGCGAGAGCGGAAACCCCCTGGAGAAGGCGTTGCGCCGGGTGCTCGGCATCGAGGTGAAGATGCGGCAGTATGCGGAGGGCCGCAAGTTCGTCCACGGTGTGCACGAGCGGGTCGGCATGGCCGGCTTCAACAAGATCTTCGAGTCCCCGCTGACGCTGCCCCGCCTGGAGGAGCTCGGCGACCCGGACGCCTGGGTGGCGAGGGTGCACAGCTGACCATGGCCAGGATCCCGCCGCCGGTGGCGGCAGTGCGCATGGCGGTGCGCCGGGGCCTGGCCGACCTTCCCGGGGATGCCCTGATCCTGGTGGCCTGCTCGGGTGGAGCCGATTCTCTGGCACTCGCTTCGGCGGCCCAGTTCTGTGGCCGCCGCGTCGGCCTGGTCACGGTCGACCACGGTCTGCAGGAGGGTTCGGACCGGCGTGCCCGGTCGGTGGCCGCGTGGGCGCGTGACGCCGGCCTGGACCCGGTGCGGATCGACACCGTCTCGGTGGCCGGCCTGCCCGGCGGGCCGGAGGCGGCCGCTCGCACCGCGCGGTATGAGGCGTTGAGCGCGGCGGCGGCCGACCTGGGCGCGGCTGCGGTGCTGCTCGGGCACACCCGCGACGACCAGGCCGAGACGGTGCTGCTGGCGATGGCCCGGGGCGCCGGGCCGCGCGGGCTGTCCGGGATGCCGGCCCGCCGTGGGGTCTTCCGGCGGCCGCTGCTCGAGGTGGCCCGGGCCGACACTCGGAAGGCCTGTGCCGCCCTCGGCCTCGCGCCCTGGGAGGACCCACACAACACCGATCCGGCGTACGCACGCTCGCGCGTCCGTGCCTCGGCGCTGCCGGCCCTGGTCGACGCGCTGGGCCCGGCCGTGCTGCCCAACCTGGCCCGGACCGCGGCGCTGGTCGCGGCGGACAATGCGGCCCTGGACGAGTTGTCCGCGCAGGCGCTGGAGTCGGCCCGGTCGGTGGCCGGGCTGTCGGTGCCGGTGCTGGCCGCGATGCTGCCCGCGATCCGGGGCCGGGCGCTGCACCGCTGGGCACGGGAGCTGGGGGCGCCCGGCGGGGCTCTGGCCTACGGCCATGTGGTCGCCCTGGACGCGCTGGTGACCGACTGGCACGGGCAGGGACCTGTGTTTCTGCCCGCAGGAATAGGTGTCGCACGCCGTTCGGAGGACCTCGTTCGGGTGGTTCCGGCCGATATCAGGTGAGGTATCCGGTTCGGATAGTGGCCCCGTTCGCTGAACGGTAACTTCGATACGGCAGGCTTAGGCCCATGGCTGATGGCTCTTGGTACGACACCGACATCGACCACGTGATCATCTCGGAGCAACAGATCCGGGAGAAGATCGACGAACTGGCCAAGCAGGTGTCCGTGGACCACACTGACGCCGACGGCGGCATCCTGCTCGTCTGCGTGCTGAAGGGCGCGGTCATGTTCATGGCCGACTTCGCCCGCGCGCTGGGCAAGCACGGCCCCTCGACCGAGATGGAGTTCATGGCCGTCTCGTCGTATGGGCAGGGGACGACCTCGTCGGGCGTGGTGCGGATCCTGAAGGACCTGGACCGGGACATCACCGGCCGGCACGTGCTCGTCGTCGAGGACATCGTGGACTCCGGACTGACCCTCTCCTGGCTGATGAAGTACCTGGAGTCGCGCCAGCCGGCCAGCGTTGAGGTGGTGGCGCTGTTCCGTAAGCCGGACGCGGTCAAGGTGCAGGTCCCGGTTCGCTACGTGGGTTTCGACATCCCGAACGAGTTCGTGGTCGGTTACGGCCTGGACTTCGCCGAGAGGTACCGGGAGCTGCCCTACGTGGGCGTTCTCAAGCCCGAGGTGTACGCCCGTAGCTGAACCGCTTTCTCAGCGTGTTCTCAGTAATGGTTCATTATGGGCGTTTTTGCACCTGAACCGCCCTGATTTAACCGGGCGTACGCGTAGTTCGCCCTGCGGGCTCACGGGTTCGTAATCGGTACCTACGGTGTACGGTCGAGTGACCGATGGCGTGGTGTCACGAGCGCCGGAGGGGCTGGGGCCGGAAACGGCCTCGGCAGCCGCCGGTGGGCGGTGACGTTGAGGTGACCAGGACGGCCGATCAGGAGGGTCCGGGCGCTTGGCGCCCGACAACAGTATGGAACGTACGCGTTTCTTCCGCCGCCCGGTGGTCTGGATCATTCTGGTGATCATCGGCGTACTCGGGCTGAGCATGCTCTTCACCAGTGGTCCGAGCTACCAGAGGGTCGAGACATCGGTCGCGCTTGACCGTTTGAACAGGGACGGCATCACCAAGGTCGTCCTCAAGGACAAGGAGCAGACGCTCCAGATCGATCTCGCCAACCCCGAGACGTTCGACGGCAAGTCCACCAAGCAGATCGAAGCTCAGTATCCGTATGAGCTCACCGACGAGATCTTCGCGAAAGCCGAGCAGGCCCGGAACAGCAAGTTCGTCACGGGCACGGTCGACGCCACGGTCTCCGGTGACAACATCCTGCTGAGCATTCTGATCAACCTGCTGCCGATCGCGATCCTCGTGGTCCTGCTGCTGCTGTTCATGTCGCAGATGCAGGGCGGCGGCTCCCGGGTGCTCAACTTCGGCAAGTCCAAGGCGAAGATGATCACCAAGGACACGCCGAAGACCACGTTCGCCGACGTGGCGGGCGCCGACGAGGCCGTCGAGGAGCTCCAGGAGATCAAGGACTTCCTGCAGAACCCGACGAAGTACCAGGCCCTCGGCGCCAAGATCCCGAAGGGCGTGCTGCTCTTCGGCTCCCCCGGTACCGGTAAGACGCTGCTGGCCCGTGCGGTCGCCGGCGAAGCCGGTGTGCCGTTCTACTCGATCTCCGGCTCCGACTTCGTCGAGATGTTCGTCGGCGTCGGCGCCAGCCGGGTCCGCGACCTCTTCGAGCAGGCCAAGTCGAACGCTCCGGCGATCGTCTTCGTCGACGAGATCGACGCCGTCGGCCGGCACCGTGGCGCCGGCATGGGCGGTGGCCACGACGAGCGTGAGCAGACCCTCAACCAGCTGCTCGTCGAGATGGACGGCTTCGACACCAAGGGCGGCGTGATCCTGATCGCGGCCACCAACCGGCCCGACATCCTCGACCCGGCCCTGCTCCGCCCCGGCCGTTTCGACAGGCAGATCCCGGTCGACAACCCGGACATGGAGGGCCGCAAGGCGATCCTGCGGGTGCACGCCAAGGGCAAGCCGTTCACGCCAGACGTCGACCTCGACTCGGTGGCCCGCCGCACGCCCGGTTTCTCCGGCGCCGACCTGGCCAACGTGATCAACGAGGCTGCGCTGCTGACCGCCCGGCACGAGAAGCGGGCGATCTCCAACGAGTACCTCGAAGAGGCGATCGACCGGGTCATCGCCGGCCCCGAGCGCCGTACCCGGGCGATGAGCGACAAGGAAAAGAAGATCACCGCGTACCACGAGGGTGGACACGCGCTGGTCGCCTACGCTCTGCCGCACTCCGCCCCGGTGCACAAGGTGACGATCCTGCCGCGCGGCCGCTCGCTCGGTCACACGCTGGTCCTGCCGACCGAGGACAAGTACACGCAGACCCGGGCCGAGATGATCGACACCCTGGCGTACGCGCTGGGTGGCCGGGCCGCCGAGGAGCTCGTCTTCCACGAGCCGACCACCGGCGCCGGCAACGACATCGAGAAGGCGACCAACCTCGCCAAGGCCATGGTCACGCAGTACGGCATGAGCTCCAAGCTGGGCGCCGTGAAGTACGGCACCACCGGCGACGAGCCGTTCATGGGCCGCAGCATGGGTCACGACAAGGCGTACTCGGACGCGGTCGCCGCCGACATCGACGGCGAGGTCCGGGCCCTGATCGAGCTCGCGCACGACGAGGCCTGGGAGATCCTGGTCGAGTACCGCGACGTGCTCGACAACATGGTCCTCGAGCTGATGGAGAAGGAGACCATCACGCAGGAGGACATGAACCGGATCTGTGCCCGGGTGGCCAAGCGCCCGCCGATGTCGCCGTTCAACGGCTTCGGCAAGCGCCTGCCGTCCGAGGCGCCGCCCGTGGTCACCCCGGCCGAGCGGGAGAAGCTGAAGGCGCAGGCCGAGGCCGACGGTCAAATCGCGGTCGGGCACAACCCGAATGCGAACGGTTCGGAAAGCAGCAACTGATCAACTTGTCGGACGAACTCGACTATCTCGCCGCCCGTCTGGTCGACGGCAAGCTCACCGGCACACCGGTCGAGCAGGCCGTCGACCTCGGGCGGATCGAGAAAGCGGTCCGGGAGATCCTCATCGCCGTCGGTGAGGACCCGGACCGGGACGGGCTCCAGCGGACCCCGGCCCGGGTCGCCCGCGCCTACGCCGAGCTGTTCGCCGGGCTCCGGGTCGACCCGGCCAGCGTCCTCACCACCACGTTCGAAGCCGACCACGAAGAACTCGTCCTGGTCCGCGACATCGAACTGCACAGCATGTGCGAGCACCATCTGCTGCCGTTCAAGGGCGTGGCGCACATCGGCTACATCCCCGGCACCGACGGCCGGATCACCGGGCTGTCGAAACTGGCCCGGCTCGTCGAGGTCTTCGCCCGCCGCCCGCAGGTCCAGGAACGCCTCACCTCACAGATCGCCGACCTGCTGATGGAGCGGCTCGGCGCCCGCGGCGCGATCGTCGTCCTGGAGTGCGAGCACCTCTGCATGGAGATGCGCGGCATCCGCAAGGCCGGCGCCCGTACCGTGACGAGCGCCGTCCGCGGTGGCTTCCAGACCGACGGCAAGGTCCGCGCCGAAGTGATGGCGCTGATAAACGCCCGTTGAGGGGCGTTTAGATCGTGCTGCGGAACTGGTTGGCCGAGTCGACCGCCGCGTGGGTGAGCTGCACTGCCTCGTCCAGCCTGGTCCGCGCCTGCTCCAGCTGCGCGATGGCGGCCGCCGCGGCCGGATGGAACGAGCCCACCGCAGTCACCCGCAACCGGGTCAGCGCCTCGTCCAGCTGATCGGACACGACCTTGATCCCGGCGACGGCCCGCTGCGCGCCGTCCACCGTGGCCGCCACGTTGACCTTGACCTCTTCGACGTTCGCCACCGCGTCCCCCTCAGAAAAGCGCTTCGAGACCGGTGCCGGCACAGGTCAGCAGCACCGGCGTCAGACACGTGATCAGGCCCAGCACCGGCGTCCGGTCGACCTTGACCCCGTCACCGCCGTAGACGAAACCGATCGTCGCCCAACCCAGCCCGAACGCCAGCAACGGCATGCTCAGCCCGCACAGCAGCGCCGGCGTCGACGGCGACCCGGACGGCGCCACCACGAACAGCAGCACCTGCACCAGCAGCACCGCGGCCGCGAACGGCCCATAGACCACCAGGTTGCGCGCCCGCGGCCGGTGCGGCCCGGCCGGGCCCGGCCCGACGAAGGCATTGTCCGCGGCATCCGCGGTGGCCCGGGCCGCACGCAGCGCCGACAGCACGGCCGGCGGGCCACCGGCCACCCGGTCCATCGCCTCGGCCTGGTCCGCCGGGTGCGGCATCAGATCATTTTCCGGTACGCGGAAGTCGCGTGCCAGCCGCGCTCGTTGCGGGGCCAGCCGTGCCCGTACCGACGAAAGCTCCTGCCGGGCGGCCGCGACAGTCGCGGCATGCTCGCCGGCCACCGAACTCGCCGCGCGCCGCACCGAGTCCAGTTCCTGGGCGGCGGCCAGGTACTCCGCCCAGGGGGCCGACGTGGGTGGCCCCGTCTGCACCGGGATCACCCCGTGCTGCTCGGCCTGCTCCGTCACGGCTCGTCACTCTCCGGGTCTACGAACGGGACCACGGTCACCGTGCGGTCGGCATGCCTGTCGTGCAGCAGCGCCCGGTTCGCCCGGGGCTGCCAGTCCACCGGCCGGCCCAGCTGCAGCGAGACGTCGGCCTGCGGCACATTCAGGAAGAGCAGGCCGGCCACATCCTCCCGGCCCATGCTCCCGCCGGTCTCCTCACTGAACCGGCGCACCCCACGCCACCACGACAGCAGATGCGCGCCACGGCTCGGGCCCTCCCGCAACAACTGCCGCAGACCCCCCAGAGTCCCCGGAGGCGCCGCGTCCATCCCGAACACCACCAGATACCCGGGACGGTCCGCGGTGAGCTCAGCGGCCAAACCAGCGGCGTCCACGGCCTCGACGTCCTGCCGGTGCCCGATCTCGGCGGCCAGCGCGGCCGCCCGGGCGTCACCCTCGGCCACCAGCGACGCGATGACGAACCGGGCCGACCGCGGCGGATGACACGCGGCGACACTGCGGGCCGCCGCGTCCAGCGCCTCCGCGCCCGCCGTCTGCGAACCCAGGATCGCCAGATGCCGGCCCGGCGACGAGTCCAGCGGGAACGTCGCGGTCGACAGCGCCACGTCGATCACCCGGCCCACCATCGCGGCCGGTCGAGGCACCCGGCCGGCCAGCGCCGCCCGATAGGTCGGGTCGTCGGCCAGATGCTGCTGCGCATACCCCGCGAAGATCTTCGGCGGCTGTGACTCCTGGTCCCGGCTGCCCCACAGCCGGTGCCGCAGGTCGCTGAGCAGCGCCTGGTCGGCATGCGGATCGGGGAACCGGACCACCCGCTCGTGACCGCGGGTCGCACCCCGGGGACCACCCAGGCCACCAGCGGTGTTGACCACCGCGCTGCCCATCGGCAGGCCGGCCGCCGAGTCGTTCGTCGGCTCCAGCACATCACCGCCACCGGGCAGGGCGATCCGCACCGGGAACTGACCGAAGATCGAGTCGCGTTTCGCATACAGCGCCTCGACACCGAGCACCGTCTGGCTGGCCAGGATCAGGTGTATCCCATACGACCGGCCCTTGCGGGCCAGCGACTCCAGCAGCGCCACCGCCTCGGCGGCCATCGGATCGTTGCCGGCCAGCAGCACCTGGAACTCGTCGATCACGCACAGGACCCGGGGCAGTGGACGGCCCCGGCCCTCCTCCGCGGCGACCGCACGAAGATCGGCGAAACGCGACACCCCGGCCCGCTTGTACGCCAGCGAGCGGCGGCCCATCTCAGCGTCCAGCTCACGCAGAACGGCCAGACCATACTCCCGGTCGGACTCGACCCCGACCGCCCGCGCGTGCGGCAGCCACGTCCGGTCCCGCTGGGTCGGCACGAACTCGGAGAACGACACGCCCTCCTTGAAATCCAGCAGGTAGAGCGCCAGCTCATCAGGGCTGTACCGGGCGCCCAGCCCATACAGCACGTTGATCAGGAAAGCCGTCTTGCCGGCGCCCGACCGGCCACCGAGCATCCAGTGCGGAGTCAGGTCGTTGAAGCGCAGCACCAGCGGCACGTCACCGTGATGACCCACCACCGTCTCCACACCCGCCGCCGCGTCCTGCGACCACAGCTCCTCGCCCGGCTCCGGCAGCAGATCGGAGAGCGTCACCCGGGACGCCTCAGCCGAATCGGCCGCCAGATCCCGGCAGACCGCGTCGATCAGATGCGGTGGCGGATCCTCGTCCAGGAACACCGGCGCGTTCAGCCACGCGGTCTCCGGCGCCGACCCGAACGTGCCACCGGGCGGATCGCCGACGATCGCATACGGATTACGCACCGAGATCGCCGTCGTCCGCGGCAGCGGCGCCTGTGTCGTCTCGGCGGTCAGCGGAGGCGGCGGCCAACCGGCCACCACCAGGTGCAACCCGGAATCGGGCCCCTGCTGGGCCAGCGCCGCGATCCGCCGCAGCTCCTCACCCTCGGTCATCTCCGGCAGGCTCGCGATCACCACCAGCAGAACCCGGTCACGCCGGGCCCGCCGCCCCGCCCCGGCCCGTGCCGGGCGCAGCCATTTCTCCGCCTCGGACAACACATCACGCAGACCCTGCCGGTCGGTGGCCGGCGGCGACATCAGACCGGCGTCGGACAGCTCCTCGAACGGCTCGAACACGGCGCCGCCACCGACCCCGTCCACCGCGCGCACCAGCAGCGAACCCGCCGGAGCACTCGCCAGCAGACGCAGCAGCAACGACCGGAGCACACCGAACACCCGTGGGTCGGTGGCCGTGGCGTCGATCGTCAGGTGGCCCGTGCCGAGCAGCGGCACCACCGCCGGGAACCGCACATCGTCCAGCGGCTGCGCCAGACCCACCCGCACGAACTGCGGAATCGTCGTCCCGCCGAGCGGCGCCACCGCCGACAACGCGTCGAGCGTCGAACCCAGCCAGCCCGGCGCCAGCTGCGCCGCGGCCGCCCGCAACCGGTCGGCCAGACGATGCTGCTCACGCGGGTCGGCGGCGGCCGGCGCGAACGCCTCCAGCGCGACCGAGGCAGCATCCGCCGTCGCCACGGCCTGCCGGTGCAAAGCAGCGGCCTGCCGGACCCGCAGAGTCGAATCCGCCACTGCCGTCACCTCCTGTCCGCGGAATAAAACCTATCCCAGACCCGTCCGGGCACCGCGTTGCGTCCCCGGTGCGACTTTCGTGCCGGACCCGCTCGCATCCGTCCAATCTCGACTCCCGAAGAAACGTTGCGTGCCGGTTTGAACTCGGAGCGTGCAACAGCGGTATTCGCAGGTACCGCTACCGTGCGAGGGAGGCCGAGGTGAACGTCACCCAGGAGTACGACGAGCACGCCCGATCCACCCGGGAGACGGACTACATCGCCTCCTTCGGGGAAGGCGCCGACGGACTCGTCCGGATCGAACTCGACGGCGAGGGCCGGCTGTGGGACGTCGTCCTCGACCCTCAGGTCACCGAACTCACCGTCGACGAGCTCCGCACCGCCCTCTTCGACGCGATCACCGGCGCGCAGGCCGGGCAGCCCGGTTTCGAAGCATCCGTCGCCGACGTCAACACCGCGGCCGAACGGCGCTTCGCGGAGATCTCCCAGGCCCTGCACGACCTCTCCCGGCGGGCGGCACGGCGATGAACGTACGCGTGAAGCTCGATCCGCAGATCGTGGCGGCCGCCGGCAGCGCCCTCGCCGGGATCGCCCAGCGGATGGCCGACGACCTCGGCGCCCTGGAGACCACCGTCGCCGGACCGGACAGCCCGTGGGGCGCCGACGAGAGCGGCAGCATGTTCGCCCTCGCCTACCAGTCCGTGCTCGGGCACGCCCTCCAGGCCCTCGGCAGCCACGTCCAGCAGCTCGGCGAGGCCGCCCTCGACCTGCACACCCAGGCCCGGTCGATCGCCGCCGTCGACGCAGAAGCCGCCGCCGGACTGACCGGGGGCCCGTCATGACCATCGAGCTGCCCGCTGAGCTCACCGAGCCGCTGTCCTGGCTCGGGCTCAGTTGGCCGCAGGCCGACGAGGACCGCCTGCACGCCGACGGTCTCGCCTGGATCGAACACGCCACCCGGCTGCGCCGGCACGCCGCCGAAGCCGACACCGCCGCCCGCCGGGTCTGGCTGGAGAACGAGGGCGCCTCCGTCGACGCCTTCGAACAGTGGTGGAACGGCGAGGACGGCCCCGGCCGGCACCTCGACGACGCCGCGACCGCGGTCGAGCTCATCGGCGCCGGGCTCATCGCGATGGCCGGCGTCACCGTCGCGCTCAAGACCGCCTACATCGCCCAGCTCACCCTCCTCGCCTTCCAGGTCGGACAGGCCGTCGCCACCGCGGCGGTGTCGGCCGGCGCCACCCTCGGCGAGATCCCGATCTTCATCGCCGCCAGCCGGGTCGCCTGCCGCCAGCTCGTCCACAAGGCGCTCCAGGTGGTCGAAGGTGAGATCGCGGACATGTTCGGTCAGGCGGCGACGCTGCTGCGAACCGCCGGGACCAAGGCCGCCGCCCAGCACGCCGGACAGCTCGCCAAGCACTTCGGGCAGAACTCGGAATTCCACCGGTTGATGCGCGAGGTCGAACGGGCCGACGTCCGCAGCCCGTTCAACGGCGCCAACTTCTACTCCGGGAAGCTGGAGGACGGAACCCGGATGCGGGAGATCGCCGAGAAGTACACGGACGGAGTCACCAAGGTCACGCTGGAGCAGACACCCGGCGGCTCGAGGTTCGACGACATGCTTCTCTTCGAGAATCATTCGCCGATCAGGTCCGATCAGGCCGAGGACATCTGGGGACGGCTTTCCGAGAGGTACGCCGAAAGCGCTCAGGGCGAGGTGACGGCCTGGTCGCACAACCCGCGGGTGAACAGCATCTGGAACACCGTCGAGAAACCGGCCTTGGAACGGAATCCGGCGGTGACGAATATTAGTGTCATCGATCCCGAGGCGTGACTTCGAACGGAGACCGGATGGGCGTCGAGGACATCCACAGCCAGGAGGCACGGACCGACACGGGCGTGGTGTTGCGCAGTGTCGACCGGGAGACACTGCGCGCCGACTATCAGGGACGCAGCATGGTTCTGCCGGTGGACCGAGGTGTCGGAAGCCACGGCATATACCTGCCTGCCGTCCCCTCCTGGGATGACGGTGAGCCGATCCCGGCGGTGGATCTCGCCGTGATCAAGGACGCTGTGGTCGAGGTTCTCCGGCACTGGGGCTCGGAGACCGAGTTCATCACGCTGAGCCGAGGCTGACGGTGGCCTCCGCGACATGTCGATCATGGACCGGTCCGGTGGACGAACTAATGTCGTACACATGGGACCGCGAGAGCCTGAGACGTCACCGGCGCCCCGGGCCGACGGTGAGACTGTGAGCAAGCCGGTGTCACGGCCGCTGGGGAGTCTTCCGGGCGCGCGCCGGGGCCGATTCCAGAGCCGTCGGGCCCGGCTGGCGCTGGCGCTGACCGGTGGGCTTCTCGCCCTGCTGTGTGTGGGCGGTGTGGGCGCCTTCTACGTCCTCTACGACGAGGCCACCGAGATCAAGCGGGACACGCCCGGTGCGGTGGTCACCAACTTCCTGGGCGCATACCTCTCCAACCGAAATGATCAAGAAGCCGCGCTCTACCAGTGCAAATCGGGTAGCGATCTCTCCGCCTTACAGGCCTACCGCGACGACACGGCCCGCCGGGAGAAGGAGTTCTCGGTCGGCATCACGATGACGTGGCGAATCGTGAGTGTCACCACCGACGGAGCGAGCGGCGTCGCGAAGGTGGACGTGAGCCGTCGCATCTCGGACGGATCGGGCCGGGACGGAAGCTCATGGGACCTGACGGTGGAGGACCAGGACGGCTGGCGTGTCTGCGTAGCGACCCGGACGGAGTGACGAGGTTACTCGACCCAGAGCAGGTGGGCCGGTACTTCGAGCGTCCGGGGGAGTTTGCCACTCCAGCCCCACCGGTACCAGTCGAGCTCCTGTGCCACCCGGACGCTGACGGTTCCGTCGTCACTCACATGTGACTCGGTCACCGCTCGGAGATCGCGCCGTTCGTTGCCGTCGTCGAGGATCTGCGTCACCCGGCGACCGGTGAGCGTGTCGGCGTCGATCGCGGAGACCGGCGGCCGGCGGGGCGGTTCGTCGAGCGAGACCAACTGGTTCACCTTCGCGCCGGGGGTCGTGGTGCCGGGGAATCCCAGTTCCTCGACCCAGACCCGCTCGACCGGGACCAGCGCGGCGAAGACCTCGGTGCGTTCGGCCTCGGCGCGGTACCACTCCGCCTCCGGCATCACCGGGACGTAGGTGCGGCTGCCCTGTATCACCTTCTCGTCGGCGCGGAGATCACCGCGCCAGCCGTGGCCGGGCAGTCCGACGAGAACACGACGGCCGCGCAGATCGCCGGCCATGGTCGCGGGCGTGGGCACTATCGGGCGTGGTGAGTCCAGCGCTCCGTCACGCCGGCCGCTGAATGGGTCCGGCATAGATCCGCTGCTCATCCCTCGTTCCCCAACGGGGCGCCCTGCCCCTGCATGAACCGGACCGGATCGACCGCGCCGGCGCTCGACCGGTCATTGCCCAGGTGCACCTCGAAGTGCAGGTGCGGGCCGGACGAGTTGCCGCTGCTGCCGACGCGCCCGATCTGTTCGCCCGCCACGACCTGCTGATTCTTTCGCACGAAGGGCTGTTGCACCATGTGACAGTAGCGTGTCATCACGTTACCCGCATGGACGATCTCGACCATCCACCCGCAGCCGCCCTTGCCCGGGTAGCCGTCCACATTGCAGGTCTTCCGGCCGCGGAAGTCCTCGTCGCACTTGACCACCGACACCGTGCCGCTGGCCACCGCGTAGATCGGCCGGTACTTGTCCACGCTGATGTCGACGCCCTGGTGGCTGGGCCGAGAGGCGGTCCGGAATCCCGAACCGACCGGCCCCTTCAGCGGAATGGTCCAGCCCGACGCCGCGATCGCCCCGGACACCGAGCACTGAAGGGTCACCGAGTCGCCCACGGCGTTGGCGGCCCCGTTGGCGAGGAGGTTGACGATCTGCGTCGCCAGCGGCTCGTGCTTGGCGTAGGCATCGGGATAGGCGCTGATCTGCACCGACTGAGCGGCCCTGGTGAGGGCCATCTTCTCCCAGCCCTGGATCGTCTTGAGCTTCGAGTAGAACTTGGTGCTCGCGTAGACCGGGTCCCGGACCTGCTTCGGCGTTCCCCAGCCGGAGCTGGGCCGCTGCTGGAAGAGACCGAGCGAGTCGTGGTCGTTCTTTGCGCCGAGATCACCGAGGTTGTTCAGGCCGGACTCCTGCATCGCGGTCGCCACCGCGATCACCCAGGCCCGTGGCGGCAGGCCCATGTCCGCCCCGACGTTGATGATGATCGCCGCGTTGCGGATCTGTCCCCCGTCATAGGGGCTGATCTCCGGCAATTGCGAGTCCGGGTCGAGAGCCCCGCCCTTTCCGCAGGCCAGCGAGGCGTTGATGAAGCGGTCGTCGCTGTCACTGCGCAGCCCGTTCCAGACCAGGATGGTGAGGCTGCCGCCGCAGCACAACAGGGCCAGTGTGACGACCGCGGCGACCAGCAGGACCACCTTGCGCGGCCGCCGGAGGCTCATGCCGGTTCCCAGTCGATGCCGTCGACCAGCCAGGCGCCGTCCGGGGCCACCATCCGAAGCCCCAGTTTGCCGTTGTCCATGGTCACGGTCGCGTTCACCAGCGAGTCGCTGACCGCGACCAGGCTGGGTTTACCGACCACCCGATCGGCCGGGACCGCGGCGGGATCCACGCCGCGCAACTGCTCGGTCAGGTTCTGCGTGGCGTTCGGCTGGAGGCGGCTCAGCCATTTCTTCGCGGTGATGTCGCTGTGGTCGACCCAGGCGGAGGCGAACGCATAGGCCACCGCCTCCGGCTGCGCCCGCCCCGGCTTGGTCTTCGGGGTGGGTGGTGGATCGGACGAGGCGACGCTGTCGTTGTCCGACGGGTCGATGCTGATCGCCGGTGCCGGGCTGCTCTTCCCCAGCGGCGCGGCGGCCTGCCCGTCCGAGAACAGCCGTCCGATCCCGACGACCGCCAGCACGATCGCGCCGAGGACGATGGCGACTCCCCAACGGGACCGGAAGATCCCGTTCAGGGTGCGTGTGATCAGCCCAGACATGCCACTCACCGGGCCTCGGAGCGCACCCGCGGGCTGGCCGGCTCCTCACTCGTCGCCCCGGTTTCGGGCCGGTAGATCGAGTAGGAGGTCGGCCGCTCGGACACATCCGGCTCGGTCCAGTCGGAACCACCGCGGGTCCGGGTCGATTTGGCCGGTCCCTTTTCGGACGCGACGGGGACGGGCTCGTTGTCCCGCACGGTCTCGTTGCCGTCCGGACGGGTCGGGGTGGCGACCGGAACGACCTCGGCCTCGCGGCGCGACGTCGTCGAGGAGTCCTCGATACGTGCCTCCGGACGCAGGCTGCGCTGTTCGAACTGGCCCTTGCCGAACGTCGGCTCACGGGTGCCGCCACCTTCGGCGACCTCCAGCTTCGCCGCTTCACGCATGTCGCGGAAGAAGCGCCGGTGCCAGGATCCACCGGACGCGATGGTGGCCGCGCCGTCCTTGCCGCCGAGCTGGGTGATCCGGCGGTACGGCCGGAGCAGCAGCCATCCGACCACACCACAGAGCCAGACCAGCACCACCTGGAGCCAGCCGGCCAGGCTCGCCGTGTTCATGATCAGGTCGACGGCGAACAGGTAGATCGCCGCGCCGGTACCGAAGATGGCGATGTTGAAGACTGCGGCTACCACCGCGTTACCCAACCGCCGGACGCCGCCGCTCGCAGGTCGCAGCAGGCCAATGGTGCCCAGGATCGGTGCTGCGATGACCGCCCACCGGAAGACCAGGAAGCCGAGAAGGACCAGGAGGGAGGCGGTGATGTCGAACATCGCATACATGAACGCCGCCAGCATCGCGATGAAACCGGCGCCGACACGCTCCATCCCCTTGGAGCCCTGAAGGTACTCGTAGGCCTCCGGGTCCTCGGCCTTGATCTGCTCGGCGACCTTCATCCACTGGGTCTGCTTGAGGTCGATCAAGGGCTGGCGGGAGTCCGTGATCTGACGGATCTGCTGGACCTCGTCCCAGCTGAAGGACCGGGCGTCGTAGAGGGCCTGGCCGTACTTCTTGGCGGTCTCGCTGTCGGCAGAGCCGAGGACCCCGCGCAGCCAGTTCCGGTAGAGCATGGTCTCGGTCGCGGTGTCACTGGCGCGGACCGCAGGCGGGCGTTTGTCCTCGCAGGCCTCCGGCCCGAGGGCGCACTCGCCGACCTGCTCCTTGGGCTGTGGCCCGACGGCATCGTGGACGACGCTGAGTGAGGTGATCAGGCTCTGGTCGGCGATCTTGGCGGACTGCACCGGCCACGCCGCGATGGCGGTGACCACGACCATGATGAAGATCGCCCAGCCGGCCGTGGTCGTCGCGGCGCCCATCTCCGCCTGCCGGGAACGCCACAGCAGATAGAGGCCGACCACGGCGAGCGTGACCACACCGAAGACGGTGAACACCTTCTGGTAGACGGCTTTGGTGGCCTGGTCGACCAGCGGGTCGGCCCAGCCCCAGAGGGTCTCCGGGTTCCAGGCACGTTCCCGGAGGGCGTTCGAGGCACCGATCACCGCGGTGGCGATCATGAATTCGCCGTTGGCGATGGTGGTCTCGAACTTCTGATCCGCGTCGACGATCGTCGACGCGCAGCCACCCTCCAGGTCATAGGTGACGAAGTTGTAGCCGGCGTAGCCGTAGTCGCTGTAAAGACCGGGGAAGCTGTTCTTGGTGGAGGACGCGGGCCGCTCGGCGAACCAGCCGGCGAGGCCGGAGTCGGGGGTGCTCGGCGTCGGCGGGTTGAGGCAGCCGACCCGAGTGTCGACCACTTCGGCTAGGCGGTCCACGCATGCCTTGAAGTCGGACTGCCACTCCTCGACGCTGCACGCGCCGCCCGGCACCTGAGCCCGCGGCCCGGCCACCGCCACCCCCGGAGAAGCGACCGCCCACGCTATCGACGCCACCACCAGCACGAGCAACGCCGTGAGAAACGCCAGCCCCCGCCGCACCATCTCAAACCTCCAGGTCGGACGGAAGTGACACAGCCGTCGTCGGCGGCGCCACGCCCGGTGTCGTGTCCAGGTGTTCGAGCAGTCCGTCGACGTACGACACGTCGACGCGCACCTTCTGGACCCGGCCGTCCACGTCCCGCATCACGAACTCTCGGAAGCCGAGCCGGTGCTGGGAGGCGGAGTCGACCTGGGAGAGGGAGGCGAGCGTCGCCTCGTACCCGTCGTGGACGGGCACCCGCAGCAGCCGCAGGGCCTCGGAGGCGATCTCCTGGTCCTCGGCGATCCGGCCGACGAAGACGGTGGAGACCAGGTTCTGCACATCGAGGCCGAGGATGTCGCGCGGGTTCTGGGAGGCCACCAGGGCCGCCAGGTTCCATTTACGGGAGTCGCGGGCGAGCCGGACGAGGAAGGACCGGCCGGAACGCCAGCCCTCCATGAAGTGCGCCTCGTCCAGGCCGACCATCTTGCGGGAGGACATCGAGCCGCCGTAGCAGCGCCGGACCGCGAGCCGGTGTGCGGTGTGCAGCATCGGCAGGGCCAGGGACTCCTCGGCCGACCAGTACTCCCGCTCGATCCTGAGGTCGGGCAGCCGCAGGCCGGCCATGGTGATGACGGTGAGGGCCGCGTCGGCGCCGAGCAGGTGCTGCGGCGGGTGCCCGAAGAAGAGCAGCGCCAGCGGCATCTCGGCGGTGTCGAGGAGCAGGTTGGCGAGTTCCTTGCCCTCGTCGTCGTCCAGCGCCTGGAGGGTACGCACCACATCGTCCAGCGTGGACGACTCCTCGGCCGGCACCTGCCGGACCGCGTGGCGCAGCAGGGTGGCGGTGGACGCCTCCTTGGCGACCTGTGGCGGCACCAGCATCGAGCAGATGTCCTGCACGAGCATCCGGCGTTCGGCCCGGGCGTTGGAGACCGCGATCTCGTACTCCCGGTCGCCGGCCGGACCGGTCGGGAACTCGGACCGCACAGGGGTCGGGATGAGCGAGTACGGCGCGAGGGTCCCCTGCTCGGAGCCGGTCAGGTTGAGCACCCGGCTGTACGGCCGCAGCTCAGGCATCTGGCAGAGGCGGGCGAGCGGGCCGGACGGGTCGAGCAGGGTCACCTGGACACCGCGGCGGGCGTTCAGGTAGCCGAGCGCGCCCATCAGGGTCGACTTGCCACCGCCGGGTTCGGCCACGAACACACCGAGCCCGGAGCGCTCGCGCACCTCCATCGGGAAGTGCAGGTCGAGGAAGACCGGCCGGCGGCAGGTGCCCGCGGTCCGCCCGATCAGGTCACCGCGCCGGTCGCCGACGTTGGACGCCGCCTGGGGCAGGGCCGCGGCGAGCAGTTTGACGGGCATCCGGCGGACGTACCCGGTGTTGGCGATCGGCTCGCCCGGGATGAACTCGCGGGCCAGCTGGTCCTGGTTCTTCGGGTGCTGGAGGGAGATCCGCAGTTCCCGGGAGTAGAGCTGGATGAGCCGCCGGGCGCGTTCGAGGCATTCCTCGCGGGTGGCGCCGCCGACCGCGATCCGGTGCCAGCCGTGCGCACGGGCGGAGTCGGTCGGCAGGCCGGTGGTCATCTCGTCGCCGATCACCAGTGCCCGTTTGGCGAGGCGCTCCAGCTCGGGCGGGGCGTCGATGCCGTGCTCGGCGTAGTCGAGCTGCTGGGACCGGATCATCCGGAGCCGGTGTTCGAGGTTCTTGAACGAGCCGGTGGCGCCGAGGATGTCGATCCGGGAGGAGAGCTCCATCGGCCACGGGAGCCGCTCGTGGAAGTGCATCCACGGCTCGTGCTTCTCCGGGATCTCCAGCGGCTCCATCCGGCCGACGGACAGCACGGCGACGTGCCGTTCCTCGCCGGTCATCCGGTTGACGAGCTTCACCGTCGAGCCGTACGGCGTCCGGTAGCGCTCGACGGCCTCGGTGAGGGCGAGCAGGTCGCCTGTCTCCCAGTGCCCGTTGCTGACCGGGGAGAGCAGTCCGGGCGGGGCCATGCCGAGCGCCACCGACCGGTAGAGCAGCCACTCCAGCTCCTGCGGGGTGACCCGCCGGCCGCGCATGCCGAACGCGTTGAGCACCTCGTCGAACTGCTCGACGGTCCGGCCGAGCTTGCGGCGCTCGCCGTCGGAGGTGCCCTTGCCGAACGCGCGCAGGATCCGCTCGGTGAACGTGTCGCCGAGCGAGCGCCTGGCGAACGTGACGCCGAGGAACGTCTGCCCCTCGGCGTGGTTGACCGAGAGCAGGTGCCGCTGGGCCGCGACCAGGTGGTCGGACCAGGAGGTGGCGCCGTGCACGTCGGCCAGTGGCCGGGGGGTGAACGAGTCGACGGTGCGGGCCCACTCGTCGGCCGGGAAGGGCCGGGTGGTGCGACGCAGGTGCAGCCGGAACCCGGCGAGCCCCGCATACTGCTCGGAGATGGCGCTGAGCAGCGCCTCCCGCTCGGCGTCGGGCCGGAACGCCCAGCGCACCTCGGGCAGGTAGTACCAGGCGGTGACGGTGCTCTGGGTGAACGTCAGGTGCCCGGCGATCTCGCTGATGGCCAGCTCGACGGACGGGTCACGGTCGTTGAACTTGAGCTTCTGCGGCCGCAGTGGGGCCGCTTTCGGCTCCTTCTTCTCCTTGCGCCGGGCCGGCGCCTTCTCCGGGCGCCGGGCCGGGGCGCGCTCCGGCGGCGCGACCGGCAGTGGCGGAGCGGCGGCCGGCACCGGGAGCGGCACCGGCGACTGGATCGGCGCGGGCTGCTGCCAGAGGGCCGGTGGCTGGGCGGCGGGCGCGTGGGTGACCGGCGGTGGCGGTGGCCACTCCTCGAAGTCGCTCCACTCGTCGTCGTCCGGGACCACGGGATCCGGAACGACGGGATCCGGAACGACGGTGTGACCATTCGTCAGGGGGAGGTCCAGCGCCGGCGGGGCGACCGGATCACTCGTACGGGGAACCGCCGCTCCACCGAACAGGTCCAGGAACGGCGAGTCGATGTCCATACTGGAGTCGACGGTGGTGGCGCGCGGCCGGAGCGGCTGCGGGGCCTGGAAGACACCCACTCCACCGTGGCCGGGGGTGGCGACGAGTTCGTCCGCTTCGTCGAGCGAATCAGGCGAGGAGTAGTTGTCCGAACGCACACCGTTACTCTGCCTGCCCGGGGACGAGGCGTCCGCCCGGGGATGCCCGTGCGGATACGTTTCGGTCATGCGTGGACCTCACCTGCGCGGACGACCTGGCAACTGGTCATACCAACTCCTCCCGAACCCGGATGCGAGTGGCGACAAGCCTGGGATCGCGCTGCTCCACGGCGGGCTCGCGGGTGCGGCGCCAGTCGGTGAGCGCGGTGCGGATGACGACGCGGGCCGGCCGGTCCGGGTCGACATGCCGGAACACGTAGGACGTCGACACCATGGCGAGGGCGATCTCCCAGGCCGGGAAGGGGTCGAAGTCGAGCGTGAGCGCATAGTGGATGGCCATGAAGACGGGCACCAGGACCACGAACATCCCGTACTGCGCATAGGGCAGATGGACGGGCAGTGTGTAACCGGGCGGGCCGAGGTAGACCAGGCGCGCCCGGTAGATGTCGTCGTCGGTCCGGAGCCGCATCTCAGGTGAAGATCAGATCGATGATCGACTCGCCGAAGACGAACAGCGCTGTGGCGCCGGCGATGAACGCCAAGCCTACGATCGCGATCGCCGAACTGGTGAGGACCTTCGAGACCTCGCCCTTGCTGGCTCGGCCGATGAAGATCACACCGAGGACCGCGAGCAGGATCGGCGCGATGTTGGTGGCGAAGAACTCGACGATCCCTGAGGTGTTGATTTTTCCTGCCGGCTCGGCCGCCAGGATGATGAGATCGGTGGCGATCATCGGTAAACCTCCCCGTGTCCGGTATGGGGGGTACGGACACGCTGCAGTTGTGAAGCCGTACGGCAACGCCCATATGGTGCTACCTCTGACTCACCGCGTCGAGTGAGCCGTTCGGGCACTGCCATGCTCGTCTCTGCTCTCTTCGGTCACTTCATGATGCCCAGATCCGAAGAGTACGGCCCGTACTTGCGAGCAACAAGCGCCCGTTTCGTTACCCAAGGTGAAGGAGTGCGTGATTCACAGTCACCTGGCATCGTACGCCTGTTCGAATCACTGCTGCCCCGTACCCTTCACCTGTGTCCAATTCGCCGACAGACGCGCAGCTCACGGGGGCTGACCTGCTACGTGTGGATCACCCGGTCGTGATGGGTGTCCTCAACGTGACGCCGGACTCTTTCTCTGACGGTGGTAGATACACCGACGTCGACGCCGCGGTTCAGCACGGCGTCCACCTTTTTCGCGAAGGCGCGCACGTCATCGACGTGGGTGGGGAGTCGACCCGGCCGGGCGCCGAGCGGGTCGATGCGAGAACCGAGATCGACCGGGTGGTTCCGGTGATCCAGCAGTTGTTCGCCCAGGGCGTACCGGTGAGTATCGACACCACTCGTGCGGCCGTCGCCGAGGCGGCGCTCGCGGCCGGCGCCGCGGTGATCAACGACGTCTCCGGCGGCCTCGCCGACCCCGGCATGGCGTCCGTCGCCGCCGCGGCCGGCTGCCCCTGGATCCTCATGCACTGGCGCGGCCACTCCCGCGACATGCAGAAACTCGCCGTCTACCAGGACGTGGTGGCCGAGGTCCGGGACGAGTTGCGGGCCCGCGCCGACGCGGCGATCGCGGCCGGCGTCGACCCGCGCATGATCGTCCTCGACCCGGGTCTCGGCTTCGCCAAACAGCCCGAGCACAACTGGGCGCTCAGCGCCAACCTCGACGTGCTCATCGGCCTCGGTTTCCCGGTCCTCTTCGCGGCCAGCCGCAAGACCTATCTGGGACGGCTGCTGGCCGGTCCGGACGGCACGCCACGCCCGGTCGGCGGCCGCGAGGCGGCCACCCTCGCCACCTCACTTCTCGCGGTCGCCTCCGGCGCCTGGGGCGTCCGCGTCCATGAGGTCGGTGCGACAGCCGACGCCCTCGCCGTCTGGCGGGCGACAGGTTCACCCCATTTCTCGGGTACGCCGTGAGCCGCCCCCGACCGCAACCCACCCCGCCCGCCCCGACGGGTCCGCCACGCGCGGCCACGACCCTCGGCCGGACCACCCACATACACGGGGAGAGCTGATGCCCGGACGACTCACGCTGGACGACCTGCGTGCCATGGGCGGAGAACGGCCCGGCCGGATCACGCTGACCGGTCTGCGGGCCCGGGGCAACCACGGCGTCTACGACTTCGAACGCGAGCAGGGCCAGGACTTCGTCGTGGACGTCACGCTGGACCTGGACCTGGGCCCGGCGTCCCGCAGCGACGACGTCGCCGACACCGTCCACTACGGCGAACTGGCCACCGCCCTGGTCGGCGTGCTCACCGGCGAGCCGGTCAACCTGCTGGAACGCCTGGCCGACCGCCTTCTGGACGTCTGCCTGGCCGACGAGCGGGTCGCGTCGGCCGAGGTCACCGTGCACAAGCCGCAGGCCCCGATCCCGCACGAGTTCGCCGACGTGGCGGTCACCCTGCGCCGGAGCCGGCCATGAGCGACCAGTGGGAGCTCGTCATCGAGCTCAGCCGCGGAGAACGGCCGTGACCACGGCGGTGCTGTCGATCGGGAGCAACCTCGGCGACTCCTTCGCCCACCTGCGGGCTGCCGTGCGACAGCTGGGCGCGGCCGTCGTACACGTCTCCGGGGTCTATGCGACGCCGCCCTGGGGAGACAGCGCGCAACCGCCGTACCTCAATGCCGTGGTCTTGACCGAGGATCCGACCGCGACCGCCCGGGATTGGCTGACCCGCGCCCAGGCCTGCGAGGCAGCCGGGGGTCGCGTCCGCGACCCGGACCGGCGCTTCGGGCCGCGCACCCTCGATGTGGACGTCATCGCGGTCTGGGACGACGGCGTGCCGGTGCTCGACGACGACCCCGAGCTGACCCTGCCGCACCCGCGCGCCCACCTGCGGGCGTTCGTGCTGGTGCCGTGGCATGCCGTGCGGCCGGACGCGGAACTGCCCGGCCACGGCCCGATCGCCGCGCTGCTGACCACACCGGAGGTGGCGGCCGACGTCGCCGGTGTCACACCCCGCCCGGAGCTGTCGTTAGAGTCGATGGAGTGAGCGTCAACCCGGACCACGGCTCCCCGCGCAACACCGATCCCTCGCTGCGGCCGACGCGCATGTCGACGCTCGTGGTGGCCGCTCTCGCGGCCGCCGCGGTGGCCTGGCTGCTGATCTCCACCAACGACCTCTTCTACCGGATCACCCCGCTGCCGTGGACCGGCGCCGGGGTGCTCGGCGTGCTGGCGATCGCCGAGGCCTACCTGGCGCAGAACACCGCGGCCCGGATCCAGCGCAAGCCCGGCGCGCTCCCGGTCCAGCCGCTGGCGGTCGCCCGGTTCGCCGCCCTGGCCAAGGCGTCCTCACTGGTCGGCGCCCTGTCCGCGGGGTTCTCCGGCGGGCTGCTGATCTGGCTGCTGCTGGAGCCGACCAAGGAGGCCGGGTCCAACGTGCCGACCGCGGCCACCACCCTCGTCACCGCGATCGCCCTGGTCGCGGCCGCGCTCTGGCTGGAGCGGGCCTGCCGGGTCCCGGATCGCCCGGACCGCGAGGACGACGGATCGGACCGGCCGACGCCCCGGCGGTGACGTCGCATTCTGTTGACGATCTTCGAACTGTTTTCAGCGCTGAACTGAGCAGGTCTCGTTTCCGTATGCTTTGCGGCGGGCGGGTATGTGCCTGGAGTAGCGTGCGCCTCGGACCGCTCGTGGAGGCGTAAGGAGGCGCGGACCATGGCGTACGACGACACCACCTTCCGCCGGCCCGGTGACGAGAAGACCGACACCGATCCGGCCGCCTACCGGCGACGGGTGCAGTACGACGACACCGCCGGCACCACGCTCGACCAGTCCCTGCGCGCCCCGGTGGCCGGCGCGGCCCCCACGGCCGAGGAGGACGGGCGCGACCGGCTCGGCATCCACCTCGGCTGGGAGGTCATGCTCCTGGTCGTCGCCGCGGTCCTCGGTTTCCTGCTCCAGCGCGAGGACTCGGCCGCCCTCCAGCGCCCCGCCCTCGACGCGCTGCTCGTCACCGGCGCCGCGATCGGGCTGCTCACCCTCGGCGCCGGCCTCACCCTGCGGGCCGGCGTGCCGAACCTCGCGCTCGGCCCGATCGCCCTGGCCGCCGCCATGCAGTACGCCGAGAACAGCGACAAGGGCCTGGCCCAGGCCGTGGTCCCGGCGCTGATCATCGCGGCCGCCGGTGGCCTCGCGGTCGGACTGATCGTCACGGTGCTGCACGTGCCCGCCTGGGCCGCCACCCTGGCCGCCTCGTTCGGCGTGATCGTCTACATCCAGCTGCGCACGGCGCCGGTCGAGGTGCAGGGCGACTGGGACCCGACGAGCCAGGCGTTCGTGCTGTTCGGCGCGTTCGCGGCGCTCGCCGTCCTGGGCGCGGCGGTCGGAGCGCTCGCGCCGGTGCGCCGATTCCTCGGCCGGATGCGGCCGACCGGCGACCCGGCCCAGCGCCGGGGCACCGCCGCCGCGGTCCCGGCGCTGCTCACCCTGGTCGTGTCGACGCTGTTCGCGACGGGTGCCGGAGTGCTGATCGCAGCCACCGCGGACGGGCCGATCGTCCCGGCCACCGGCTTCGAGTGGACCGGCATCGCGATGGGCCTGGCCCTGCTCGCCGGCACCAGCGCCTACGGCCGTCGGGGCGGCATCTTCGGCACTCTGTTCGCGGTCACCGCGCTCACCCTGTTCCTGCGCTACGAGGAGATCCGCGACCTGGACATCGCGTTGTTCGCGATCGCCGGGAGCGTCTTCGTCGCCGGTCTGGTGGTGACCCGCTTCGTCGAGTCGTACGGCAGCCCGTACGCGTCCCGGGTCGGCGAGGACTGGAACGCGGCCCCGTCCAACGGCGCGAACTGGTCGCCGACCCTGCCCGAGACCTGGAACACGCCGGCCACCCCGGCGCCGCGCAGCGACCGTTGGGACGACGGCCCGTGGGGCGCCAACCGCTGAAAGTATGCTTTCGGGCATGACCTCGCCCAGCTTCGCCGAACTGGACGCCCTGACCACCGAGACGCTTCGGGAGCAGGCCTTCGCGAAAGCCCGCGCCCAGAGAGACGTCAAGTTCTTTTGGCAGGTGCTGCGGCACCTGCCGGACGCGGGTGACGCCGCCGCCCTGGACGGCGCGCCCAACTCCATCGGGCCGACCGTCGACGAGGCCGTCGCTCTGTGGCGCGAGTTCGAGGGCCGCGACCTCGGCGCCCAGGAGCCGCTGCTGCGGGCCGCGTTCATCGACTATCTGAGCAGGTAATCACCGTCATCGTTTGAAAGCCGTGCCCGGCTGGGAAAAAGCTGGGAATGGCTCTCGGAAACAGATACAAGACCGCACCCGGTGCGGGCACCATCGCCGCGCTCATACTCGTCCTCGTCTTCGGCAGCCCCTGGTATCGGGACTGGGCGCTGGACAACACGAACCCGGACACCGCGGGCGGCTGGTGGCTTCGGCTGCTGGGCTGGCCCGCCTGGAGTTTCGACACCGACGACTCGCTGCGTGACGTGATCGTCGGCGACCTCAAGGCGATCCTGCTGGTCGTCCTGACGTTCCTCTTCCTCTACCTGCTGCCCGGCTCCCAACTGGCCCGGGCCCGCGGCACGATCAGCCAGTTCCTGGCCGGCTGGGCCGCGTACATCTTCGCGGGCGCGTTCGCCGCGCTCCTGGCCACACTGTTCCTCACCAACCCGTCGCTGCTCGGCGCGTTCAACGCGGCCGGGTCCGGCGCCGGGTACGGCTTCTTCGTCGGCTGGATCGTCGGCCTGGTCTCCCTCGGCGGCTGGCGCGGCACCCGCTGAGCCGTGGGGATCCCCCTGGGGGTCCCCACGTCACCGGCCGAATGTGCCGTACCACGTTCGGCTGTTTTGTCAGAGACGTGGTCTCGGTAACATCTGCGGCCATGCCGGAACGGGACACCCAATCGGGACACAGCGCGCGACTGCTCCGTGGCCTCGTCTGGGCGGGCGTCGTCCTCGCCCCGATCGCGGCCGCCGTGGTGCTGATCGGCGGTGACTCCAACACGGTCCGGTTCGCGGTCCTGCTGATGGCGGTGAGCGTCGTGCTGATCGGCGCGTCGGTGCTGATCCGGGCCGATCCGATGCTGCTCCGGATGGACGTCGAGGACCGGGTGGCCGAGGAGGTCGACGGGCTGCGCCGGCAGTTGCGGGCCGAGTTCGCCACGGCCGCGCCGGCTGCTCCCGAAGCCGACCCGCGGCCGCCGCTGCCGGTGCGCAACACCGGTGGTGGCCGGGCCCAGGTCGCACCGCCGCCGGTTCAGCCCGCCTTCACTCCGCCGCCCGGCCGGCCCACGTTCGTGCATCAGCCGGAGCCGCCCGCGGTCCGGCACGAGCCGGAGCCGGAGTACCAGTACGACGAGGCCGGCTACGGGTACGACGACCAGGTCACCGGGTACCAGCAGGAGGGCTACCAGCAGGACGGGTACCAGGACGGGTATCAGCAGGAGGGGTACCAGGACGGGTATCAGGACGGGTACCAGGACGAGTACCAGGACGAGTACCAGGACGACGGCTATCAGCAGCCGGTCCCGGCTCCGGCCCGTGCGTCCGGTGGCCGGGCCTCGGTCCCCGGCATCGTCCAGCCGGTCTCCCCGGCCCAGTCCCAGGGTTTCGCGGCGACGTCGCAGGGCTTCGCGGCGCAGGGCACGACCTCGCAGGGCTTCGCAGCCCAGGGCACGACCTCGCAGGGTTTCGCGGCGCAGGGTGCGCCCGCCGGGCGGGCCAGTGCCGCCGTTCCGGTGGGCAGTGCCTCGGTCCCGGCCGGCAGTGCCGCCGTTCCGGTCGGCAGCGCCTCGGTACCGGTGGGCAGCGCCTCGGTTCCGGCCGCCGGCGCCGCTCCGGTGGCCCGGGCCGCCGCGGTCCCGCCGCCCCCGATCGGCCAGCCGGTGCCCCGCCCCCGCGCCGCCGCGTCGGTCCCCGGCACGATGCCACCCGGACCGAACGGCATGATGGCGCCCCCACAGGCCAGGGCAGCGGTCCGTCCCGGCGGCACCCAGTACGGCCGCCCGGAGGCCCCGGACGACGATCTCGGAGCCACGAACGGCTACGCGGGCGGCAACGATCACACGGGCGGCAACGACTACTCCGGCGGTAACGACTACGCGGGTGGCAACGATTACGCGGGCGGTAGCGACTACTCCGGTGGTAACGACTACGCGGGCGGTAACGACTACTCCGGCGGCAACGACCCGGAGACGAGTGCCGCGTACAAGGCCCGCCGCCACCGCCCGTCCGCCAACGACACCAACGTGGGCACCCTCGCCGACTTCGCCAACTACCCCGGATACGACAGCGGCCAGAACAACTGGTGACCGGCTATTTGTCGATGTCGCCGACGACGAAGAACATCGAACCGAGGATCGCGATCAGATCCGGCACCAGACAGCCCGGGATGAGCGTGGCCAGCGCCTGCACATTGGCGTACGACGCGGTCCGCAGTTTGAGCCGCCACGGCGTCTTCTCACCCCGCGACACCAGGTAGTAGCCGTTCACACCGAGCGGGTTCTCGGTCCACGTGTAGGTGTGCCCCTCGGGCGCCTTGACCACCTTGGGCAGGCGCACGTTCACCGGGCCGCCGGTGCGGTCCACCCGGTCCAGGCACTCGTCGATCAGGTCGAGCGACACCAGCACCTGCTCCAGCAGCACCTCGAACCGGGCGTGACAGTCGCCTGACGTCCGGGTCACCACCGGCACGTCGATCTGGTCATAGAAGAGGTAGGGCTCGTCCCGGCGTACATCGAAATCCAGACCGCTCGCCCGGGCCACCGGACCGGAGGCGCCGTAGGCCGCCGCATCGGCCGCGCTGAGCACGCCGACGCCGACCGTGCGGGCCATGAAGATGTCGTTGCGCCGGATCACGTTGTCGATGTCCGGCATCCGCCGCCGGACCGCGGCGACCGCCTGGCGGGCCCGTTTCGTCCAGCCGGCCGGGATCTCCTCCTTGAGACCGCCGACCCGGTTGAACATGTAGTGGATCCGGCCGCCGGACACCTCCTCCATCACCGCCTGGAGGGTCTCGCGCTCACGGAACGCGTAGAACATCGGCGTGATCGCGCCGATCTCCAGCGGGTAGGAGCCGAGGAACATCAGGTGGTTGAGCACCCGGTTCAGCTCGGCGAGGACCATCCGCAGCCAGGTGGCCCGCTCCGGCACCTCGATGCCCATCAGCCGCTCGACGCCGAGGACCACACCGAGCTCGTTGGAGAACGCGGACAGCCAGTCGTGCCGGTTGGCCAGCATGATGATCTGCCGGTAGTCGCGCACCTCGAACAGTTTCTCGGCGCCGCGGTGCATGTAGCCGACGATCGGCTCGCAGGCGACCACCCGCTCGCCGTCCAGGGTGAGCTTGAGCCGGAGCACACCGTGTGTGGACGGGTGCTGCGGGCCGATGTTGAGCACCATGTCGGCGGTGTCCAGCCCGGCACCGGTGCCGACGGTCATCTCCCGCAGCGCGTCACTCACCAGAGCATCGTGCCACGGTCGGTGAGGCCGATGGTGTGGCAGAGCCACCAGTGGCTGCCGAGTCCGTTCGGATCGGTCAGTTCGGCGGCCGCGCCGGCCGTCCCGAGCGCACGCAGATAACCCGCCGGATCGGTACGGGCCAGTTCCAGCGGTGGCCGCGAACCGTCCACACCGAGCGCCCGGAGCGCCTCCCGCTGCCGGACCATCCGATAGGGAACCCCGGCCGCGGCGGCCACCGAGTCCATCGCCACGTGCGCGGTGACGTCACAGCCGCCGTCCGGCACCGGGATCACCTGCCGCCCCTGCCGGAACCCGGTGAGCGTCCCGAGCACCGGCCGGTCCGCCTTCAGGTGCCCGTAATCCACACAGAGCGCCGCGCCACGCCGGACCGAACCGACCGCGTCCGCCCAGGCGGTGTCCCGTGGCCAGCCGATCTCGATCCGGCCCAGCCCCGGCCACCAGCGGCTGGTCCAGAACCGGTCGGCCGGGTCGGCCTCGGCGCCCAGCGTCTCGGTCCCGGTGGCCCGGTCCACCAGCACCTTCCGCAGCCGTCCGTGCTCGTCGGTCTCGACGATGTCGAGTGGAACGTTGTCCAGCCACTCGGTGGCCAGCAGCAGCCCGGTGATCTCCGCGGGCACGTCCGGCCGCCAGCGCACCGCCGGATCCAGCCCGGCCGGGCGCGGCGCGACCTCTACCGCGGTGGCCCGGATCCGCCCGGCCAGGGCCGTCGGCAGCGACGCCAGCAGTGCGGTGATCAGCTCGCCGCGCCCCGCTCCGACGTCGACCAGATCGAACACCCGCGGGTGCCCGAGGACGGTGTCGACCCGTTCGACCAGCCGGGCGAGCGCCCCGGCGAACAGCGGTGACGCGTGCACGCTGGTCCGGAAGTGTTCAGCCGGCCCCTCGTGCTCCCGCACGAAGAAACCACCGCCGCCGTACAGCGCCGTCTGCATCGCCAGCCGCCATCCGACACCCATTCCGTCACCCTAGGCCGCTGGTACGCCGTGCGCCGCCGCCGGCCACACCACACCTCCCGTGGCACACCACGCGACGCGGCCGGCCGGTCCGGCCCGACAGCGCGACCGCCGGGCATATGCGGTGGCCAAGACCGCCAGCCGTCGCTCACGCGCCTTTCGGCACTGCCTTTCCCGTGGTGAGCGACGGCCGGCGGTCTCGGCCGTCGCTCACGCGCCTTTCCGTACCGACTTTTCCGCCGTAGGCGACGGCTGGCGGTCTGGGCTCAGCCACTCGGGGTGGGCGGCCGATCGGGAAGTACCCGGTGCGGTACTTCACAGGTGCTTGTCACGGGCGTGTTAAAACGGCGCATACTGGCGCTCGACCGGTACCCCTGCAACGAGGACTGGATCCTGATGAACGCTTTGACTGTCGGCGTCGTGGGCGCCGGCCGGGTCGGTGCCGTGCTCGGTGCGGCGCTCAACGCGGCCGGGCATCACGTGATCGCCGCCGCGGCCGTCTCCGCCGCCTCCCGGGAACGGGCCGCCCGCCTCCTGCCGGACGCCGCGATCCTCCCGGCCGACGAGGTCGCCCGCGCCGCCACCGATCTGCTGCTGCTGGCCGTTCCCGACGACACCCTGGCCGCCGTGGTCGCCGGGCTCGACCGGACCGGCGCGCTCCGGAACGGTCAGGTGGTGGCCCACACCTCCGGGGCTCACGGACTCGCCGTCCTGGGCGATGTGAACGGCATGGCCCTGCATCCCGCGATGACCTTCACCGGCGCGGACACCGACCTGGCCCGGCTGCCCGGCATCGCGTGGGGCGTGACCGCTCCGGACCGGGCGTTCGCCACCCGGCTCGTCGCCGACCTGGGCGGGGTGCCCGAGTGGGTGGCCGAGGAGTCCCGCCCGGTCTATCACGCGGCTCTGGCGCACGGCGCGAACCACCTGGTCACCCTGGTCAACGAGGCGGCCGGCCTGCTGCGCGCGGCGGGTGTCGGCGAGCCCGGCCGGGTGCTGACCCCGCTGCTGACCGCGGCGCTGGACAACGCGCTGCGGATGGGCGACGCCGCCCTGACCGGTCCGGTGTCCCGCGGTGACGCCGGCACGGTCGCGAAACACCTGGACCGGATGCCCGCCGACGCGGTGCCGGCCTACCTGGCGATGGCCCGGCGTACCGCGGACCGGGCGATCGCCTCCGGGCGCCTGCGGCCGCAGGACGCCACCGCGCTGCTGGACGTGCTGTCCCGGGCCGGGACCGACGCCGTGAGGAGCCACGCGTGACCACTCTGGTGCACACCCGCGCTGATCTGGCCGCCGCGCTGGACACCGCAACGGGGGAGATCGCCGTCGTGATGACGATGGGCGCGCTGCACGAGGGGCACCGGCGGCTGATGCGGGTGGCCCGGGAGCGGTCCGCGTTCGTGCTGGTGACGATCTTCGTGAACCCGTTGCAGTTCGGGCCGCACGAGGACTACGAGAAGTACCCGCGGACGCTCGACGACGACCTGGCCGCCTGCCGGGCCGAGGACGTGTCGGTGGTGTTCGCGCCCGGTCGCGACGACGTCTATCCGGACGGGGCGCCGTCGGTCACCATGCACCCGGGGCCGCTCGGCGAGATCCTCGAGGGCGCCAGCCGGCCCGGGCACTTCTCCGGGATGCTCACGGTGGTCGAGAAGCTGCTCATGCTCACCCGGGCCGACGTGGCCTACTTCGGCGAGAAGGACTACCAGCAGCTGGCGCTGATCCGGCGGATGGCGCGCGACCTGGAGTTGCCCGCCGAGATCGTGGGCGTTCCGACCGTACGCGAAGAGGATGGTCTCGCCCTGTCCAGCCGCAACCGCTATCTGTCGCCGGACGAGCGCCGGGCCGCGGTGGCTCTTTCTCGCGCTCTGCGCGAGGGCGCGGCGCAGGGCGACGCCGAGGCGGCTCTGGCGGCCGCCCAGAAGATCCTTTCCGAGGAGCCTGGGGTACGGGCGGACTACCTCGCACTCACCGGGACGGACCTCGGCCCGGCCCCGGCGGAGGGCCCGGCGCGCCTGCTGGTGGCGGCCCGGGTGGGTGCGACCCGCCTCATCGACAACGTTCCGCTGACTCTCCAGAAGGGCGCCTGAGGCAGTTCCGGTATTCCGCCTCCCGAGCTGAGATATGCCCATACAGTGGGCGAATCGGATACAGCTGCCGAGGCTCGGGAGGCACGGTTCATGCGATTCCGATGGGGGACGGTCGCTGTGGCGGCTCTTCTCGCCGTCGCCGGCTGCGGTAGCGGAGGCGATGTCGACGGGGACCTGACCAACGACTGGGGTGCGATGGCTCCGGCGACCGGCTTCGTGCCGGTCGCCGAGACATGTCATCTCTCCAACTTCGCCGTCTCCGGCCCGCGCGCCACCTACGAGGAGACGGACTGCGCCGTCCTGCACCGCACCGAGACCGTCTACGTGGGGGAATACGCGGCGCCCGCCGCCGACGCGGCCGAACCGCCGGCCGGGGCCTCCGCCGGCGCCCGGGCGGCGTACCGGACCTGCGATCAGAAGACCGCCGCGTACGTCGGCGGCCCGTGGCGCAACGCCCGGCTGTGGATCGGCGTCACCCACCCGTCGCCGGCCGCGTGGAGCGGTGGCAGCCGCTGGTTCCGCTGCGAGGTGGTGGAACTCGACTCGATCGAGAACGACGGCGCCCTGATCCAGCGGACCGGCACCCTGCGCCGGGCGCTCGCCGACCCGGCCTCACCACTGGCCCTGACCTGTTACGCCATCGAGCTCGACGACTCCGGCGCGATCAGCAAGATGCCGCCGACGGCCTGCGCGAACAAGCACAACGCCGAGTTCGTCGGGGTGTGGACGGCAGGTGACCGGGCCGCCTACCCGAAGGGCGACGCGGCCTGGGAGGAGTTCCACGACGGCTGCCGCACCCTCGCCGCGAAGTATGTCGGGGTGCCCGACGACGGCAACCTCCAGTACCGCACGGGTGTGGTGTCGCTGCCCGGCAACGCCGACGTCTGGGCGCAGGGCGATCACGGCGTGCGCTGCTATCTCTGGCTGGACGGCGCCGAACTGACCGCCTCGCTCAAGGGCAAGGGGACGAAGGCCCTTCCGGTCCAGTACAAGTAACGGTGACCACTGATGGCGGCCCCGGCGAGACACGGCCGCAGGCGCGGAGTGTACTGAACCCCATGTCACCTCTCGCGGATCTCCCGGCACTGCCTCGCCGGCTTGCCGCCGCCGAGCCCGGCTGGACCGAGACCACCGACGTCGTCGTGGTCGGCTCCGGAATCGCCGGTCTCACCGCGGCCCTCTACCTGCGGGAACAGGGTCTGCACGTCACTGTCGTCACCAAGGTCAACATCGATGACGGCTCGACCCGGTGGGCGCAGGGCGGCATCGCGGCGGTGCTCGACCCGCTGGACACCCCGCAGGCCCACGCCTACGACACCGAGATCGCCGGGGTCGGCCTCTGCGACCCGGCCGCGGTCCGGGTGCTCGTCGAGGAGGGCCCGGCCCGGATCCGGGAGCTGATCCGCCGGGGTGCCGAGTTCGACCGCAACCCGGACGGTTCGCTGATGCTGACCCGCGAGGGCGGCCACCGCGCCGACCGGATCGTGCACGCCGGCGGTGACGCGACAGGCGCCGAGGTGCAGCGCGCCCTGCACGAGGCGGTCCGCCGCGACCCGTGGATCCGCCTGGTCGAGCACGCGCTGGTGCTGGACCTGCTGCGGGCCGCCGACGGCCGGGCCTGCGGGCTGACCCTGCACGTGCTCGGCGAGGGCTCCGAGGACGGCGTGGGCGCGATCCTGGCCCGGGCCGTGGTGCTGGCCACCGGCGGGATGGGCCAGATCTTCTCGTCCACCACGAACCCGTCGGTCTCCACCGGTGACGGGGTGGCGCTCGCGCTGCGGGCCGGCGCCGAGGTGACCGACGTCGAGTTCGTCCAGTTCCACCCAACCTCTTTTGTGACCGCCAAAGCCGACTCCGTTCAGCGCCCACTCATTTCCGAGGCGCTGCGGGGTGAGGGTGCGCACCTGGTCGACGAGAGTGGCACGCGGTTCATGGTTGGGCAGCACGAGCTGGCCGAGCTGGCGCCCCGTGACGTGGTCGCCAAGGGCATCTACCGGGTGCTGCGGGCCACCGGCGCCGACCACGTGTACCTGGACGCGCGGCACCTCGGGAAGGAGTTCCTGGAGGGCCGCTTCCCGACCATCATGGCGTCCACCCGGGCCGCCGGCGTCGACCCGGCCACCGACCTGATCCCGGTCGCCCCGGCCGCCCACTACGCCTCCGGCGGCGTCCGCACCGACCTGCAGGGCCGCACCAGCATCCCCGGGCTGTACGCGTGCGGCGAGGTCGCCTGCACCGGCGTGCACGGCGCGAACCGCCTGGCCAGCAACTCGCTGCTGGAGGGCCTGGTCTTCGCCCGCCGGATCGCCGACGACATCGCCCGCGAGCTGCCGGAGCAGGCCGAACCGGCCCGTGCCACGGCATCCGGCCCGGCCTGGGTCGCCGACCCGGCGATCCGGACCGAGCTGCAGCGCGCCATGACCCGCGGCGCCGGTGTGCTGCGCTCGGCCGACTCACTGGACACCGCGGCCAAGGAACTGGCCCGTCTGGCCGAGCAGCGCTCCACGCCGAACAACGCGGCGTGGGAGGTCACCAACCTGCTGACGGTGGCGGCCACCCTGGTCGCGTCGGCCCGCAGCCGCCGGGAGACCCGTGGCTGCCACTGGCGCGAGGACCACCCGAACGCGGCCGACGAGTGGCGCGGCCACCTGCTCAACGCCGTCGGCACCGACGGACACCTCACCCAGGACTTCCAGGAGATGGCGTGACCGACCGCACCGAAGCAGGGGAGCCCGATGTGACCATCATCGATGGCGGCACGCTTTCCCCCGACGAGGACCTGCCCGGTGACGAGGTTCCGGTCGCCGATCTCGGCCTGGACCTGGGTGAGGTGCAGCGGATCGTGCTCACCGCGCTGGCCGAGGACCTCGGCGACCCGCCCCGTGACGTGACCAGCGAGTCCACCATCCCGGCTGCGCAGACCGACACCGCCGAGCTGGTGGCCCGCGCCGACGGCGTGGTGGCCGGCCTGCTGGTGGCGGCCGAGGTGTTCGCCGCGACCAGCGCCGGCACGGCGACCTTCGAGGCCCGGGCCGACGACGGTGACCGGGTGCGCCGGGGCGACGTCCTCGCCGTGATCACCGGCCCGACCCGGGCGCTGCTGACCGCCGAGCGCACCGCGCTGAACCTGCTGTGCCGGATGTCCGGGGTCGCCACCCACACCCGCCGGTGGGCCGACATCCTGGCCGGCACCAGCGCCACCGTGCTGGACACCCGCAAGACCACGCCCGGCCTGCGGGTGCTGGAGAAGTACGCGGTCCGGGCCGGCGGCGGCACCAACAAGCGCATGGGGCTCTACGACGTCGCCATGATCAAGGACAACCACAAGCTGGCGGCGGGCAGCATCACCGCGGCGTACGAGCTGGTCCGCGCCACCTTCCCGGACGTCTCCGTGCAGGTCGAGGTGACCACCCTGGCCGAGGCGCAGGAGGCGGTCGCGGCCGGCGCGGACTTCCTGCTCTGCGACAACATGACACCCGAGCTGCTGGCCGAGGTGGTGGGCGCGGTCGGCGACCGGGTCGAGCTGGAGGCCACCGGCAACCTGACGCTGGAGACGGCGGCCGCCTACGCGGCGACCGGGGTCGATTACCTGTCGGTGGGCGGGCTCACCCACTCGTCGCCGATTCTGGACATCGCGCTGGATCTCCGGCCCCGCTGAGCACCGGTGCGCCGCGGGACGGTCCCGGTGCGCCGGTGGGAGTTGTGGCCGTACAAAATAAGGGTCTTGATTTTGATTCTTAGGGGCCTTCGTGCTGCTCTGTATTGACATCGGTAACACCAACACCGTGCTGGCGACCTTCGACGGCGACAAGCTGGTGCACAACTGGCGGATCAAGACCGATGCCGCCTCGACCGCCGACGAGCTGGGCCTGAAGTTCCGTGGCCTGCTCGCCGGCGACGCCGTGGAGATCACCGGGGTGGCGGCCTGCTCGACCGTCCCGGCGGCGCTGCGCAACCTGCGCACCATGCTGAAGCGCTACTACGACGACGTGCCGAGCGTGATCGTCGAGCCGGGTGTGAAGACCGGGGTGCAGCTCGCGATCGACAACCCCAAGGAGGTCGGCGCCGACCGGGTGGTCAACACCCTGGCCGCGCACACCCTCTACGGCGGACCGTCGATCGTGGTCGATTTCGGCACCACCACCAACTTCGACCTGATCAGCGCGAAGGGCGAGTTCCTGGGCGGGGCGTTCGCGCCGGGCATCGAGATCTCCTTCGACGCGCTCGCCGCCCGCGCCGCCCAGTTGCGCAAGGTCGAGCCGACCAAGCCGCGTTCGGTGATCGGCAAGAACACCGTGGAGTGCCTCCAGGCCGGGCTCTACTTCGGGTTCGGTGGCCAGGTCGACCGGATCGTCGAGCGGATGATCGAGGAGATCGGGCCGGTCAAGGCGGTGATCGCCACCGGTGGCCTGGCCTGGCTGGTGAAGGACGAGTGCCGCACGATCACCGCGCACGAGCCGATGATCACGCTGATCGGGCTGCGGATGGTATATGAGCGGAACGTCTGAGCCCGCCTGAGTAGGCTTTCGAGGTCCCAGCACCGAGAAGGAAGTCTTGCCGTGACCGAGCAGAACACGCCAGCGATCGACCCCGCCGAGGACCTCCCCGAGCAGATGCGGGTCCGCCGGTCGAAGCGGGACCGGTTGCTCGCCGAGGGCGTGCCGCCCTACCCGGTCGAGGTCCCGCGGACCGCCGAGATCGCCGAGATCCGCGAGCGCTACGCCGACCTGGCCACCGACACCGCCTCCGGTGACAAGGTGTCGATCACCGGCCGGGTGATCTTCGTGCGCAACGGCGGCAAGCTCTGCTTCACCACCCTGCGCGCCGGTGACGGCACCGAGATCCAGGCGATGTTCTCGCTGGACAAGGTGGGGGAGAAGTCGCTGGCCGACTGGAAGTCAGTGGTCGACCTCGGCGATCTGGTCGCGGTGACCGGTGAGGTGATCACCAGCCGGCGTGGGGAACTCTCCGTTCTCGCCGATTCCTGGGCGATGAGCGCGAAGGCTCTACGGCCCCTTCCGGTCGCGCACAAGCCGCTTTCCGAGGAGACCCGGGTCCGGCAGCGCTATGTCGATCTCATCGTCCGTCCGCAGGCCCGTGACGTGGTGCGTACCCGGGCGACAGTGGTCCGTAGCCTGCGTGAGTCGCTGTTCCGCCGGAATTTCCTCGAGGTGGAAACTCCGATGCTCCAGTTGCTGCACGGCGGCGCCGCGGCGCGTCCGTTTGTGACGCACAGCAACGCACTCGACACCGATCTTTATCTGCGGATCGCTCCGGAACTGTTTTTGAAGCGCGCCGTGGTCGGTGGCATCGATCGGGTCTTCGAGATCAACCGCAACTTCAGGAATGAGGGCATGGACTCCACGCACTCTCCGGAGTTCGCCATGCTCGAGGCCTATCAGGCCTATGCCGACTACAACGTCATGCAGGCGCAGGTGCAGGAGTGGATTCAGGAGGCCGCGTTCGCGGTCGCCGGTTCCCACGTGGTCACCCACCAGGACGGCACCGAGGTCGACCTGGGCGGCGAGTGGCCGCAGATCACCCTGTTCGGCGCGATCTCCGAGGCACTCGGCGAGGAGGTCACCATCGACACCGACCTCGCCCAGCTCCAGCGCTACGCGGACAAGGTGCAGCTCTCGGTCGACCCCAAGTGGAGCGCCGGCAAGCTCGCCGAGGAACTCTTCGAGCACCTGGTGACCGACAGCCTGGTCCGGCCGACGTTCGTCCGGGACTTCCCGGAGGAGACCGCCCCGCTGACCGCCCCGCACCGGACCACCCCCGGCCTGACCGAGAAGTGGGACCTCTACGTCAGCGGATTCGAACTCGCGACCGCCTATTCCGAGTTGGTCGACCCGGTGATCCAGCGCGAGCGGTTCCATGCGCAGTCGCTGCTGGCGGCCGGCGGCGACCCCGAGGCGATGCAGCTCGACGAGGATTTCCTGCGGGCCATGGAGTACGGAATGCCGCCGTCCGGTGGCATGGGAATGGGAATCGACCGGCTGTTGATGGCGCTCACCGGCCTCGGCATTCGGGAAACGATCCTCTTCCCCTTGGTGCGCCCGGAGTAACAATTACCCACCCGCCATTGACGGGTGATGCGCCCCTGGCGTTATTGTCTTCCCATTGCTGGGGAGAGAACCTGTGTTCGGGAGGATAACGGCGCGTGGCCAAGCAGATCATTCACAAGCTGGTCGATGACATCGATGGTGTCGACGCCGACGAGACCGTGAAGTTTGCGCTCGACGGCATTCAGTACGAGATCGACCTCTCGGAGAAGAACGCCGCTAAATTGCGGGAGGTCTTCGAGCCCTACCTGAACCACGGCACGAAGGTCGCCCGCGGCGGTGTCGTGGTCGGCGGCCGGGCGGCTCGTGGCCGTGGCGGCGCGACCGCCGACCGGGAGCAGAACAAGGCGATCCGGGAGTGGGCCAAGAAGTCGGGTAAGGAGATCTCCGACCGCGGCCGCATCCCGCAGGAGATCGTGGACGAGTTCCACGCGAAGGGCCCGGGCCGGGCCTGATCTACGGCACGACCTCGGAGAGGGCGCCCCGACCATGTCGGTGGCGCCCTCTCCGCGTTTACCCGCCGTGTGCGCGCCGGGGTCACTACGGTTATCCACAGGGGTGGACCAGGTTGTCCACAGGCTGTGGATCGGCAGGATTTCGCTGTACGCGTACACGTTCGGGTGGGGGAACAGCCGCTGAGCGTGCGAAGTTGGCTAAATCAACGTTGCGGATCGCTTCGAGGGGCTGCGGAGGCCCAGCGGAGACCGTCAGCGGCGATAGAGTTACAGCACGGGCATCACCGATGCCCGTGCGCTGGCCCCGCCAGTTCATGGGCGCACGGCACGTGAGGAGCACGAGGGCATGTTCGAGCGGTTCACCGACCGAGCGCGACGGGTTGTCGTCCTGGCCCAAGAAGAGGCCCGGATGCTCAACCACAACTACATCGGGACAGAGCACATCCTGCTCGGCCTGATCCACGAGGGCGAGGGTGTCGCCGCCAAGGCTCTGGAGAGCCTCGGCATCTCCCTCGAGGGGGTCCGGCAGCAGGTCGAGGAGATCATCGGCCAGGGGCAGCAGGCGCCGAGCGGGCACATCCCGTTCACGCCGCGCGCCAAGAAGGTTCTGGAGCTCTCCCTGCGAGAGGCGCTCCAGCTCGGCCACAACTACATCGGCACCGAGCACATCCTGCTCGGCCTGATCCGCGAGGGCGAGGGCGTCGCCGCCCAGGTGCTGGTCAAGCTCGGCGCCGACCTCAACCGGGTCCGCCAGCAGGTCATCCAGCTGCTCTCCGGCTACCAGGGCAAGGAGCCGGCCGCCGCGGGCACCGCCACCGGCGAGGCCGCACCGTCCACCTCGCTCGTGCTCGACCAGTTCGGCCGCAACCTGACGCAGGCCGCCCGCGAGGGCAAGCTCGACCCGGTCATCGGCCGGGAGAAGGAAATCGAGCGGGTCATGCAGGTGCTCTCCCGCCGCACCAAGAACAACCCGGTGCTGATCGGCGAGCCCGGCGTCGGCAAGACCGCCGTGGTCGAGGGCCTGTCGCAGTCCATCGTCAAGGGCGAGGTTCCCGAGACGCTGAAGGACAAGCAGCTCTACACACTCGACCTGGGCGCGCTGGTCGCCGGCTCCCGCTACCGCGGTGACTTCGAGGAGCGCCTGAAGAAGGTGCTCAAGGAGATCCGCACCCGCGGCGACATCATCCTGTTCATCGACGAGATCCACACCCTGGTCGGCGCCGGCGCCGCCGAGGGCGCGATCGACGCGGCCAGCATCCTCAAGCCGATGCTCGCCCGCGGTGAGCTCCAGACCATCGGCGCGACCACTCTCGACGAGTACCGCAAGCACCTGGAGAAGGACGCCGCGCTCGAGCGCCGCTTCCAGCCGATCCAGGTCGGCGAGCCGTCGCTGGCGCACACCATCGAGATCCTCAAGGGTCTGCGCGACCGCTACGAGGCCCACCACCGGATCAGCATCACCGACGCCGCCCTGGTGGCCGCGGCGACGCTGGCCGACCGGTACATCTCGGACCGCTTCCTGCCGGACAAGGCGATCGACCTGATCGACGAGGCCGGCGCACGGATGCGCATCCGCCGGATGACCGCGCCGCCGGACCTCCGTGACTTCGACGAGCGCATCGCCCAGGTGCGCCGCGACAAGGAGTCCGCGATCGACGCGCAGGACTTCGAGCGTGCCGCCCAGCTGCGTGACAAGGAGAAGACCCTCCTCGGTCAGAAAGCGCAGCGGGAGAAGGAGTGGAAGGCCGGCGACCTGGACGTGGTGTCCGAGGTCGACGACGAGCAGATCGCCGAGGTGCTGGGCAACTGGACCGGCATTCCGGTCTACAAGCTCACCGAGGAGGAGACCTCCCGCCTGCTGCGCATGGAGGACGAGCTGCACAAGCGCGTCATCGGCCAGGAGGACGCGGTGCAGGCCGTCTCCAAGGCGATCCGGCGGACCCGGGCCGGTCTGAAGGACCCGAAACGCCCGAGCGGCTCGTTCATCTTCGCCGGCCCGTCCGGTGTCGGTAAGACCGAGCTCTCCAAGGCGCTCGCGGAGTTCCTGTTCGGCTCCGAGGACGCGCTGATCCAGCTCGACATGTCCGAGTTCCACGACCGCTACACGGTGTCCCGTCTTGTCGGTGCCCCTCCCGGTTACGTCGGCTACGACGAGGGCGGCCAGCTGACCGAGAAGGTGCGTCGTAAGCCGTTCTCGGTGGTGCTGTTCGACGAGATCGAGAAAGCCCACCCGGACGTGTTCAACACGCTCCTGCAGATCCTGGAGGACGGTCGCCTGACCGACGGCCAGGGCCGGATCGTCGACTTCAAGAACACCGTCATCATCCTCACCACCAACCTGGGCACGCGTGACGTGGCCAAGGCGGTGTCGCTGGGCTTCCAGGCCTCCGAGGCCGAGGAGTCGAGCTACGAGCGGATGAAGATCAAGGTCAACGACGAGCTGAAGCAGCACTTCCGCCCCGAGTTCCTGAACCGTATCGACGACACGATCGTCTTCCACCAGCTGCGTGAGAAGGAGATCCTCCAGATCGTCGACATCTTCACCGCCCGCATCGAGGGGCAGCTGAAGAACAAGGACATGGGCCTCGAGCTGACCGACAACGCCAAGAAGTACCTGGCGGCCAAGGGCTTCGACCCGGTGCTGGGCGCCCGCCCGCTGCGCCGGACCATCCAGCGCGAGCTGGAGGACACCCTGTCCGAGCAGATCCTCTTCAACGAGCTGCGCCCCGGCCAGATCGTCGTCGTGGACTGCGAGGGCGACCCGGCCAAGGTGGAGAAGTCCAAGCTGGTCTTCCGCGGCGCTGAGAAAGGCGTGACGGTGCCCGACGCGGTGCCGGCCGACCTCGGCACGGCGACCACCACCGAGGAGTAACCGCACTGACGAGAAGCCCGGCCGCGATCCCGCGGCCGGGCTTTTTCGTTTTACGCGGACGTGTGGCGGGCGCGATCATGCGGGGCATGAAACGTCAGATCCGGGCCGTGTACGACGACCGCACCGTCACCGTCTACCAGGCCTACTCGCCGGCCATCGCGCGGCCGGCCGTCGCCGCCGGACGATTCGTGCCGCCGTTCAAGCGCGACCGGATGACGTGGATCAAGCCGTCGTTCCTGTGGATGATGTATCGCTGTGGCTGGGCCGGTAAGCCCGGGCAGGAGCACGTCCTGGCCGTCACGATCACCCGGGACGGCTTCGAATGGGCGCTGGAACACTCGATGCTGAGCCACTACGTGCATGAGCTGTATCCCGACCGGGCCACCTGGCAGCGGGAACTCAAACGGGCGCCGACCCGGGTGCAGTGGGATCCGGAGCGTGACCTGCGGTTGCGGGAGCTGCCCTATCGGTCGTTGCAGCTCGGGCTGGGCGGGGCCGCGGTCCCGCGTTACGTCGACGAGTGGATCACCGGGATCGCCGACGTCACGCCGCTGGTCCGGGAGATCCGCGGACACCTCGACGCCGGCGACGAGGCCCGGGCGGCCGAGTTGCTGCCGCCCGAGCGTCCGTACGATCTGCCGGAGCGGATCGCCGCCCGGCTCGGCGCCGGCTAGAACAGACTCTGGACCTCGCCGCGCGGGCCGTCGCCGGCGAGCACGAAGTCGTCGGCCCCGAGGCTCTCCACCAGCCCGTCCTCGACCAGCCCGGCCAGCGCACGGGCCCGCTGCACGTCGTCCGTCCAGACCATGTCGAGGCGCTGACGCGGAACCGGCCCGGTGGCGTGCCGCAGCACCTCCAGGAGCAGACCGCGAACCTGCCGGTCGGTGCCCGCGTAGCGCTGCGGCTTGCGGCTGGGCCCGTCCGGCAGCGGCTGCCCGGTGAGCCGCCAGGCACAGACGTCATGGAACGGGCAGTCCACACATTTCGGCGCACGTGCCGTGCAGACGATCGCGCCGAGCTCCATGAACGCGATGCTGGCCTTGGCCGCGCTCGCCTCGTCGGCCGGGAGCAACTCGGACATCGCGACCAGGTCGGCGGCCGTAGTGGCGGGTCCCGCGTCTGGTTTGCCCTCGACAGCCCGGGACACGACCCGCCGCACGTTGGTGTCGACCACCGGATGCCGCTGGCCGTAGGCGAACGTCGCCACCGCCCGCCCGGTGTAGGTCCCGACTCCTGGCAGCGCGAGCAGATCGTCGAGCGAGGACGGGACCCGGCCGCCGTGGCGTTCCACGATCGCGACCGCGCAGGCGTGCAGGCGCATCGCCCGTCTGGGGTACCCGAGACGGCCCCACATCCGAATCGCCTCCGACTGCGGATCGTCGGCGAGCGCGGCCGGAACCGGCCAGCGGGTCATCCAGGAGCGCCATGCGGGTTCGACCCGCACGACCGGGGTCTGCTGCAGCATCACCTCGCTGACCAGCACTCCCCACGGGGTGGTGTCCGGCTGCCGCCAGGGCAGATCACGGGCGTTCACGGAATACCAGGCGATGGCGTCGTCGGCGAGAGTCATAGCCCGTCAACTGTAGGCGGCACATCCGCAAGGTCCATCTCTAACGAACCGTCCGCGAGTTGGTGTCGGATGTCCGGCGCGTCATGCACATAGTGACGGTCGTCCGGGTTTACGGTGGGCGGCATCATGCGTGCGACGGTCGGTCCCCTCCCACCCGCGGTCTACTGGCGGCGGCGTGCAGTCGTGCTGGGCGCGTTGCTGCTCGGCGTCATCGTGGTGTTCGTGTCCTGCGGCGGTGGGGACGAATCGGACCCGAAGAAGGCGTCGTCGGAGGCCTCGCAGTACCCGGAACCGAACCCGAAGAAGAGCCCCACCCCGGCACCGTCCCTCGAGGACAGCGCCGACCCCGGTGTGGGCCAGGCCTACCCGGACCCCAACGAGCTGCTGTCCCAGCCGCCCGACGACGGCGAGACCCTGCCCGCCCCGGCGAACTCGACCGCCCCCGTCAACAACCCGCCGGCCGGTAACGGCGCCGCATGCGCCGACGCGGAGATGCAGCTGACCCCGATTCCGGAGGACACCTCGCCGCAGCGGGGCGCCTCCACCCAGATCCAGCTGAAGATCAAGAACGTCGGTACCCGCACCTGCACCCGTGACCTGGGCGCCAGCGCGCAGGAGATCTACATCGCACTCGGCGCCCAGCGTGTCTGGTCGTCCGACCAGTGCGCCGCCGTGAAGGGCAACGACGTGCAGACCCTCGCCCCCGGCGCGGAGAAGACCTTCGAGGTCACCTGGAACGGCAAGCAGTCCAACCAGTGCACCGGCAGCTCGGCCTCCGGCCCGATCCCGGCCACCGGCGCCTACCAGCTGCTCGGCCGCCTCGACACGATCGTCAGCACCCCGGTCGTCCTGACCGTCGTGAACTGACCTTGGTCGCTGCGCTCGAGCTCTACCTGGACGTCGACGCGACACGCCGGGTGCGTACCCTGTGGCGCGCCCTGGAGGCCGACGGCATCCCGTCGCTGGGCTCGCTGCACCAGAAACACCGCCCGCACATCTCGCTGGCCGCCGCCCACCGGATCGACCCGCAGGCCGTCGCCGAAGCCCTGGACGGCTTCCCGGTCGGCCGCGGCCTGACCGTGGGCATCGACTTCGTCGGCCAGTTCGTCGGCCGCGTCCTCTGGCTGGGCATCACCGTCACCGAGGAGCTACTCGCCCACCACCGGGCCGTCCACGAACGCCTGACCGCCGGCGGCGTCGACATCTGGGAGCACTACCGGCCGGGCCGCTGGGTGCCGCACTGCACCATCTCGCTGCGCGTCCCCAACCCGATGATGGCCCCGGCGATCCAGCGCTGCCTCGAATACCTCCCGTTACGCGCCACGATCGTCGGCGCCGCGGTGGCCGACCACGCAAAAGACATAAATCAACCCCTTTGATTCGGTACGGCCAGTAGGACGCCTGTTCCCTACACCGCGAGGTGGCTGCCCACTCGCGGCCGACCGGGCGACCGCCGGGCTGCGAACCCGCCCCACCGGCTACGAGTTCCGCCACAGAATGCGGTTCTGCTCAGGCCCACAAAAGCATCGGCAACTTTTGATCTACGCCCTAAACCGGCCCCGCGCCCCGACCGTTTCCGAGTCGTCGATCTACGCCCTAAACGGCCCTGGCAGACTGCCCGTTTCCAAGCCGTCTGACCGTTTTAGCAGTGGCCAATTCCACACCCGCCAGTTCCCCACCTACGAACCCCAGAAATGCGCCCAGCACCGCGCGCAATGCCAGCCGCCCACGTGGGCACTTGTGGTTCGTTTCGGGCCGTGTGTCACCACGTTGCCGTGCCCTGTCGCCGGCTTGGGCACTTGTGGTTCGTTTCGGGCCGTATGTCACCGCGCTGCCGTGCCTTGCCGCTGGCGTGGGTACTTGTGGTTCGTTTCGGGCCGTATGTCACCACGTTGCCGAGCCCTGTCGCCTGCGTGGACATCTGCGGCCCGATTCGGACCGAGGGTCACCACGCAGAGCACCGCGCGGTTTCAGTGCCCGCAACCCGGCCGGGCCGTGCAACGACAGCCGTCAGACGTAGCGTTCGAGGATGGAGGCCTCGGCGAGACGGGACAGCCCTTCGCGGACGCCGCGTGCCCTGGCGTCCCCGACTCCCTCGACCGCCTGGAGATCCTCGACGGTGGCGCCGAGCAACCTCTGAAGACTGCCGAAATGGTCGACGAGCCGGTCGACGATCTGGGCCGGGAGCCGCGGCACCTTGGCGAGCAGCCGGAACCCGCGCGGCGAAACGGCCGCGTCGAGTGAATCCGACGCGCCCGGGTATCCGATGGCCTTGGCCACCGCGACCAGGTCGATCATCTCGGTGGCGGTGAGCAGGTCGAGCTCGACCAGCGCCTCATCCAGGGTGCGCGCCTTACGGCCGGTCGGCAGGTAGTCACGGATGACCAGGGTGCGGTCGGCGTCGACGCCGGCCATCAGCTCGTCCAACTGGAGGGCGAGGAGCCGGCCGTCGGTGCCGAGCTCGACGACATATCCGGAGATCTCGTCGGCGATGCGGCGGACCATCTCGAGGCGCTGCACGACGGCGACCGCATCGCGGACCGTCACCAGGTCTTCGATCTCCAGGGCGGACAGGGTGCCGGAGACCTCGTCGAGCCGCAGCTTGTAGCGCTCCAGGGTGGCGAGGGCCTGGTTGGCCCGGGACAGGATGGCGGCCGAGTCGTCGAGGACGTGCCGCTGCCCGTTCACATAGAGGCCGATGATGTGCATCGACTGGCTGACCGAGATCACCGGGAAGCTCGACTGTTTCGCGACCCGCTCGGCGGTGCGGTGGCGGGTGCCGGACTCCTCAGACGGGATCGACGGGTCGGGCATCAGGTGCACGGCGGCCCGGACGATGCGGGTGCCGTCGCTGGAGAGGACCACCGCGCCGTCCATCTTGCACAGCTCACGCAGCCGGGTCGCGGAGAACTCCACATCGAGCGGGAAACCGCCGGTGCAGATGGTCTCGACGACGGCGTCGTAGCCGAGGACGATGAGCGCGCCGGTGCGGCCGCGCAGGATGCGCTCCAGACCGTCGCGCAGGGCGGTGCCGGGGGCCATCAGGGCCAGGTTTGCACGGAGCGGATCGCTGGCGCCCCCGGTCAGGCCTGGGCCTGCGGGCGGCGTCATCGCGCGATGCCCCGCGCCGTTGACGCCGGGGCGCGGCGTTGAACTGGCGGCGGGCTTGGAACCATCGCGGTCGAGCGGCACCCGGACATTCTACGGACTGTCATCCAGGCCAACGAGCCGTGGTTTGATGAATGCTCCGTAGCGTGATGAAACGTGACTGTGTGTCATCGGTTGCCGTGTTCGGCCGAGGCGCGCGCTGCGCTCTGCAACGCCGACTGAAGATTGTTGACCTCGATGACCTGCATGCCCTTCGGCGCGCCGGATGAGCCGTCGGGACCGCAGCCGGGTGGCACCAGCGCGACCGTGAAACCGAGCCGGGCCGCCTCGGCCAGGCGCCGGCCGACCGCGCCGACCCGGCGGATCTCCCCGGTCAGGCCGACCTCGCCGATCGCCACCAGCGTCGGCGCCATCGCCAGATCGAGCCCGCCGGATGCGACGGCGAGAGCCATGGCCAGGTCGGCGGACGGCTCGATCAGCCGGATGCCGCCCACTGTGGCCGCGAACACCTCACGGTTGTAGAGCTTCAACTGTTTGGTCCGGCGCTCCAGCACGGCCAGGACCATGGCGAGCCGGGCATGGTCGAGACCGGACACCGTGCGTCTGGGTGAGCCCTGCACCTCGGCCCCGATCAGCGCCTGCACCTCGGTGACGAGCGCCCGCCGCCCCTCCATGGCCACGGTGACGCAGGTGCCGGGCACCGGCTCGACATAGCGGGTGAGGAACAGCCCGGACGGGTCGGGCAGGCTGGTGATGCCGCCCTCGTGCATCTCGAAGCAGCCCACCTCGTCGGCCGCGCCGAACCGGTTTTTCACCCCGCGGACCAGGCGCAGCGACGAATGCTTGTCACCCTCGAAGTGGAGCACCACGTCGACCAGGTGCTCGAGAACCCGGGGGCCGGCGACCTGACCGTCTTTGGTCACGTGACCGACCAGGACGGTGGCGATGCCCCGCTCCTTGGCGATCGCGACGAGCGCGGCGGTGACCGCACGAACCTGGGTGACACCGCCGGGCACGCCCTCGGTGCCGGGCGCCGAGACGGTCTGCACCGAGTCGAGGATCAGCAGGCCGGGCCGGACCGCGTCGAGGTGACCGATCACGGTGCCGAGATCGTTTTCCGAAGCCAGGTAGAGTTTCTCGTGGAGGGCGCCGAGCCGCTCGGCCCGCAGCCGGACCTGGCTGACCGACTCCTCGCCGCTGACCACCAGGGACGGGGTGCCCGCGCCGACCGCCCACTGTTGGGCGACGTCGAGCAGCAGGGTGGATTTGCCGACACCGGGCTCACCGGCCAGCAGCACCACCGCGCCGGGCACCAGACCGCCACCGAGCACCCGGTCGAGCTCGCTCACCCCGGTCGCGACCGCGCGTGCCGGGGCCGCGCTGATCTGCGCGATCGGCCGGGCCGGCTCGGCCGGCATGCGGGAGCTGACCACGCGCCCGGTGACCGGAACGGTCACCGTGGACTCGATGATCGAGCCCCACTCGCCGCACTCGGGACAGCGCCCCAGCCACTTCGGCGGCTGGTGGCCACACGCGTCACAGACGTAGGCGGCCTTGGGCGCCTTGGCAGCCGAACGGGAGGTCGTCACCCCGACACGCTAGCTCGGAGGTCCGACATTTCCCGGCCGGGCGTCACCGCACAGGTCCGGGAGAAGGGACGCGCAGGTCTGGGGTCGGCCCGGGAGAAGGGACGCGCAGGTCCGGGGTCGGCCCGGGAGAAGGGACGCGCAGGTCCGGGCTCGGCCCGGGAGAAGGGACGCGTAGGTCTGGGGTCGGCCCGGGAGAAGGGACACGTAGGTCCGGGCTCGGCCCGGGAGAAGGGACACGTAGGTCCGGGCTCGGCCCGGGAGAAGGGACGCGCAGGTCAGGGCTCGGCCCGGGAGAAGGAACGAGCAGGTCCGGGATCGGCCCGGGAGACGGAACGAGGGCCGACCCGGGAAGGGCCGGCCCATCTGGGGTGCGGCTCAGTGGCCGCCGCCCTCGCCCTCGGCCTCTTCGTGGATCTCGGCCGAGCCGCGCGGGGCCGGGCTCAGCGGCGACGCGACCGGGGCCTGCAGGATCAGCGGCGTCGCGTTGTTGCTGAACTCGAAGACCAGGTTGACAGTCATGCCCGGCTTCAGCTCACCGCTCAGGTCGACGATCTGGAGCGTGGCGGCGTCGGTGGGGCGGAAGACCGCCGTGCCCTGCGGGTCGATCTTGATCTGGGCCGGCTTGACCGTGGTGGCCGGCTCGGCGCTCGCCGACGGCGACGCGGAGGCGCCCGGCTCGGCGGACTCGCCGACGACCTCGCCCGGCGTGGTCACGGTCGCCGTGCTGACGAACCCGACCTGCTTGGCGCTCAGCACGTCGTCCCGGCCGGCGGCCGGCTGGCTGCTGATCGTGACGGTGACCGCCTCGTTGGTCTCGTTGAAGAGACTGACCTCGAGCGGCGCGTTCTCATGGGCCTCGTAACCCTTGATGCCGTTGTACTCCACCTGGAGATTGCGGATCAGCACCTTGCCCGATTCGGACTCGGAGGCCGCATTCACGCCGGCGATCGGCGTGTCCAGGATGGCGGTCTCGGCGACCTGGCCGGCCGAGCACGCGCCCAGAGCGAGGGCGGCGACCGTGGCGGCACCCGCGACCAGAGCGGCGCGACGGGTTCCCAGGGAGCGCATCACGATCCTCCAAATAGAGACACCAGGGTGTTAGATCAGCGTAGTGGGCGGCGATCACGCGCGTGCGGGGACCCATCCATCAGGTCACCCGGCCACTCAGAACCAGCAGTAGAACGTCGATCAGGGCCACCACGAGCACCGCCCGGAAGAGGGCGACCGGCGTCCTTCGGCGCGGCGGGCGGCGTACCAACCGAGGGGTAGGACGACGACGGCGGCCGCGCCCGCCACGAGCCCGGACCACGACGGCGGCCCGGGGAGCCCGAGGACTGGGGTGACCGTCGCGCCGAGCAGGAGCACCGCGGCGGCCAGCTGTGATCCGGCGGCGCCGATCCGGTGCGGCAGGCCGCGCACCCCGGTGGCCGCGTCGTCGGCGAGGTCCGGCAGCACGTTGGCGAAGTGCGGGCCGCCGCCGAGCAGCGCGCCGGCCACGATCAGGGCTTCCGGATGGGGCTCTCCCCGCGGGTGCCGTCGGTGCTCGCCGGTCACGGCAACTGCTCGCCGCCGACCGTACTGCTGGTCCTCGATGAACTGCGCCGCTGCCCGGTCCCGCCCAGATCGACGGTGATGCTCGCCTTCGGGCCCGGACTCACGCTCTATGTCACTCTTCTGGAGGGCTCTACTCTCAGAGCGTGAGCGGGGAACGGGGACGCGGCGCCGTGCTGTACACGCTTGCCGCATTGATCTTGATGCTTGGCGTCGGGTGGTGGTGGCGTGCCGCACCCCGCGAGTCCGGCGACGAGCGGCTGATCAGCTGGCGGCACCGGGCCGAGCAGCTGCTGCCCGACGTCGGTGACCACGAGCTCGCGAACACGCTGGCCCTGGAAGGCGGGGCCGGTCACGACGAGGTGGTCGACGTGGAGCAGGGCGACTTCCTGATCTCGATGGTCTGCGCCGGCGACGACGGCAGCCGGGTCCGGGTGAGCCTCGGCATCGGCGACTCCGGGCGGGGCGTGCGCTGCTCCGGTTCCCGGACCCCGGAGATCATCTCGGTGGGCCTGTTCGACGAGCTGCACCTGCGCGTGGCCGTCGAATCCCCGGGCCCGGTCGTCTTCCGCTACGCCCTACAGCGCTCGAACGGGTGATCCCACCAACAAACCGTGGGGTGCTCACCGCTGTTTCGGGCGCCCTGAGACAGCGGTGAGCACCCCCACCGCTCGTCGGGCAACTCCCGTGGGGCACTCACCGTCCTCGCGGAGGGCTTGAGGTAGCGGTGAGCGCCCCCTGCGGGCCGGTGGGGTTGTGGCCGTCGTTTCGGGACGGGTGAGGCGGCGGTGGGCGGCCCACGGTGTGGTGGGCAACAGCCCGGAGGCGGCTTGGGGCGCGGGAGGGCTCGCGGGCGTCGCGTTGTACCCACGGGCGGGGTGGTTGCGTTGGATTGCGCATGGCTCGTACCGAATAGGGGGTTTGGTCTTTATAGGCGGAGCAGATCGGGACGGAACGTCTCGATGGAGGCGGTCCGCGGGTGGATCCGGACGATCTTGCTCTGCTTGTCGACGAGAATCACAGCGGCTGTGCCGTCGGCTGCGCTCAGGTGGAGATCGTCACGCAGAGTGTCCGTCGGGTCCGTGAGGTAGGCGACGCCCGTGCCGTCCGCGGCCGGGGTCCGGGCGGTCGGGAGCGTGCCCATCGTGGCGGCGTTCATCGACGGCTGGATCGCCGAGATGGCCAGAACCGAGACGCCGGTGGGCGCGGCGGCGGCCGTGTCGGCGAGCAGTTTCGCGCAGTCGCACCCGTCGATGAGCAGCAGGACGGCGGGCAGCCGGCCGACGACCGGCACCTCCGCGCCTTCGGCGTCGGTCAGGCCCAGAGCGGGCAGGACCTCGATGTGGGTCTCGGTGGTGCCGGAGGTCCGCTGGCTGGCCGGCTGCCGGGGCGGGCCGGGCCACGCCGAGGCGAAGAGGCTGGCCACGGTGACCAGGATCGCCATCGAGACGATCAACGCCGGAGTACGCACGAGCAGCGCCCCGGCCTTGCGCAGACGGCGGACCGCAGGCCTCCGGACGAAGCGCTGCCAACCGGTGAGCGGCGGGCCGGTGTGCAGCTCGGCACGCACCGCCTCGACCTCGTCGGCGAGCTCGGAGAGGTCGTCGGGGATGACGATGACGCCCCACTCCTCGGGGAAGTCCGGGAGGTCGTCGGGGGGCCCGCCCCCGGGCGGCCTGCCGCCGTTGTCGCTTGCGCCAGCCATGACTCACCTCCCCCCTGGCCGACCAGATCTTGCTTCGGTCGGGGAACTTCCGTCCAGCCTCCCGCACGGCGGCCCGCGCCGCCAGTGCTGCACTGATGCGGACATTAGCGATAAGCTTGATCTGACAAAGCCATCAGGTCCGGAATTCCCGACTTGGTAGGTGCGGGCTCGTTGGCGGGAGCCGTGACAGTAATGTCACTTTGTGTTACTTAGGCAGCTTCCGGCTTCGCTGTCAAGCGGTAGAAAGCCCCATCACAGGGCCTCTGAGCTGCACTAACAGTGACCGTCAGGGCGAGACACGGCCGCTTGAGCGTGTTACCCTAGACACAGCGAAAGGGGTTTCGAACCTATGGTTTTCAGTGTCGGCGAGACCGTTGTTTACCCCCACCACGGGGCCGCACTCATCGAGGCAATCGAGACTAGGGTCATCAAGGGCGTTGAAAGGCAGTATCTCGTTCTGCGTGTCGCCCAGGGCGATCTGACTGTTCGGGTGCCCGCTGAGAACGCCGAGGAAGTCGGCGTGCGCGAAGTGGTTGGCGAGGAAGGCCTGGGCAAGGTCTTCGACGTCCTCCGCGCTCCGCACACCGAGGAGCCGACCAACTGGTCGCGGCGCTACAAGGCCAACCTGGAGAAGCTCGCTTCCGGTAACCCGCTCAAGGTCGCGGAAGTTGTTCGTGACCTTTGGCGTCGTGAGCGTGAGCGTGGCCTGTCGGCGGGTGAGAAGCGGATGCTTGCCAAGGCTCGTGACATTCTGGTCGGTGAGGTGGCCCTCGCTGAGAAGAGCACCAAGGATGAGGCCGAGGTCCTGCTCGACAAGGTCCTCACCGAGGCCTGATCCGATCAACGCCATCCCTCTTCACTGTGTCTGACTCACCTGGTGTGTCCGACGACAACGACGGCGACGTGACCGCGCAGCTCAATGCTCGCGGTGACGTCGCCGTCGTCGTTCCGGCCGCGGGCGCCGGAGTGCGCCTCGGCCCGGGCGCCCCCAAAGCGCTTCGCCTGCTCGACGGCGAACCGCTCCTCGTCCACGCCGTCCGCCGCACGGCCGCCGCCCCCTCGGTCCGCATGATCGTGGTGGCCGCCCCGCCGGCCGACGTCGAAGCCGTCCATGCCCTGCTCAGCCCGGTCGCGCCGGTCGTCGTCGTGGCCGGTGGCGCCGAGCGGCAGGATTCCGTCGCCGCTGCTCTCGCCGTCGTTCCCGAGGACGTCGGCATCGTCCTGGTGCACGATGCGGCGCGCTGCCTGGCGCCCGCCGAGCTCTTCGAGCGGGTCGCCGCCGCGGTCCGTGACGGGGCCGACGCGGTCATCCCGGCGCTGCCCGTGGTCGACACGATCAAGGAGGTCGCGGCCGACGGCGCCGTTCTTGGCACCGTCGACCGTTCGGTGCTGCGTGCAGTGCAGACGCCACAGGGCTTCCGCGCCTCGGTGCTGCGGGCCGCCCACGCGGCCGCCGCAGACCTGCACACCGACGACGCCGGGGCGGTCGAGAAACTGGGCCGGCCGGTGATCTGCGTGCCCGGCTCCGACTTCGCGCTGAAGATCACCCGCCCGCTGGATCTGGCGTTGGCCACCCACCTGCTGACCCTCTCGACCTGACGCCCCGCCTCCTCCCCACCCGCCCCCGCTCCACCCTTCCCGTGTCTGCCCTCGCCGTGCCTGCCCTTCCGCGATCTTGTGGAATTCGGTCACGCGTGGCTCGCGAAACTCCACAAGCTCGGGATGGGAGGGGTGCGGAGTGCGTGGCTGGACGCGTTCTAGGCTTTCGGTGTGATCATTCCGCGGGTTGGGATCGGGACCGACGTTCACGCCTTCGACCCGGAGCGTCCCTGCTGGGTGGCCGGTCTGCACTGGCCCGACGAGCCCGGCCTGGCCGGGCACTCCGACGCCGACGTGGCCGCACACGCCGCCTGTGACGCTCTGCTCTCCGCGGCCGGGCTCGGTGACCTCGGCAGCAACTACGGCACCAGCCGGCCGGAGTGGGCCGGGGCGGCGGGCGTCACCCTCCTCGCCGAGACCGCGCGCCGGGTCCGGGCCGCCGGCTTCGAGATCGGGAACGTGTCGATCCAGGTCATCGGCAACCGCCCGAAGATCGGCAAGCGCCGCGCCGAGGCTGAGAAGGTCCTTTCCGAGGCGGTCGGGGCGCCGGTCACGGTGGCCGGGACCACCACTGACGGGCTCGGCCTCACCGGTCGTGGGGAAGGACTCGCCGGCACCGCGGTGGCGATCGTCCACACGGCGGCCTAGAGAGTCACGGCTGGCGGGCGTCACGGAACGGCTGGTGCCGGGCGGGCGTCACGGAACGGCTGGTGGCGGGCAACACGGAACGGCTGGTGGTGAGCGTCACGGGTAGGGGCGGGCCCGGAATCGGGCATGATCACTGCCATGACCGTCGCGCTGCCCGGACCCGCCCGGACGCTGATCGACAACCCCACCTATGCGGTGCTGACCACGATCAACGAGGACGGCAGCCCACAGTCGACCGTGATCTGGGTCAAGCGCGACGGGGACGACGTCCTCTTCTCCACCACCCGGGGCCGGATCAAGGCCCGGAACATGGAACGTGACCCGCGTGTCTCGATCTGCGCGTTCGATCCGGCGCAGCCGTACGCGTACATCACGGTGGAAGGAACTGTCGGGCTCACCGACGACGAGGGTGACCTGATCGGCGAGCTCAGCTACAAGTACGCCAACGCGCCGTGGACCGCAGACACGCCGGGTGTCGTCCGTGTGGTGTGCCGGGTCACCCCGACGCGCGTGATTTCCAGGTAGACGGCCTACAGTCGGCACGTGCCCGCCCCCTTGGAGCCCGATACCACCCCGGAGGAGCACCGGCAGCGTGCTCTCCTTCTCGCCGACCTCGGCCGCTACGACGAGGCCGCCGACGAGATCGCGGCCGGCCTGACCGCCGAACCTCACGAGGTCAACCTCCTCGCCACCCTCGCCCGCATCCATCTCATCGCCGATCAGCCCACCGAGGCTCTGGCTGCCGCCGACCGGGCGGCCACCGCCGACCCGCAGGCCCTGCCCGCCCTCGTGGTCCGGGCCATGGCGCTCGTCGACAGCCGGCGCTACGCCGACGCCGCCCGGATCGCCGCCGAGATCCTCCGGGACTGGCCCGACGACCCCTACGCGCAGCGCACCGGCGCGGCCCTGCTCAGTGAGTCCCGTAACGGGCAGGAGGCACTCAACGCTGCCTGGAACGGTGTCCGGGTCGCACCCACCGAAGCCGAGGCGCACCTGGTCCTGGCCGTCGTCGCCGCCCGGCTGCGGTTGTTCGACCTGGCTCAGCGGGCGTATGGCGAAGCCCTCGAACTCGACGCGACGATCGGTGACGCCGGCCGTGCGACAGGCATCGTGCGGTTCGAGCGGCGGCGCTGGGCGAGGGCCATCGAAGACCTCGCCGACGAGGCGTCGCTCAGCTCCCCGCAGACGCCCCCGCCCCCGTCGTCCGAGGTGCCGGATTCACCCGCCGCACTCGACGAGCCGGCCCCGCCCCCGCCGCCCTCGGTCAGCCTGCCCCGGCCGGTCCTGGACATCTCCGAGGAGTCGACCGAGGCGGTCCGGGAGACCGTCGGGTACGGCGCCGGCGGCGTCATCATCGCGGCTGTCGTGGCGGCCGCGATGACCCTGGTCAGCGCTGGCATCTCCCGGGTGTGGGCGGGCCTGATCGGTGTCCTCGTCTTCGGGGCTGTCGTTTTCTGGTTCCGCGGGCGGCTGCCCGAACCGGCGGGTGTGGTCCTGCGACGGCTGCGGGCCGGTGACCGGCGGCTCGCCGTGGCGGTCTACCTGACCTTCGCGGCGCCGCTGTTCCTGCTCGCGTACGCCGTGGTCGGCGGACCGGTGCCGCTGGTCGCCGGGATGCTCGTCGCGGCGGTGGCCGAGATGGTGGTGCTGCTGCACCGCCGTGCCTGACCCGCGATCGCCGGCACGGACATCGCGTCGTGTTGCTCGATCGAGCTGGGAAGTGACATAACGGACTTGGTTGTCCGTATCTCACGGCGTCTATTAGGTTCGGATTCGTGTCAACGATGGTGCCTCCGCTCTACGCCGGGCTGGTCGATGACGCTTCCCTGCTCCCACCCAGCCCGATCGGGCTGAACGACGCGGTCGTCAAACACCACGAGCACGCCACCGCCTGGTACCGGAATCTGGTCGGATCGCTGCTCGTGCCGGCCTCGACGGTCGGCATCGAACAGATGCCCCGCCTGACCGCCGGCCTGATCGGTGACGTGCCGGCCGCGGCTCTGCCCGCCACCGTCGAGAAACTCCGGGCCGCCGGAGTCGTGGTCGAGTACGTCGAAGCAGCAGTGGCGCGGCGCGGCGAGGACCCGCAACCCGGGGTCGCCACCCTCTGCCGGTTCGCCGAGGCACAGAACGGCCTGCCCCTCTACGCCGAGATCCCGCTCAGCTGGGGGCTGCTCTCCGCCCTCGACTCGGTCGCCGAGGCGCGTGCCGGTGGCCTGTCGATCGCGCCCAAGTTCCGGGTCGGCGGCCTGGCCGCGGAACTCTTCCCCACCCCGGTCGAGCTGGCCGCGGTGATCTGCGCCTGCCGGGACCGGCAGCTGCCCTTCAAGCTCGCCGCCGGACTGCGGCACGCCACCCGGCACACCGATCCGGAGACCGGGTTCACCCACCACGGCTTCCTCAACGTGCTGGTCGCCACCCTGATCGCCGCCGGCGGGGGCGAGGTCGCCGAGGTCGCCGAAGCGCTCGCGGCCACCCACCCGGTCCCGCTCGTCGAGCCGGCCCGCACCCACCGGGACGGTCCGCGGCCCCTATTCGTCGGGTTCGGCGCCGCCAACGTCGTCGAGCCGCTGACCGAACTCGTCCGGCTCGGCCTGATCAACGGCGGCTACGAGTAGCACGTCCCCGCGGGGCCGCGGGCCGCCCGCCGAAGAGCCGGCTGGATCCGACCTGGAATACTCACGGCCGTGAACCGGGTGCTGCTGCGAATCATGGCGGCGGCGCTTCTGCTGGTGGTGAGCGGCCTGATCGGCTGGCGTGTGCTGGCTCCCGCTGAGCTGTCGGCGAGCGCCAAGACGCCGAACCCTCCCACACCCTCGTCCAGGCAGCTCGGCGTGACCAGCCGGCTCAACGTGGCGCCGCTCGTCGTCGACGCGACGGTGCGTGTCTATGCGGCGAAGCACCAGGTGCGGGCGGACGGACCGGTCACCGCCCGCGCCGTCTACACCGCGCGCTGGTCGTTCCGGCGGTGGCCGGAGCAGCTCAGCGCGGTCGTGGCGAGCGGCACGACAGTGATCACCAGGTGGTCCGACGGGAAACTGGTGGCGATCGATTCGCGTACCGGAAAAGAGACCTGGCGGGCCGACGGACCGGAAGGGCCCGGCTATGCCGGACACCGGACCGGCGCCGCGGCCGTCTGGAACCCTCCCGGTCTGCGCATCGCCGGCGGGAACGTGCTGGTCACCGCCGGGCAGATCCTTTCCGCGTACGCCGTGAGCACCGGCCAGTCGGTCTGGACGGCGACTGTCCCGGCCGGGTGCTCGGAGGGCTTCACCACCAGTGGCGGCGCCTACCTCTGTGCCACCGGCGCCTACGACACGACGTCGGGTGATCTGCTCACCGGCTGGCCGACCGGCCCCTACCGCCCGGTCGGCTGCGGGAACTCGGGCTGTGACGCGTTCCGCGACGGCGCCGGACAGGGGTGGCTGGCCAGTGCGGCCGAGCCTCGCCGGGTCCCGGCGCTCGACGATCCGCTCGCCGTCCTGGTGGCCGGGACCGTCATCACCGCCGCGCAAGCCGATGCCCCCGCTGCGCCCGCCTCGCCCGCTGTGACGCCCGGCCCGTCCGTCTCCGCCGATGTGCCGTCGCCGTCACCGTCCACCTCCGTTGCCGCCGTTCCGGTCGACGGGCTGCCGTTGACCCCGCCCGCTGGGACCTCACCCTCCTCCTTCTTCCCGGCGGTCGCCGCCCGGACTGTGGATGGAGCGGCCTTGTGGACAACTCAGGGCCCGGCCCGGGTGCTCGGGGGAGACTCGGACACGGTGCTGTTGCTGACGCCGGAGAACATGTTGCGGGGGGTGGACGTCCGGACCGGTGATCTGAAGTATTCGATGCCGCTGCTCTTCGCGCCGGACAAGGCGGACACCCTCGACTGGAAGCCGGGTCTCTACCACCTGACCGACGGTTTCCTGGCCATCGAGCGCCTCGACAAGGACGCGTCCGACGATCCGGAGTCACCCGTCTACTACTTCACGCCTGACACGGTTCTGCTGGTCGCGCTGCCGGACTGAGGCGGACCCGGAGTCAGGTCAGCTGGGGGAGCAGGGCTGACCAGGCCTCCTCGGCGGCCCCCGCGATGGGGCCCTCGTCGTCGGGGAGCGCCGCCGGGAGGACCGGGGGTGGCGACTCCCGGTGGATCAGCATGAGGCCGTCGCGGTAGGCGGCGTCGATGGATTCGGGGACCGCGGCCAGGAGGTCGACACCCAGGCCGCCCAGGGTCACCAGGTCCGGGTCGAGGGCGTTGACCAGGCCGGCGATTCCGCGGCCGAGCGCGACGCCCACGGTGCGGACCGCTGCGGCGGCGGCCTCCGGATCGATGTCGGGGCCGCTTTCCCCTGAGCTGTACGGGCTGCCGGCGGACCGCACGGCCGGGGTGAGCGGCTCGGGCGGCACGGCCGGGGTGAGCGGCTCGGGCGGCACGGCCGGGGTGAGCGGCTCGGGCGGCACGACTCCGGCGGGTGGGGGGAGGCCGGCCAGGTCCTGGCGGGAGCGCTGGGAGCGCAAGGCCCGGGTCGCGGTGGCGATCACGTGGCGGGCGTAGGTGACCGGGTCGCGAGGGTGGGGGTCGCCCAGGAGACGGGCCAGTGCGGTGCCGTCGATCGCGGTTCCCCAGCAGCCGTGGGCGCCGCAACCGCAGCGCACGGCCGGGTCACCGAACGGCATGTGGCCGAACTCGCCTGCTGCGCCGTGGGCGCCGATCACCGGGCGGCCGTCGTCGATCACGGCGCCGCCCAGGCCGGCCTCGATGCGGAGGTGCAGGGCCACGGCCGCGCCCACGGCGGCGCCCCGGCGGTGCTCGGCGGTGGCGGCCAGGGTGGCGTCGTTGCCGGCGATCAGGAGGCCGGCTTCGGGCCACAGGTCGTTCAGGTCGATGCCGTGCCAGTCGGAGTTGAACGCGTCCAGGCGCAGACTGCGGGACACCGGACCGGGAACGGAGATCCCGATGGCGCGGAGGCGGTGGCCGTACCGGGAGAGGAAGTCCTTGATCGCGACGGTGACCGCCGCGCGGACCTCGGCCCAGGGTGCGCCGCCGTGCCGTTCGGACAGTGAGGCGAGGGCGGTCCCGCCGAGGGCGACGACGTCGAGCCGCCATGCCTCGTGCGTGATCGCCAGGGCCAGGACCAGCGGGCCGTCCGGGTGCGGCAGCAGGATCGTGGTGGGGCGGCCGCGGGTGCCGCTCGGGGCGGCGGGGGCCTGGGTGAGCAGGGTGGCGCGGCTGAGCCTGGTGACCAGTTCGGTGGCCGCGCCGGTGCCCACGCCGAGGAGGCGAGCCGCGTCGGCACGGGTCACGCCCGGGTGCCTGTGCACCATGCGGAGCAACTCGGTGGAGCGGGTCGTCACCGCGGTCCCCCTTCGGACGCGGGGCACGAGCGGGTCGTCACAGGCGTACTCCCTTTTTAAGCTCTGTCTTGGAGTTTATTGTGCGAAGGGTGAGACTCAACCGCCCGGCGCTCGTTGTCCTCGGCACCTCCACCTTCTGTTATGTCACCGCCGAAACCCTGCCCGTCGGTCTCCTCCCGCAGATCTCGGCCGGCCTCGACGTCACCGAGGCACAGGTCGGGCTGCTGCTCACCAGCTATGCCGTCGTCGCGGCGGTCAGCACGATCCCGCTCACCGCAATCACCATGCGCCTGCCCCGCCACAGCCTGCTTGCCGCCACGGTAGCCGTCTTCGTCGTCTCCCAGGCCGCCGCGGCGCTCGCGCCCACGTTCCTGGTGCTCGTCCTGTCCCGGCTGATCTGCGCGCTGGCGCACGGCGTGTTCTGGTCGGTGATCGGGCCGATCACCGCCCGGCTCGCGCCACCGGGTCAGGTGGGCCGGGCCACGTCGCTGGTCTTCATCGGGAACTCGCTGGCCATCGTGCTCGGCGTGCCGCTCGGCACCGCTCTCGGGCAGTGGCTGGGCTGGCGGCTGTCGATCGGGCTGATGGCCGTCGCCGGTGCGATCTGCCTGGTCGCGCTGCTCCTGTTGCTGCCGCCGATGCAGGCGCTGCCCCGGGACCGGGAGGTGACGCTCGGCAGGCAACTGCGGGACGCCGTGCTGATCCTGCGCAACGGGCGGGTCACCGGGCTCTGCGTGATCACCGTGGTGCTGGTGGTCGGGCACTTCGCGGCCTACACCTACATCGCGCCGCTGGTCCGCCGGGACGCCGGGCTGGACGGGGCGGCGCTCAGCGCGCTGCTGCTCGGGTACGGCGCGGTCGGGCTGATCGGCAACTTCGTGGTCGGCCGGTTCGTGGACCGGCGGCCGGGGCCGTTCGTGATCGGGCTGACCGCCGCCGCGGCCGGGTCGATGGTGCTGCTCGCGCCGGTGCTCGGGCCGGCCGCGACGATCGCCGCGGTGCTGGTGTGGGGTGGCGCGTTCAACGCGATCCCGGTGTTCCTCGGGTCGGCGGCGCTGCGGGTCGCGCCGACCGCCCGGGACGCGGCTTCGGCGGTGTACGTGGTCGCGTTCCAGATCGGGATCGGCAGCGGGGCGTTCGTGGGGGAGCGGTTCGTCAGCGCCGGGCGGTTGGGCACGCTGCCGGTGCTCGGCGCCGGGTTCGTGCTGGTGGCGTGCATGCTGGTGGTGCTGTGGCGGGGCGTCTTCCCGGCCCGGATCAGCGCCGAGGAGCACGACCGCATTGAGGCGAGCGTCGCCGAACCACCCAGCCCCCTGGCTACCACGCGACGCAGGCCCGCCACCGGACCGAGACGCGTCAGCCGGGCTGAATCCGGCCCCCAGCGCGCA
>NZ_JBEZXU010000005.1:0-182779 GCF_040638175.1 Actinoplanes sp. NPDC026670
GGTCGCCCTCTCAGGCCGGCTACCCGTCGTCGCCTTGGTAGGCCATTACCCCACCAACAAGCTGATAGGCCGCGAGTCCATCCCAGACCGAAAAAACTTTCCACACCCACACCATGCGGCAGAGTGTCGTATTCGGTATTAGCCCCCGTTTCCGAGGGTTATCCCAAAGTCCAGGGCAGGTTACTCACGTGTTACTCACCCGTTCGCCGCTCGAGTACCCCGAAGGGCCTTTCCGCTCGACTTGCATGTGTTAAGCACGCCGCCAGCGTTCGTCCTGAGCCAGGATCAAACTCTCCAACAAAATCTGTTGAAAAACTCATCCCGGCAACAAAAATGTTGCCAAAGGAATCTCCCGCTTATCGCCTAAACGACAAGCCGGGGTATTGCCATAATTGGCACTGGCTTATCAAGCACCCTGTTGAGTTCTCAAAGAACAACCGCACACCTTGAAACCGATCCGCATCCGCGGCCCGCTTCCCCGGGGCACTCGCTCCACTTTACTAGTCCTTCTCGGTGTTGTCAACCGGTTTCTCCCGGTTGGACCCGATCTGCCCTAGTACCTCCATACTCAGGCGCACGGCTAGGCCGTGATCCGAAGTTCGAAGGTTTTCCGTCAGGACGGCCGGCCGGGCCCCAAAGTTCAGGTCCCGCTCGCTCGCCCGTCTCCCTGGCGGCTCCCAAAACATTACCCGCTGGTTTCTGGGGCTCCAAATCGGGGGTCACCCTTAGTCGTTTCCGCAGGTCAAAGCCATGCAATGCAGCCAAGGAAGTCATCCGCCAGGGATGAAGACAGGACGAGAGACTGCGGGGAGGCAGGCACCTCCCATCCCCAATGCCGCGCGGTTAAGACCCGGCAGGCGGTTGGATGCACTCCGGCCAGGCCGACCCCGATGAGGGCGGACGAGGCGTTCGATCTGGACGGAGTGCCTGCCGCAAGATTCAGTTGCGGCGCCCGCCCGGCGTTCAGGCGGTGCCCGCCCGGCGTTCAGAGAGCCTTGAGCGCGTCGCCGATGCCGCGGTGGAACGTCGGGTACGCCCAGATCTGGCTAAGCAGAGTCGTGATCGGCACCTCGGCGTGGACGGCGACAGCGAGCGCCCCGATCATCTCGCCGCCGGCCGGCCCGGCGGTGGTGGCGCCGACCAGGACACCCCGGTCCATGTCGGCGACGACCTTGATGAAACCCTCGTTGCCGGGTCCGTGCACGAAGCCTCGCGAGGTGTAGCTCAGCGGGACGTGGCCAACTTTGACGTTCGCGAGCTGCTCAGAGGCTTGTGCGAAGGTGAGACCGACCGCGCCGATCTCCGGGTCGATGAAGGTGACGCGGGGCCGGGCGCGATAGTCGGCGCCGGGTCCGCCCTGGCCGAGGATGTCGCGGACGGCGATGTCGGCCTCGTACATGGCCATGTGGGTGAAGGCGCCGTTGCCTGTCACGTCGCCGACCGCCCACACGCCCTCGCCGGCGCGCATCCGGTCGTCGGTGGTGAGGAAGCGGGCCGACGGGTCGAGGCCGACGGTCTCCAGGCCGAGGTCACCGAGGCGTGCGGCGCGGCCGGTGGCGACGAGGAGTTTCTCGCCGGAGACGGTGCTGCCGTCGGAGAGCTCGACGGTGAAGCCGCCGTCGTGGGAGACCTTCGTGGCGCGAACCCCGGTACGGATGGTGGCCCCGATCACCGAGGCGGCCACCTCGGACGACTCGGGCTCCTCCATGGCGAGGATCCGGCCGGACCCCTCGATGATCGTGACCTGGACCCCGAACCGGACGAAGACCTGGGCGAACTCGCAGCCGATCGCGCCGCCCCCGAGGATCACGAGCGACTCCGGCAGGGTGGTGGTCTCGACGGCTTCGCGGTTGGTCCAGTACGGGGTGCCGGCGAGCCCGTCGATCGGCGGGATGACGGCGACCGTGCCGGTGGCGACGACCAGGGCGCGCGAGGCGGCGTACTCCTGTTCGCCGACCCGGACGCGGCCCGGACCGGTGATGGTGGCCCGGCCCCGCACGAAGGTCCCGCCCTTGCCGGTGAACCTGTCGACGGCGACCTTGTCGTTCCAGTCGTCGGTGGCCTGTTCGCGGACACGGCGGGCGACGGGCGCCCAGTCGGGTTCGACGGTGGCGGTGCCGGCGAGGCCGGGGATGCGGCGGGCCTCGGCGAGCGCGGATCCGGCGCGGACCATCATCTTGGTCGGGATGCAGCCCCAGTACGGGCATTCGCCGCCGACCAGGTTGTGTTCCACCCCGATCACGTCGAGCCCGGCTGCGGCGAGTCGTCCGGCGGCTTCCTCGCCGCCCACGCCGAGTCCGATGACCACCACGTCCACGTTCCGCACGTCGCCCATGGGTCTCAGCTAACCACCGATGGGTTTCCTCATGTGGGCGGCGCGGTGGCCGATTCAGAACCTTCGCGGAAGCGGGTCACACCGAAGAAGCGGAACGGGTCACACCGAGGAAGTGGCGGCCATGAGGGGGCGATGGCGGGCGTTGGCTGGCGCTCACCATTCTCATGGCCGCCAATCGGTGTTTAAAGACCCGCCGGAAGAAGGTTTGACGGACGCAACCGCCGGCGGGTCCCGTTATCGCAGCCAGACCGCTTCGTCCCGGTGTGATTCGAGTGGGCCGGGATAGCCGAGGCCACGGAATTCCGACTCGGGGAGACGCCACGGCTGGTGCACGGCGGCGCCGTCGATCCCCTTCAGTTCAGGTACGTAACGACGAACGTACACGCCTTCGGGGTCGAATCGGAGTGCCTGGCGGATCGGGTTGAAGCGTCGGTAGGGCCTGGTGTCGTTTCCGGTGCCGGCGGTCCACTGCCAGTTTCCCGAGTTGTTCGGCACGTCTCCGTCGAGGAGCCAGCGGAAGAACCAGGCGGCACCGGGCCGCCAGTCGATGCCCAGGTGTTTGGTGAGGAAGGCCGCGGTGATCAGCCGGGCCCGGTTGTGCATCCAGCCTTCTTCGCGCAGCTGGCGCATGCCGGCGTCGACGATCGGCACTCCGGTGAGCCCGTCTTGCCAATGTTGGAGGGCGTCGTCGTCGTAGCGCCAGTCGCGGTCGGCGGCCGGACGCATCGCCTTGGTGGAGAGCTGCGGGAAGGTCCAGGTGACCTGGTAGTAGAAGTCGCGCCAGCAGAGCTGGCGGACGAAGGCGTCGGCGCCACGGTCGCGGGCCGCTTCGGCGAGGGCGAGTGGGGAGAGACAACCCCAGCGGAGGTACGGGCTGAGTCGACTCGTGCCGTCGCCGGGTAGATCGTCGTGCGCTTCCGCGTACCCATCGATGTCTTGCCGCATCCACGTGGTGAGCCGGCGCCGCGCCGCGGTCTCGCCACCCTCGCAGGCGTGCGGTGATTCGCCGGCCGGCAGGCCGGGCAGGCGGCCGACGGTGACGCCGTCGGGGAGGGTGAGCCGTTTCGGTGTCGCCGCCTGACTCCGCCAGGTGGCCGCTGACCAGGAGCGGAAGTAGGGCGTGAAGACCTTGTAGGACTCTCCGCCGCCGCCCGGGCGGACCGCGCCGGGGTCGACGACGGTGACGCCGGAGTGCAGTCGCAGGTCGATCCGGTGGCGTTCGCACTCGTCGTGGAGGCGTTGTTCGCGGCGGCGGGCGTACCCGCTGACGTCGGCGGCCAGGTTGATCGTCTCGGCGCCGGTGTCCCGGGCGACACGGATCGTCTCGGCGATCGGGTCGCCCTCTCGGACGATCAGGTCGCCGCCTTTCCCACGGAGCTGTTCGCGCAGGTCGGCGAGGCTCTGGTGGAGGAAACGGGTGCGGTTCGGCGACAGGCCGGCGAGTTTCGGGTCGAGCACGTAGAGGGGGACGGTCCGGTCAGCGGCGGCCGCGGCGGCGAGGGCCGGATTGTCGTGTACGCGCAGGTCCCGGGTGAGCAGGACCACTGCGGTGCCCATCACGCCGCCAGCTGGACCGGCGTGCCGGGCCGGGTGAGGAGGCTGCGCACGGCGACTGCGGCCCGGCGGCGGTTGGGGACTGTGGCGCGGCGGCCGAAGACGTCGTAGTCGACCGCCTCGATCTCGTCGAGGATGCCGCCGTAGAGCTGGAAGGCGGTGCGCATGCAGGCCTGCGAGGCGGGTTCGAGCATCGGGATGCCCGGCGCGGCCAGCGCGTAATGCTCGCGGGCTCGGGCGACCTCGGCTTTGATCAGCGCTTTCACGGCGGGGGTGGCGATGCCCTCCTGGAGGGTCCGGCGGGTCACGCCGTACTCGGTCAGGTGGTCCTCGGGCAGGTAGACACGGCCGCGTTCGAGGTCTTCGGCGACGTCTCGGATGAAGTTGGTGAGCTGGAAGGCGAAGCCGAGCTGGCGGGCCGGTTCGCGGGCGGCGGCCGGGTCGGAGGAGCCGAGGATGGGCAGCATCATGGTGCCGATGACCGCGGCCGAGCCCTCCATGTAGTCGAGCAGGTCGTCGTAGGTGCGGTAGCCCGTGACGGTGATGTCCATCGTCATGCTGCGCAGGAACTTCTCGAAGTCTTCGAGGTCCAGGTCGAAGACCGCGATGGTGTGCAGGACGGCCGGCAGGAGCGGGTCGTCGGTGGGTTCGCCGCGGAGGCCGTCGAGGAAGCGGGTCGACCACTCGGTGAGCAGGGCGGCTCGCTCGGCGGAGGGCCTGGACTCGGTCCGGTCGACGATTTCGTCCGCATATCGGGTGAATCCATAGAGGGCGTGCACATGCCGCCGCTTCCACGCCGGTAGCAACCGGGTCGCCAGGTAGTACGTCCGCCCGTGCTCACGGTGCAGTTCACGGCAGCGCTCGTAGGCAGCTGCCAGATCGGTTTCCACTCCGGGACCTCCGGCTAAATCGACGCACGAATCGACGCAACTTCAGAAGTTAGGGTACGGTACTGAGCGTGGCCAATCACACCCTCGAGGGAAACCGTCTCGAAGCGATCCCTCGCCAGCCGGTCTCGCACCGAGCGCTGATCGGCGCCGTCGAGGGCACGCTGGCCGACTTCCTCGCCTGCCAGATCGCCTCCCTCGACACCGTCGACCCGGCCCTGGGTGGATTCGCCAGGACAACCCGTGACCTGGTCATGGCCGGAGGCAAACGGATCAGGCCGACCTTCGCGTATTGGGGCTGGCGCGGCGTCGTCGGTTCCGCCGAACCGGTGGAGGGCGTTTTACCCGCTCTCGGCGCTCTTGAACTCATGCACACGTTCGCGCTGGTCCACGACGACCTGATGGACCGGTCCGCCACCCGGCGCGGCCGGCCCACCGCTCACCGGCTGTTCGCCGGCCAGCACGGCGACCGGTTCGGTGACTCGGCCGCGATCCTGGTCGGCGACCTGTGCCTGGTCTGGGCCGACCAGCTGCTCGCCCGGACGGCGCTGCCCCCCGCCACCCTCTTCGACGTGCGGACCCGCTACGACCGGATGCGGGTCGAAGCGGTCGCCGGGCAGTATCTCGACGTGCTCGGCGAGACCGATCCGGCGGCCTGGTCGGTCGACCGGGCACTGCTCGTCGCGCGGCACAAGACGGCCAGCTACACGGTGCAGTGGCCGCTCGGCTTCGGTCTGGCTCTCGCCGCCGGCGGTGATCCCGCGCTCGAGGAGGCCTACCGGATCTACGGTCTCGCCGTCGGTGAGGCCTTCCAGCTCCGTGACGACCTGCTCGGCGTCTACGGCGATCCGGCGATCACCGGCAAACCCGCCTGCGACGATCTGCGTACCGGCAAGCCGACCACCGTGCTCATGCTGGCCCGGCAGCTCGCCACCAGCGCCCAGCTCGACGAGTTCGCAGTGGCCGGCATCACACGACAGGCCGAGATCATCGCGGCCACCGGGGCGCCCGCCCAGGTCGAGGAGATGATCCGGTCCAGAGTCGACGAAGGAGTCGCGGCCATCGCCGAGGCCCCGGTCCGCACCGAAGCCCGCGCCGCCCTGATCGAGCTGGCCACCGCGGTCACCCACCGACCGGCATGATGAATCTTATTTTTGGAGCCGTGACGTGCGAATAGTGACCGGACCCACCGACCGGGTCGTCATCGTCGGCGCCGGGCTGGGCGGTCTCGCCTGCGCCCTGCACCTGGCCGCGGCCGGCCGGCAGGTCACCGTCGTCGAGCGGGAGCCGGTGCCGGGCGGGCGGGCCGGGCGGCTCTCCGTCGGTGGGTACGACTTCGACACCGGTCCGACCGTGCTCACCATGCCCGAACTGATCGCCGAACCCCTCCAGGCCGTCGGCGAGAACCTGAGCGACTGGCTGGAGCTGAGCCCGCTCGACCCGGCGTACCGCGCCTACTACCCGGACGGGTCCACGCTCGACGTGCGTACCGACACCACCCGGATGGCGGCCGAGATCGCCCGGGTCTGCGGCGCCCGCGAGGCCGACGGCTACCTGCGGTTCGTCGATTTCACCAGGCAGCTCTGGCAGCTCGAGCGCGACCACTTCATCGACCGCAACCTCGACACCCCGGTCGACCTGCTCAACCTCAACCTGCTGAAACTCCTCGGGATGGGCGCGTTCCGGCGGCTCCAACCCAAGATCGACCAGTATTTCCGCGACCCCCGGACCCAGCGGATCTTCTCGTTCCAGGCGATGTATGCCGGGCTGGCCCCGCACGACGCGCTCGCCATCTACGCGGTGATCGCCTACCTCGACTCGGTCGCCGGGGTCTACTTCCCCAAGGGCGGCATGCACGCCGTGCCGAAAGCGCTGGCCGGCGCCGCCGAGAAACACGGCGTCACGTTCCGCTACGACACCACCGTCGAACGGGTCCTCACCTCGAACGGCCGCGCCACAGGCGTCGTCACCGCCGACGGCGAGCACATCCCGGCCGACGTCGTCGTCCTCAACCCCGACCTGCCGGTCGCCTACCGCGACCTGCTCCCGGCTCGCCGCCAGCGGCGACTTCGCTACTCACCGTCGTGCGTGGTCCTGCACATCGGTTCCAGCCAGGCCTATTCCAAGATCGCCCACCACAACATCCATTTCGGTACGGCGTGGAAAGGCACTTTTGACGAGGTGATCCGTAAGGGTCTCCTGATGAGCGACCCGTCCCTGCTGGTGACGAACCCCACACACACCGACGCCACGGCGGCTCCCGACGGGCGGCAGACCTACTACGTGCTCGCCCCCACCCCAAACCTCGAAGCCGGGCCGATCGACTGGCGTGCCGGCATGGACCGGCGCTACGCCGACGAGTTGCTCCGGGTCCTCGAAGGGCGCGGTTATGTCGGATTCCGGGACGGCATCGAGGTGCAGCGGATCATCACGCCGGCCGACTGGGCCGACGACGGGATGGCCGCCGGGACGCCGTTCGCGGCTGCGCACACGTTCGCCCAGACCGGGCCGTTCCGTCCGTCCAACCTGCACCCGACCCTGCCCAACGTCGTCTTCACCGGGTCCGGCACCCAGCCCGGGGTGGGCGTGCCGATGGTCCTGATCTCCGGGAAGCTGGCCGCCAACCGGATCACCGGAGGTCCCGCATGACCGCTCCCTCGCCGCGCGCCGGCACCGCCTCCTGCCCGGTCCCCCCGGCCACCGCCTCTTCCCCACCGGCCACGCCACCTTCCGGCCCGGCGTCGTCTCCCGCTTGCCCAGCCTCGCCCTCCTCCGACCTTGCCTCGCCCTCCTCCGGGCCGCCCTCGTCCCCTTCCGGCCCGGCCTCGTCTCGGGAGGCTGAGCTTGTCGAGCTCGTCGACGGGGAGGGTGTGTTCACCGGGACTGCCACGGTTCGTGACGCGCATGAGGCGCCCGGGATGCTGCACCGGGCGTTCTCGGTCTTTCTGCGCCGGCCCGACGGGCGGGTGCTGCTGCAACAGCGGGCCGCGGTGAAGACCCGGTTCCCGCTGCGCTGGGGCAACACCTGCTGCGGGCATCCGGTTCCGGGTGAGGAGGTCACCGTCTCAGCCGGGCGGCGACTGCGTGAGGAACTCGATGTCTCGGACGTCACACTCCGCGAGGTCGGCGTCTACGTGTATTTCGCCGAGGATCCCGTCACTGGGCGTGTCGAGCGGGAGTACGACCACGTTCTCCTCGGTGACGTGCCTGCCGACACGGCGTTCCGGCCCGACCCGGACGAGGTGGCGGAGCTTCGATGGGTGACGGTCGACACGATCCTGCGGGAGATCGGCGAGGCGCCTACGGCGTACGCGCCCTGGTTGAAAGGGGTGACCCGCCGCCTGGCCGACCACCTCGACCCACGGACCTCGGTCGCATCGACCGAATCGGCAGCGGAGCGGTCGGGTGGCAAATGACGGCCTGAGCGCCGGCGCCGCCGCACGCCGCCTCGGCGTCGCGGTGACCACGCTGCGCACATGGCATCAGCGGTACGGTCTCGGGCCGAGCCGGCACGAGCCCGGTCATCATCGCCGGTACACCGTCGAGGACATGGTCCGTCTGCAGGTCATGCAGCGGCTCACCGCTCAGGGCGTGGCCCCGGCGGAGGCGGCGGCCTGGGCGCGGCGAACCCCGGAGTCCATTCCGGACATCTCGCGTCCGGAGGGGGTGGTCTACCCGTCGCCCTCCACCCATTCGGCCCCGGACGATTCGGCGTCCCACCTGGCCTCCTTCGCCGGGGCGGTCGCTCCCGCAGATTCGGCCGAACCCGTGCTCCGGGCCGCTGCGGCCGCCGCGCGGGAGTCGATCCTGTCGCTCGTCGAGTCGGGCGCGCTGATCCCGGATGCGGCTCCCGGTGACGGGCGGGCCGGCGGTGGGCAGACCATCGCCCTGGGCCCGCGCGCCGATCCGGCCGCCCGCGGGCTGGCACGGGCGGCGATGCGGCTGGACACGCCGTCGATGCGCTACATCCTGGAATCGGCGGTCACCCATCGCGGCGTGATCTCCGCCTGGAACAACGTGATGATGCCGGTCCTGATCGGGATCGGTGAGCGCTACGAGGCCACCGAACGGTTCGTCGAGGTCGAGCACCTGCTGTCCCGCTCGGTCACCGAGGCGCTCAGCGCCGTGCCCCGCCCGCCCCGAGACCTGACGCCGCGGATCCTGCTCGCCGCGGCCGACGAGGAACAGCACACCCTGCCGTTGGAGGCGCTGGCAGCCGCGCTGGCCGAGAACGGGGTACCCAGCCGGCTCCTGGGAGCACGGGTGCCGTCTCGGGCGTTGCTGGACGCGGTGGACCGTACCGGGCCGGCCGTGGTGGTCCTGTGGTCCCAACTGCCCGGCACCGGTGACGTGACCCAGCTGGAGCGCCTGCTGTCCCGGCCGCACCCGCCTCTCGTGGTCGCGGCCGCCGGACCGGGCTGGCCGATCGCCGATCTGCCCCCCACGGCGACCCCGCTGAGCGGCCTGGCCGAGGCGGTTCAGGTCGCCTCCGCCGCGAACGCCTGACGTTTTCCCAGGTCAGAGTGATGTTTGCAAGAAAGGGGGATACCGATTTGAAGATCAGGACAGGCATCGCATATGCTTTGCATGCCTCAAGCGGGGGGCGCGGTTGGGGCTAGAGACCACCAAGCGTTGCCGATCGCGCAGCCAGCGCGATGTGCAATGATGGCGGAAGTTGCCCTCATCGTCTAGTGGCCTAGGACGCCGCCCTTTCAAGGCGGTAGCACGGGTTCGAATCCCGTTGGGGGTACTGGTAAGTTAGTGGTCGCAAGCCACTGGCAAGCCAAGGCAAGACAGTTACATAGCAAGGTCCTGTGGAGCAGTTGGAGTGCTCGCCGCCCTGTCAAGGCGGAGGTCGCGGGTTCAAGTCCCGTCAGGACCGCAAGTAAGTTCACGGCCAGGTAGCTCAGTTGGTACGAGCGTCCGACTGAAAATCGGAAGGTCGGCGGTTCGACCCCGCCCCTGGCCACCAAGAGCAAAGATACGCCGACCAGCGGAAACGCGGGTCGGCGTTCTTCATTTCATCGACCGGTTCAGCGTCTGATCCTGCCGGTTGCTCACAACGCGCTCCGCGGAGCCAGCCCGCGTGGGTATCTGTGGCTCGGTTCGGGCCACAGGTGCCCACGCTGCCGGTGCGCCAGGTGTGCCCGACGCGGGCTGCCCGAGTTGCGCCTCTCGATGTTCTGGATCAAAACCGTGGATGGACTAACTTGCGCGACCCTTCAATACTCTAGGGATGGACGTGAATACGGGGGGTAGTTTCGCTGATCGACCTGCGGACGTCGTCGTCGAGTTGAGTGCGGCCGAGGCCGCGGGGGGCGTGGCCAAGACGATCGCCATGCCGCCCGACGGGTCGCCCGTCATGATTTATTTTCCGCCCGGCGCCCAGGACGGCATGGTGCAGAACGTCGATCTGCCCTGGGTCGACCCGGCCACCGGTGCGACATCCACCCGAACCGTGTCCGTGGCCATCCGGGTTCTTCCCGCCGGCCCGTTCCCGCCGCCGCCCTCGTACGGGCCCGGCTACACCCAGCCCGGTTATGCCCAGCCCGGTTATCCCCAGCCCGGTTATGCCGCACCCGGTTATGCCACAGCGCCGCCGCGCCGGTTCGGCACGCGTGCCCGGGTCATCGCCGGCGCCGTGGGTGTCGCCCTCGTCGCCGGGATCTGTCTGGTGCCGACGCTGTTCCGGGAGAGCGACGCCAACACCACGAACAACACCAGCGGTACGACCACGACCTCCACCACGGCGGCCACCCAGTCGACCGAGACCGCGGTCCCCACGACGGCGCCGCTCGATCCGGCCGGCTTCCAGGCCTCACTCGACGAGGCGAACAAGCAGTTGTCCGCCGCCGTCGGCAAGCTGAAGTCGGCCACCTCGCCCCGGGCGGTGTCCAGCGCCGCCGACGCCCTGGCCCAGACTGTGAGCGCCCAGACGTCCGCCCTGTCCGCCCTGACGGTGCCGGATTCGGTCAGTTCGGCACACCGTGACCTGGTCTCCGCGCTCTCCGCCCTGGAGAGCGATCTGAGCGAGGTGTCCAGTGCCGCGGACAGCCGCAGCGTCTGCACCGGTGGGTCGGCCAGCGCCGCGCTCAGCCGGGCCGGTGGGGCCACCGACCTGCGGTCCGCGATCACCGCGCTGAGTGCCGCCGATCCGGCCGCGAAGTACCGGTTCGGCTCGTTCCTTCCGGCGGCGACCAAGGATCAGAACCGCCGTAAGGCCAACGGCAGCTACCTGACCCGTACCACCGGGGGCAGCGGCGAGCTGAAGGTCGACAACGGCAACAATGTGGACACCGTGATCAACCTGGTGAAGGTGGGCTCCAAGAAGCCGGCCGTGTCGGTCTACATCCGGGGGCAGAAGAAGGTCACCACCGGCCGCATCAAGGACGGCACCTACCAGGTGTTCATGTCCTCCGGCGCGGACTGGGACGGCAAGCGCTTCACCCGCAACTGCCAGTTCAGCAAGTTCGACTCCAGCTTCAAGTTCACCACCACCTCCCGGCAGTACACGATCTGGGAGCTCAGCCTGAAGGTGCGGCTGGGTGGCAACGCCAGCTCGTCCGACGTCGATCCCGACTCGTTCCCGAGCTGACTCGTGAACGCGCAACGGCCCGGCCGAGTGGCCGGGCCGTTGTACGTGCAGGTGACCGATCAGGCGATGCGGGCCAGACGGACCTCGAGAGCCGACGGCTTCGCGGCAAGGCTGCTGGCACCGAAGCTGTTCAGGTAGTCCGACCACTTCTTGTACTCGCAACCGGAGTACTTGGCGCCCTTGAGCGCGATGCACAGGTCGACGCTCGACCCGCCGTACAGCTTGTCCTTGGCCTTGGCGCTGCCGACCGGCAGGACCTTGCTGTTGATCTTCTCGCCGACCAGCAGGTCCTCACCGGCGCCACCGCTGAGGGTGTCGTTGCCGGACTCGCCGATCAGGGCGTCGGAGCCGGCGCCACCGGAGATGGTGTCGTGGCCGGTGCCGCCGTAGATCTCGTCGGAGCCGCCCTCACCGTAGATGGTGTCGTTGCCCGTGCCGCCCCAGACGATGTCGCCGTTGTAGTTGGCGTCCTCGCCGGCGCCGGCGTAGATCTTGTCGTTGCCGGCCTGGCCCGAGATCTTGTCGAGCCCGTTGCCGCCGTTGAGCACGTCGACGCCGTTGCCACCGTAGATGGTGTCGTTGCCGTCCTGGCCGAAGACCCGGTCGTTGCCGTCGCCCGCGGAGACGCTGTCGTTGCCGCTGTAGCCGTAGATGGTGTCGTTGCCGGCCGCGCCCCAGACGGAGTCGTTGCCCGCGCCGCCGTAGATGGTGTCGTTGCCCCACGCGCCGTCCAGCCGGTCGGCGTTCGAGCCGCCGTAGATGGTGTCGTTGCCGGCGCCGCCGGTGGCGGACAGGCGGACCGCGGTCTGGTTCTTGACCCAGTCGTTCAGGTCGCCCAGGTTCACGTTGATCGCGGTGGTGGCGCCGGTGGTGGTGCAGGTGACCTTGGTGGCGTCGCCCGCGACGGCGGTGCAGCCGGGGCCCGCGGTGATGGCGACCAGGTCGTCCAGGGTGACGGTCTGCTCAGCGATGGTGATGGTGAGGCCGTTGGCCTTGCCGGCCAGCGCCGTGAACTCGACCGTGCCGGTCCCGGAGACCTGCGCGGTGCCCGCGGGGGCGGCGGCCAGCGCCGGAGCGGAGAAGAGCGCGGTGGAGCCCATCGCCGCGGCGGTGACGCCGATGGCGGCCAGGGTCCGACGGTTGAGCAAGAACATGTGTGTTCCCCCGTTGTCGAGGTAGGCGCGCAGATCGGCCGACCGTGCCGTTGATCGTAGAACGCTACCGTTTCGACGTAACCAGCCGAACGGATGATGTGGGTCGATCTCAGGAAACGAAACGGCCCGGCTGCCGAAACAGCCGGGCCTTGCACGCTGCCACGATGACGGAACGCCACCGTTCCGGCGCTTTTCGAGAACTGAGTGATCTACGTCACTCGATGGGGGTGCCCGGGGAAACTCGCGTGACGGCCGCCGCGCCCACGTTGGCCACCGCGGTGAACCACTCGCAGCCCGACGCGCTGCCCCGGCTGGAGGACTCCAGGCAGATGTCGCCGACCGAGGTGTTGGCGCCGGCGTAGAGCCGGTCCGACGCGGTCGCCGAACCCGACGACACACCCTTGTCGCCGACCACCTTGTAGATCTCGCCGACCAGGATGTCGTCGCCCGCCTCACCCGCGAGGGCGTCGTTGCCGACGTCGCCCATCAGGAAGTCGTTGCCGGCGCCGCCCCAGATCCGGTCGTTGCCGCCCCAGCCGCGGACCTGGTCGTGACCGACACCGGCATAGACGGTGTCGTTACCGGCCTGGCCGTGGATCAGGTCGTTGCCGGCGCCCGTCGCGATGGTGTCGTCGCCGGAACCGGCCGCGACGTAGTCGTACCCGCTGCCCCCGACGATGTAGTCGGCGCCGGAGTCCCCGAACAGCTCGCCACGGCCGTTGCCGCCGTACAGCTTGTCGTTGCCGGAACCGCCCTGCAACTGGTCGGTGCCGGAGCCGCCGACCAGGGTGTCGTTGCCGGTGGAGCCGCCGGCCAGCATGAAGACGCCGGTGTAGTTGCGGACGTAGTCGTTCTTGTCGCCGAGCGCCACCTTGATCGTCTTGGTGGCCTGGCTGGTGGTGCACCGCACCTTGGTCCGGCTGACCGCCCGGCAGCCGGTGCCGGCCTTGATCGCGACCCGGTCGGTGATGGTGACGGTACGACCCGAGATGGTGACCGTGACCTTGTTGGTCTGGCCCAGCAGGGCACGGAAGCTGACGGTGTTCTTGCCCGCGGTCGCCAGACCGGCCGAGGCGGCCTGGGCCGGCGACGCGAAGAGCACGGTGGAGGCGACCGCCACCACGGTGGCGCCGAGTGCGGAAAGGTGCTTCACATTCATCGAGGAACCCCCGTTCGAAGACTTGCGAGCGACACCGGACGATACCGGCCCGGCGCAATACCTGTTCAACACCCGAGTTCGGCGCCGGGCCGGCTGCCTTCGGGACGCATCACCACCCGGATCCGGTCGACACCGGCCATCTTCCGGACCGACGGGAGCGGCCCGCAGTCGAAGTCTCGGCCCACAGTGGTCAGATGCAGTGACTCCGGCATCGTGGCGACCTCGATTCCCTCCATCTGGGTGGGGTCGCCGGATACCCGCTGACGGAGTTTCTCGTACGCCTGCTCCCGTGTCTGTAACCGCACCCCGTCGACCGCCGGCAGCTCGCTGAGCCGGCGTTGCACCGCTTCGCGCTGGCCGGTATCCGCATCCGGCTGCATGACGACCGAGACGGTGAACTCCCGTTCCGGGGCGTATCGCCAGCCGGCGAGGAGCATCGCCGTGGTGGAGGCGATCGAGCCGAGCACCAGCGTGGCCGCGATGACGGCGAGAAGTTGCAGCCAACGCCGGCCGGGTGGGTCGTCTGTCGGCTGTGGATCATTCATGATCCGCAAGCTATATCAACGGACGGTGATGCGGTTGTCCACACCCGTCACGAAGGGCCTTGTCGGCGATCGCCGGTTGCTACAGAGTTGTCGGGATCGGTCACACCCTCGGACGCAAGGAGGCGTCGGCGTGAACGGCTTTGCGAATGATGCGGAGGGCGCGGCCTACACCCTGGCCGAGGCGCTCAGCGAGAAGGCCCTCTCCTGCATGAAACACGCGGAGGAGGCGGCCGAGGCGTTCCGCGCCGGGCGGATCGCGATGCGCCGGCAGTTCAAGGCGCGTGGGCTCTCCGAGGCGGAGGCGGACATACGGTGGGCGGGAACGTCACAGGCGTCCCGGGCGATAGCGGACAACGAGTTCTTCATGTCGCAGGCGTCGATGTACAACAACGCCGCCGCCGCGCAGTACGCGAAAGCTCTCTACCTGAAGAGCAAGTAACCGCGCTCACGCCGCCCGGTGGCGCAGGGTCGCGACGGTGGATCCGGCGAGGGCGAGCAGGCAGTCGGGAAGTGTGCCGTCGGCGATCGCGGCCCCGAAGAGCGCCTCACCGGTCGGGAAGTCGCCGTTGACGTAGGCGCTGACGAACCGGGCCACCCAGCGCTTGTCATATCGCGCGTCATCGATCCCGGGGAACTCCAGGGTCCACGCCCCACCCGGCGGGAACTGGCCGACCATGGTCGCGGCCAAGCACCACGCGACATCCCAGGCGCCGACCACACCGTCCCGATCGACGACCGCGTGGAACGTGTCGGCCACAGCCGCGGTGTCGCCGCTGAGCGCACACTGCAGAACCTGCGCTGCGTCGTCGAATGCGTGCTGTGGTACGTCGGTCACGTTGCAAAAGGTACGTCGGGCGGTCAAGGAACGCACCCGGACGTGGTAATTCAGGCACCCCTGAGCAGGCAGGTGATCCTGGCCGTGCACACCCGGTCGCCGGCTTCGTCGGTGATGACGACCTCGTAGGTGGCGACCGCGCGGCCCCGGTGCACGGGAACTGCGATTCCGGTCACCAGTCCCGAGCGGGCCGCCTTGTGGTGAGTGGCGTTGATGTCCACCCCGACGGCGAACGGCCGGTCGACGGTCTGCCCGTGCAGGACGGCGCCGACCGAGCCGAGGGTTTCGGCGAGCACGCAGGACGCGCCGCCGTGCAACAACCCGTACGGCTGGGTGTTGCCTTCGACGGGCATGATTCCTACGACCCGTTCCGCGGTGGCCTCGGTGATCTCGATGCCCATACGATCTGCGAGCGCACCACCGCCACCGCTGGTGAACAGGTGTTGCTTGCCGTCCTCAGCGATATCCACGTCGGCGTACCTTACGCCCGTTCAGGACCGGCACCAGCGACAACCATCACAGGATCGGCGACTGTTCGATTGATCCGCTGGGTACTGACGGGCACACCGCCGGACGCTGGCGGCCGACGAGAGGAAGCAGTATGAGCGAGCCGCAGGAGCTGGTCGAGACGCGCGGTGACGACCGTGTCGATCTGTTGACGAACGACGCGAACGGCGACGGCCGTACCGATGTCTGGGTGTCGGACACCGACGGCGACGGCAAGCCGGACCTCTACCAGTTCGACACCGACGGCGACGGCAAGGTCGACGTGACCATGGTCGACCTGGACGAGGACGGCACCCCGGACCTGATCGTCGACGGCGACGGCGGCCTGCCGCCGGCCGGGACGGTCTGACAGAGCTCAGCCACCCCCGAGGGCGGACAGCGTCACCCAGAGGACCGCGATGGCGACCACCGCGGTTCCGATGGTGGACGCGGTGTGCCGCCAGGACCGCGCGCCCTCGACCGCCTCCGGATGTCCGAGGGCGGCGAGGGCGACCCGGTGCTCCCGCACCTCCACGGCTCGGGCCTCCGTCGCGTCGTCCGGCACGTCGGCTTCGGCCCGGCTCAACTCGACGGCCAGGCCGGCCTGGGCGCGCTGGAGTCGCCGTACCGCAGCCCGGGCTTTGTGCCCCGCGCTCGCCGCAGCGTGCCGCCGGGCCGCACCCCGCCGGGAGTGCGAACCGAGGACCCGCAGCTCGCCGTCGGTGATCAGGTCCGGATCGCGGACCGTGGCCAGAATGGCCACGTAGTAGGCCGCTTCCCGATCGTGCGCCCGCCGGACCAGGAAGAGGACCAGCAGCAGCGGTGGCAGGCCCTTGAAGAGCAGCACCGCGAGCAGGGCGACCGCGCTGTCGCCGAGGCTCTCCCGGAACAGTGGCGAGTTCCACAGCGAATGCGAGGCCCAGGCCGCGAACAGGGCGAGGGCGGCGACGGTGATCCGGCGGGCCCGGGATCGGGTCCGGTTGACCACCAGATAGCCGATGCCGGCCCCGGCCAGCGCGCCGAACAGGGTGTGACTCCAGACACCGGCCAGGAAGCCACGCACCAGGAACGTGATGATCACCGGCTGGATCCGGTCACCCTCACCGGCCTGCTGGACCGCACCGACCGCGAACACCACGTCCTCGACGATCTGGAACCCGAGCCCGACCAGAGCGCCGTAGACGATGCCGTCGAGCACGCTGTTCACCTGGGCGCGGGCGATCAGCACGATGGCGACCACGCCGAGCGTCTTGGCGATCTCCTCGACTGTGGGCCCGGCCAGGGCGGCGCCCCACTCGGCGGCCAGGTCGGGTGAGCCGAGTTTGGCGATCAGGTTGTCCAGCGCGGTGCTGCCCGGAATGGAGACGCTGGTCGCGACGAGGCCGCCCCACGCGAACGCGAGGACACGCAGGCTCGGCGGTTCCCGTTCCAGAAAGTCCAGTTCGTCAATAAACAGCCAGAAGGGTACGGCCAGAAGCCCGAACAGCACGATCGCGGTGATCGTCGCGATCGGAAAGCTGTCGATGAAGATCACGGTGATCTGGGCGATTCGAGCCGCGCCCGCCGCCAGCAGGGCGATCACCACCCAGAAGGCGGGCTGCCGGGCGAGCGTGGCCACCCGGGGCGTCCCCGGCCGGACCGGCTCGCTCATTTAACGGTCTCGTAGCGCAGGGTGCGGGTGCTGGCGTCGATCGCCGGCAGCGCCGGGCCGAGGTCGGTGTCGTCTCCGCTGACCATGACCTCGATGGTCAGCCCGTTGGCGACGAAGACGGCGTACCGGCCGTCCCGTTCGCCCGTGGTGTAGCCGCCCTGCACTCCGGCGAATCCGCCGGCCGTGGAGACGGCGAGCTGGGTGCCGGTGATCCGGTGACCGTTGATGCCGGTGATGCGCTGCCGGAGCCGGACGGCGGCCGCGGTCAGGTCACCGTCGAACGGTTCGACGTCGATCGCGTAGCGCACCAGGCCGAGCCGGAACAGCACGGTCCCGCGGTCACTGCCGGGCCGGGTGCCGGTCACGTCGAGCACGGCCCCGGGCGGGGGCACCACGGTGACCCCGGCGCCCACCAGGTAGGGCCCGGACGCGACGGCTCGCTCGGCCGGCACGGCCCGGTCCAGCACGGGGAGACCGAAGGCGAGAACGGCCAGGATCGATGCCACCGCTAGTGCGACGGGCAGACCGAGGGTGCCGGGAAGGTCGGTGAGATGACGCCGAGTGACCCTCCCCATCCGTCCAAGTTAACGGCGGTTACCCGCCGCTGTCCGGAGAACCGCTCACCGGCCACAGTGGATGGAGGGGCGACCTGGCAGATTACGTATTTGTCCGTTTTACCGAAAGATGCTGTGACGGTACGACCGCGGTCAGCCATACCCCGTTGTCACTGCGGTGGAAGACGTGTCCCTCCGCCACCATCACCCCCGCGGCCACGCTGAACACCACCACGTCCGGCGAGCGGCGGCGACCGACGGTCACCGCGGTCGACAGATCAACCGATAGGTGTACGTGGTGCCGGCTCCGCGGACGAAGCCCCTCCCGCAGGATCGCGTCGAGGTTGGCCCGCGGTGTCCCGTGGAACAGCTCGGCGGGCGGGGTGGCAGCGGGCAGGTCGAGATCGACCGCGACCCGCCGGGAGTGGCCCTGGCTGGCGCGGATGCGCTCGATGCCGTCCGGGCCGGTCTGCACGGCGAACCGTGCCTTGTCGTTGTGCGCGACCACGAGGTCGAGCTGGGCGCGGGTCATGCCGAGGGCGGTCAGCAGCTCGGTGACCGGAACCCAGCCGTTCGCGTCGAGAGAGAGCCCGGCCACCTCGGGCCGGTGCCGCAGGACCAGGGACATCCGCTTACTGAGGCGGACCTGGTCCCGGCTTAGATCTGTCATCCGGTGTACTCCATGACGGCAACGTAATACGGCCGATCCTGCTCGTCGATCGATTTCAGCCGCCACGACGTGCCCGCCAGCAGCGACTTCAGCTCGTCGACGGAGCAGTTCAGGTAGTCGAACCAGTCGGACGCGATCTCCCGGTACCGCAGCCGCAGCCGCAACTGCCCGCCCAGCCGTCCGCGCTCCCGGTTGTGCTGGTGATAGCCGGCGTGCAGTGGATCCGTCGTCCCGTACGGGTCCGCGCCCTGGGCCACGATCCGCGCACCGGGCGCCGCCAGCCGGGCCAGGGCGGCCAGGAACACAGGCGCCCGTTCCGCGCCCTCGAGCAGCCCGAGGTTGTTGCCGAGCAGCAGGAACGTGTCGTACCGGACGGCGGCCCGGGAGAACTCGTCGACCGTGGCCAGCACGGTGTCACGCAGGCCCCGGTCCCGGGACACCTCGATCGCGCCGGCCGACGTGTCCAGCCCGGTCACCGCCATCCCCCGGTGCTGGAGCTCGATCGCGATCCGGCCGGCGCCCACCCCGATGTCGAGGATCCGGCCGCGGGACAGCCGTACCGCCCGGTGGTCGAAGGATCGCCACTCGTCCGGCTCGCTCAGATAGTGGTCGGCCGGGGCACCGTTGATCAGGCCGTCCTCGCGCTCGATCACCTCGATCACCGGCCGCGGGTAACGCCCGCCGGCCAGCGGCCGCCGCCCGACCCCGGTGTGCACCGCATACGCGTCGCGGATCATCTCTCCGAAGGCGTCACCGATCGCCGGCTGTGTCATGGTCAATACTCTTCAAGCATGACCGCACTGGAGCAACTCGGCTCGGAGAAATACGTCCTTCTCACCACATTCCGCCGAGACGGCCGGGCGGTCGCCACTCCGCTCTGGGTCGTGCCGGACGGCGCCGGCCTGGGCTTCTGGACGGTGGCCGGCAGCGGCAAGCTCAAGCGGATCCGCAACAGTGGCCGGGTCACCGTCGCCGCCTGCGACATGCGTGGCAATCCCACCGGTGGCGAGCCGATCGAGGCGGCCGCGCGGATCGGTGACCACGCCGACCGGATCCGGGTCGGCGACGGCATCAAGAAGAAGTACGGAATGATCGGACGGCTCACCATGCTCGGCAGCCGGCTGCGCCGGGGCGTCGACGGAACAGTCGCCGTACTGGTGACCGAATAGAAAAAGCGCCGGCATCTGCCGGCGCTTTCTTTTTCTACGAAGAAGGGGCGATCGCCTTCCCCAGCGTTCGCCCCTTGCGACGTGTTCTCGGTCGACTCGGTCAGTCGCCCTGGCGCTGCGTGGGGATCTGCCCCTGCAGCAGGGCACGGACCTCCGACTCCCGGTAGCGACGGTGGCCACCCAGCGTGCGAATAGCGCTGAGCTTGCCCGCCTTGGCCCACCGAGTAACGGTCTTCGGGTCGACTCGGAACATCGACGCCACCTCGGCCGGCGTTAGTAGCGGCTCAGGATCGTGCGTACGCGATGCCATCGGTCACTCCTCCACAGGTGCCTAAAAAACATCGGCCGGGGTCCCGCCGGCCGGTGCGTCTCTCATGGTCCGGCTAGTCCCCGATGTCCGACATGGGCCGAACGGACGAACGTCCCCAGATAGACGGATGAAGCATGCCCGATTTTTGCGCGTTTTATACGCCAGATAGTGTCTCGTTTAGCCCGATTATCACGCTTAGAGGAGCAGTGATTACGAAGAGTGTTCGCTTCGGGAGCGCTCCCGCGGGCTGGGTTTAGTGAGCGTCTGTCCCATTTCCGCAGGTCAATTGCATCGCTCAAGAAGTTGGACGACGCGCCAACGCGCAACCAACTTCTCGTAAGCCTCGCTTGCTGACTCAGCGTCACCGCGAGAAAGTGCGGAAAGTCCGGCTGCCACCAGTCCGGGGGAATCGTCCTCGGTCAGGCTGTCCTCCGGCAGGAGGTTGACGAGACCGCCGTAGTCCAGCTCCACGACCGACCGTGGATGGAACTCCTCCAGCCAGCGCGTCCCCTCCTCGACCGCCTCGGTGATCGGCGCGTCGCCGAGCGACTTGCGCAGCACCGAGACCGCCCGATGCGCCCGCCGGCGGGCCTTGGAGATCTCGGTGCGGTACCGCAGCACCTTGCGCCGGCCGGACAGCGCGATCTCCCGCTCGTCCAGATCCACGAACGCGAACCAGCGCAACGGGACACCCCACGTGGCGATCTGCTCGTGCACCCGCGGCACGCCCTGCTCGAGGACCTTCGCGCCACTGCGCCAGTCCTCCACGACCGCTTTCGCCTGCCCGGCCAGCACCGGCGGGACGAACGCGTCGGCCAGCACCGCGGGCACCCCGTCCCGGGCGTTCAGCGCGGCCTCGGCGACCCGCAGGCGCAGGTTCCACGGGCAGACCAGCACCGCGCCGTCCCACTCCAGCACGTAGGCCTCGTCCGGCAGGTCGGGCAGCCGGGTCCAGCCGGCGCCCAGAGCTTCGAGCACGGCGGTGCGCTGCCGTGCGGGGCCCTCGACCAGGCCGAGATCGCGGCCCTCGCGCGCGTACTCACGCCAGAAGACCTGACGCTCCCGGTCGAAGGCGGTCAGTGGCTCGTAAACCCGTAGGTACGACGCGAACAGTGACGGCACGGCGCGATCCTTTCATGAATCCGGCCGACTGGAACTTCCCGCCGCGACGTAATCAGCGCGCCATTCGCACGACTACGCTCGGCCTAACCGGCTCACCCCGCCGGGATCATGGCCCCACGAAGGCCTACCCAGAGATCAGGAGAACCCACGATGGACGTGTTCGACACCGACGGGCACGAACAGGTCGTCTTCTGCCAGGACCGGGACACCGGACTGAAGGCGATCATCGGTATCTACTCGACCGCTCTCGGACCCGCGCTCGGCGGCACGCGCTTCTACCCGTACGAGAGTGAGGAAGCCGCCCTCGCCGACGTGCTGAAGCTGTCCCGCGGCATGGCCTACAAGAACGCGATGGCCGGTCTGGACCTGGGCGGCGGCAAAGCCGTCATCTGGGGAGACCCGGTCAAACTCAAGAGCGAGGCCCTCCTCCGGGCGTACGGCCGGTTCGTCGACTCGTTGCGCGGCCGCTACTACACCGCCTGTGATGTCGGCACCTACGTGCAGGACATGGACGTGGTCGCCCGCGAGACGAAGTACGCGACCGGCCGCAGCGTCGAGCACGGTGGCGCCGGCGACTCCTCGGTCCTCACCGCCTGGGGCGTCTTCCAGGGCATGCGCGCCGCGGCCGAGCACACCTGGGGCACCCCGTCACTGGCCGGCCGCACGGTCGGTGTCGCCGGTCTCGGCAAGGTCGGCAAGTACCTCGCCGGTCACCTGCTCGACGACGGCGCCACGGTGGTCGCCACCGACGTGAACGAGGCGGCGCTGGCGTGGGCTCGCACCACGTACCCCCAGATCACGCTGTTGCCCGACACCGAGGCCCTGATCACTTCCGACATCGACGTGTACGCACCGTGCGCCCTCGGCGGCGCGCTGAACGACGACACGGTGCCGGCGCTGCGCGCGAAGGTCGTGACCGGCGGCGCCAACAACCAGCTCGCCCACGCGGACATCAGCAAGGTCCTGGTGGACCGCGGCATCCTCTACACCCCCGACTACGTGGTGAACGCGGGCGGCGTCATCCAGGTCGCCGACGAGATCCACGGCTTCAACTTCGACCGGGCCAAGCTGCGGGCCACCGGGATCTTCGAGACCACCCGGCGCCTGCTCCAGCTCGCCGTCGACGAGGGTGTGCCGCCGGCGGTCGCGGCCGACCGGCTTGCTGAGAGGCGGATGGCGGAGGTCGGCCGACTGCGTTCGATCTACCTCGGTTGAGGCGCTGAAATCACTGCCGCGCGCCGCCGGAGAAGGTCAACCGCGACGCGCGGCAGTGTCACACGCAACCCGAGGTGCCGAACTAGGCATCGTCCATGTACCGTAAGACCCACGAGAGATGCCTGACGTCATCGGGGCCCAGCCTTCGGGCTGCCCCGAATTCTGTGCGAGGGGGTCGAGCCATGGGGCGCGGCCGTGCTAAGGCCAAGCAGACGAAGGTGGCCCGGGAGTTGAAGTACCACTCCCCGAACACCGACCTCACCGCCTTGCAGCGCGAATTGGCGGGAACCCGCCAATCGGACCGTCATTTCGACGACGACAACGATGAGTTCGTCGACGATGACGAGGACGACGCTGCGGAAGACCAGGACACCTGGGGTGACCAGGACTCCTGGTCGCCTTCAAGGCGGAGCTGACCCCGTTTTCCACAGAGCACGCGGACTCACCGCGTGCTCCCGTGTGTCACGGGGTGACGATTCCTACGGTTGAACGACTGAAGCCCACGCGGTTCGTCCGCGTGGGCTTCAACCGAGCCGCGTCGATCTTCAGCGTGGGCGGTTGTTCCAGTTGTAGAACGTGGGAATGTTCTCGAAGTGGTTCCAGGCGCACACTGCCGAGCCGCCGCTCTCTGGTGACTCCTCAGCGCGCTGTTGCCTGGCCTCTTCCGCCTCCGCGATGAGCGCGGCCAGCCCGGCCCGGGTGTCGTGCACCCGTGCCGTCACCGGATCCGTCTCCACGCCGTCAGACAGCCGTGGCTTCGTGATCTCGGGCATGGTCCAGCACTCCCTCCAATAGGCGAATCTTGCTGTTCCGGCAGTGGTTCGTCTCGGTCACGTCGAACCTGCCGTGTTCGAAGTACCGGTTGGCGGCGTGGGCTCCACCGCAGAAGCCGAAGTAGGGGCAGCTGTTACGGCATGCCTCGATCCCGGTCAGGAACTCACGGATCCACAGCGTGTCCTCCGCCCCGGCCAGGATCTCCGGCAAGGGTGTGGTGAGCACGTTGCCACTGGAGAAGTCGCCATACCGGGGGTCGTGGAAACCGGCCAGCTCGGGCGAGAGCAGCACGACCGTGCCGTCGTGGGCGATCGTCGGGATCGGGTCCAGCCGGCGTGGCAGCAGGTCGTCAGCCTTGCCGTCGAGGACCGCTGAGGCGTACCGCAGCGACCACTCCACCTCGCGCAGGTGGATCCGTGGGTTGCGGCGCCAGGCGGTCACCAGCTCTGCCCAGAAGGCGCTCACCGCGGCCGGGTCGTGGCGGTTGAGCCGGGTGTTGACGCCCTCCTGCTCCTCGACGTTGATGCCGAGCACCTCACAGCCGAGGGTGAGGAAGTAGTCGTACAGCTCGGTGGCGACGCCGGGCCGCGGATCGCCGACCACGCAGAGGGTGGAGAACGGGATGCCGTGCGCCCGCAGCCGCTCAATCCCGCGCACGATCAGGTCGTAGGCGGGTTTTCCGGCCCGGTCCACCCGATCGCCGTTGCGCCCGCGCGGGCCGTCCACGCTGACGCTGACCCGGACGTCGTGCTCGACGAAGAACTCGCACCACTCGTCGTCGATCAGCGTCGCGTTGGTCTGCACGTGGTGCTCGACGCCCGCGCCGAACGGCGCGAACAACGCGGCCAGGTGGGCCCGGCCGGCGGCGAGCGGCTCACCACCGTGCCACACCACCGAGAATCTTCCGGTACGGGCGAAGCCGGCCACACCCGCAGCAACCGCCTCGGCCACCGCGACCGGCATCTTCAAGTTCTCCCGGCGCAACGGCAGGTAGCAGTACCCGCACGCGAGATTGCAGAGGGTAGTGGGCTGCATGACGACGTAGCCGGGTTCTGCCGAGATGCCCCGCATCCCGCTCCACGCAACCGTCATGTCCCCGCACACTCCCGTCCGGCACCTCGTGACTCAGGTCAGGCTAGGCCTCGCGCTCCACAGTCCATGCGAAAGATCCGCATGTGCCGGACATCGACACACGCGGATCATTTCACGTTGGGACTATTGCCAACCAGAATCACTTTCCGGTCAACCCCGGGTGTAAGACCCCATCATCTGGACCTCGCCGGAACCCTCGACGACCTCGCCGACCTGCCACGCCTCGACCCCACGGCCGGTCAGGTAGGCCATCGCCCGGTCCGCGTCGTCGGACGACACGATCGCGAACATGCCGACACCCATGTTGAAGGTGGCCTCCATCTCCGAGTCCTCGATCCGGCCCTTGGCCTGGATCAGGTCGAAGATCGGCTGCGGGCGCCAGGTGGAGCGGTCCACGATGGCGTCCATGGTGGTGGGCAGCACCCGGTTCAGGTTGCCGGGGATGCCGCCGCCGGTGACGTGCGAGAACGCCCGGACGTCGGTCTCCTCGATCAGGCCCAGGCAGTCCTTGGCGTAGATCTTGGTGGGGGTGAGCAGCTCCTCGCCCAGGGTCCGCTGGGTGCCGAAGTCGTCGACCACGGTGTCCAGCCGCATCCGGCCGGCGCCGAGCAGCACGTGCCGGACCAGCGAGTAACCGTTCGAGTGCAGACCGGAGGAGCGCATCGCGATCACCGCGTCGCCCAGCTCGACCCGCTCCTTGCCGAGGATCTCGCTCTCCTCGACCACACCGACACCGGTGGCGGACACGTCGTACTCGTCCGGGCGCAGCACACCCGGGTGCTCCGCCGTCTCGCCGCCGAGCAGGGCACAGCCGGCGTAGCGGCAGCCGTCCGCGATGCCGGCGCCGATCTCGGCCACCTTGTCCGGGACGACCTCGCCGCAGGCGATGTAGTCGAGCAGGAACAGCGGCTCGGCGCCACAGGCCACCAGGTCGTCGACGACCATGGCGACCAGGTCGATGCCGATCGTGTCGTGGATGTCGAGCTGCTGGGCGATCACCAGCTTGGTGCCGACGCCGTCGGTGGACGACGCCAGGATCGGGCTCTTGTACTTCGCGGTGTTCAGCCGGAACAGGCCGGAGAAGCCGCCCAGGTCACCGATCACCTCGGGCCGGGACGTCTTCTTCACCTTCGCCTTGAGCAGCTCGACGGCACGGTCACCGGCGTGGATCGAGACACCCGCTTCCGCGTACGTGGCCGAGCGCTTGCGCGGTCCGCGTCCGGAGCCGGCCGTCCAGGGCTGACGGTCGCCTCCCTCGGCGCCGTTGGATCCGGCACTGTTGCGCTCGGACACGTGCGTCACGGTTCTCCCCTTAGCGGTTCTGTGTAACTGAAGAAATCACGGGTGGTGCAGCGCGGTCGCGCCGCCGGGGCTGGCGACCAGCGGCTCCAATGCCGCCCGGTCGTCTTTCGCCGACTCGCGAGCCTCGTAACCGCTCTCGAGATCGGCGACAGCGGCGGTGGCCGCCGCGGGAGTGGCACCCGGCATCGTCGCCCGGCGGCCGACACCCTCCAGGACGTGCTTGCCGATCAGGTCGCCGGCCGGCAGCTCGATCGGATACTCCCCGTCGAAGCAGGCCATGCAGAGCCGCGACTTCGGCTGCTCGGTCGCCTGGACCAGACCGTCGAGCGAAACATAACCCAGGCTGTCGGCGCCGATCGAACGGCGGATCCCGTCGATCTCCAGACCGTTGGCGATCAGCTCGGCCCGGGTCGCGAAGTCGATGCCGTAGAAGCACGGCCACTTCACCGGCGGCGACGAGATCCGCACGTGGATCTCGAGCGCGCCGGCCTCACGCAGCATGCGGATCTGGGCGCGCTGGGTGTTGCCGCGGACGATCGAGTCGTCGATCACCACGATCCGCTTGCCCCGGACCACCTCGCGCAACGGGTTCAGTTTCAGCCGGATGCCGAGCTGACGGATGGTCTGCGACGGCTGGATGAAGGTGCGGCCCACGTAGGCGTTCTTCATGAAACCGGCGCTGTACGGAATACCGGAGGCCTCCGCGTAACCGATCGCGGCCGGGATGCCCGACTCCGGCACACCGATCACCAGGTCGGCCTCGACCGGGTGCTCCTTGGCGAGCTTACGGCCCACCTCGACCCGGGCCGAGTAGATGTTGCGGCCGGCGATCGTGGTGTCCGGGCGAGCGAGATACACATACTCGAAGAGGCAGCCCTTGGGCTCGGGGGCGGCGAAGCGGCTGGACCGCAGGCCGTGCTCGTCGATCGCGATTATCTCGCCGGGCTCGACCTCGCGGACGAAACTGGCGCCGGTGATGTCCAGCGCGGCCGTCTCGCTGGCGACCACCCAGCCACGCTCCATCCGGCCCAGCACCAGCGGGCGGACACCCTGAGCGTCACGGGCGGCGTAGAGGGTGTGCTCGTCCATGAAGACGAAGCTGAAGGCGCCGCGCAGGGTCGGCAGCAACTCCAGCGCGGCGGCCTCGACCGAGAGATCGGGACGGCCGGCGAGCAGCGTGGTGACCAGGGCGGTGTCGGAGGTGGAGTCACCCACCTCGAGGCCGCGGTCGGCGACCTCCTTGGCCAGCTCGGCCGTGTTGACCAGGTTGCCGTTGTGGGCCAGCGCGATCGTCGTGCCGGCCGGGGTGGCGCGGATCGTGGGCTGGGCGTTCTCCCAGTTGGAGCCACCGGTCGTGGAATAACGCGCGTGGCCGATCGCGAGGTGGCCACGGAGGCTCGCCAGCGTCGGCTCGTCGAACACCTGGGAGACCAGGCCGATGTCCTTGTAGACCACCACGCCGGACCCGTCACTCACTGCGATGCCGGCGGCTTCCTGCCCGCGGTGCTGGAGTGCGTAGAGTCCGAAATACGTGAGTTTGGCGACCTCCTCCTCGGGGGCCCAGACGCCGAAGACGCCGCAGGCATCCTGGGGGCCGCGCTCCTGGGGGTCGAGATCGTCGGTCAGTAGGCCGTCGCCTCGGGGCACCTGCTCGCTCCCTCATGTCGGGGTCTGCACGAACCGCGAACTCGCTGGTCCGTCCGACCGACCAGTGTACGCGAGCCCACGGGAAGGGCACCCGGGCTCGTCAGCCGAGAAGTGGCAGGTAGTCGGTGAGATCGGTACGCACACCGCTCGCTCGGAGACGTCCGTCACGCACCGCGTCGTCCCAGGGAAGCCGGCCGGTGGCCACGAGCAGCCACGTCATCGGATCCGTTTCGACCACATTGGGCGGTGTGCCACGTGTGTGCCGTGGACCGGCGACGCACTGAATCGCACCGAAAGGAGGAATCCGCACCTCCACCGAACGGCCAGGTGCCCGAGCGGACAACTCGGTCAGCAGTGCTCGCACGGCATCACGCAGCACCGTGCGGTTGGGTTCGACACCCCGGTCCACCGCATCCAACGCCTCGGCCACCGACTCGGATTTACTGTGCGCAGGAGACATGTCGGGACGATACGACCCGAGTTGAGGAGAACGGCACACCGCCCTGGGTCGCGCGAGTGACGTATGACAAGGCATAGTTGCCGACGGTGTACACGTCGCGGGATCCACCGGACATCGAAGGAACCGGGGACCGCGCGACCGGAAGGTGGTGGACGTGACAACGCACCTACGTGCCCGGACGGCCCAGGCCGGTGCGTTACTGGCACTGGTCGCAGGGCTGGTGGTCGGCATCCCAACGGCTGCTCAGGCGGTGACCCCAACCGTGACGATCGACTCCGTGTCGGATCGTACGGTGGCGTCAGGCTCTACTGTAACCATTTCCTACACTGTAAGTAACCCGGCGGGTGAGGCCACCCCCACTCGGATCAACTCCGACGTGACCACCAGCGCCGGCCGATGCAGCAGCGGTTGCCGGCCGAGCGACACGATCGGCAACGATCCGGAGAAATACGAAGCCACGCTGACCGCGCCGACCGTGGCCGCCGGTCAGACGCAGACGATGACGATCACCGTCACCTCGAAGGACACCGCGGACCTCACCGGCGCCGCCGCCACGGCCACCGAGACCGTCACGGTCGAGGGCCCGGCCGCGCCGACCACGGTCCGGCAGGTCTCCGGGCGCATCAAGGACGACTCGGGTGACCGCGTCGCCGGCGTCCAGGTGATCATGAAGGACAGTCAGGGTCACACCTACACGACCACCACGGACAGCAGCGGCGGCTACTCGTTCAGCTCGTCCGACTCGGCGCCGATCGCGGTCGGCTCGATCCAGGTCGCCGCGGCCAAGGCCGGCTACGAGGCCGCCGACGTGACCGTGCAGGGCGCCGCCGGCCGGACCGTCAACGTCCCGCTGACGATCAAGAAGGCGGCCGCCGCGACCTCGGCGACCCCCTCCGCGAGCGCCTCGGCCACGACCGCGCCGACCGACGAGGCCACCGAGGACGAGGCCGCCGAAGAGGGCACCGACGGCCTCAACAACATCGGCGGCAACGACACCCAGCAAGCCGCCAACAACTCCGACGAGGGCGGCAGCAGCTGGCTGCTGATCGTCATGGGCGGCCTGCTCGTGGCGGCCGGCATCGGCGCCATGGTGCTGGTCTGGATGCGCCGCAAGAAGGCTGAGGAACTCGGCTCGGACACCGGCATCGGCCAGGTCCCGGCTCAGGTCGGCGGTGGCTTCGACGCCACCCGGATGGCCACTCCGGTCGGCGCCGGCCGCAACGACGCCACGATGGTCGCTCCGGGTGGCATGGGCGTTCGGCCTGCGGGGATGACCGCCGGGCTCGGCGACGCGCCCACGATGGTCCACCGGGCTCCGGTCGAGGACGAGTTCCCCGACCCGTATGGTGCTCCGCTGCCCGCCGGTGGCCAGTACGGCGGCGGCAACCAGTGGGACGACCAGCAGCAGGGCGGTGGCAACTACGGCGGCGGCCAGTACGGCGGCGCGACGCAGACCTACGGCCAGCAGCAGGGTGGCGGCTACGGTGCGGCGCAGAGCGGCGGCTACAACGACGGCGGCCAGCAGCGCTACGACGAGCACACCAACCTGTACCAGCCGGAGCAGCCCCAGCGGTACGACGAGCACACCAACCTCTACCAGCCCGAGCAGGGCGGCGGTAACTACGGTGGCGGTCAGTACGGCGGCGGCCAGGGCGGTTACGACCAGGGCGGCTACGACCAAGGTGGTTACGACCAGGGCGGCTACGACCAGCAGGGTGGCTACGACCAGGGTGGCTACCAGCAGGGCGGCAACTACGACGGTGGTTACGACCAGGGCGGGTATGACCAGGGTGGGTACGACCAGCACCACCAGCAGCAGGGCGGTTATCCCCAGCAGGGTGGCAACTACGGCAACGGCTACCCGCAGCAGCAGCCCCCGCAGCAGGGTGGCGGCACCTACGGCCAGCGCCCCAACCGCGACTGGGACGACAACTGAGGTTCTGATCAAGTAGAAAGGCCCCGCGCGGATTCGCGCGGGGCCTTTCTGTATGCGTTACCTGTCAGGCGGGCGGCTCGATCGGGCCGCCCGGCGCCTGCGGGCTCAGCTCCAGCGTCACCGAGCGGACCTCACCGGACGTCACCGGCGTGGACTCCTCGGCAGCGGCGGCGGCCGGGGCGGCCATCTCGGCGGGACCGCCGAACAGGTCGCGCAGCGTCGCCGACCACGCCGTCCGCAGCTCCTCCAGCGGGATGATGAACTGCCCCTCCACCTGGAGCGCCGCCTCCTCGGAGGTGACGCCGAGCGGGGTGACCGGCACGCCGTGCTCGGCCACCAGGGCGAGGAACGCCTTGTCGTGGCCGCGCGGCACGGCGACCAGGGCACGCCCGGCCGACTCGCTGAACAGGTGGACGAACGGCGAGTTGCCGTCCTCCGGGAAGGTCACCTTCGCGCCGACGCCGTGGCGCAGGGTGCTCTCCACGAGCACCTGGGCCAGACCGCCGTCGGAGAGGTCGTGCGCGGCGCTGACCAGGCCGGATTTCGAGGCCTGGGCCATCACCCGGCCGAGCGCCTGCTCAGCGGCGAGGTCGACCTTCGGCGGGCGGCCGCCGAGGTGGTTGTGGGTCACCCAGGCCCACTCCGAACCGGAGAGTTCCACGCGGGTCTCGCCGAGCAGGAAGAGCAGGTCGCCGCCGGCCTTGGCCGGACGCGGGAAGCCCATCGGGACGCGGCGGGCCACGTCGTCGAAGACACCGAGCACACCGACCACCGGGGTGGGGTGGATCGCCGCGGCGCCGGTCTGGTTGTAGAAGCTGACGTTGCCGCCGGTCACCGGGGTGCCCAGTTCCAGGCAACCGTCGGCGAGGGCCCGGCAGGCCTCGGCGAACTGCCACATGACGTGCGGGTCCTCGGGCGAGCCGAAGTTGAGGCAGTCGGTGACGGCGACCGGCTCGGCGCCGGTGACGGCCACGTTCCGGTACGCCTCGGCGAGCGCGAGCTTGGCCCCCTCATACGGGTCGAGGCGCGCGAACCGCCCGTTCCCGTCGACGGACAACGCCACCCCGAGGCCGGTCTCCTCGTCGATCCGGAGCACGCCGGAGTCCTCCGGCTGAGCCAGGATCGTGTTGCCCAGCACGTACCTGTCGTACTGCTCGGTGACCCAGGTCTTGTCGCACAGGTTCGGCGAAGCGGCCATCCGCAGCACGGTCTCCCGCAGCGCGTCGCCGGTGGACGGACGCGGCAGCGTCTCGGCCCGGTCGGCCTGGAGCAGCATCACGTCGTTCGGCTCACGGATCGGCCGGTTGTAGACCGGGCCGTCGTCGGCGAGCGAACCCGGCGGCACGTCGACGACGACGTGGTCGTTCCAGGTGATGTGCAGGCGGCCCGGGGTGCCGTCGGCGGAGGCCGCGGTGACCTCGCCGATCGCGGTGGCCCAGACGCCCCACTTCTCGGCGACCTTGAGCACGGCGTCCAGGTTTTCCGGCGTGACGATCAGGAGCATGCGCTCCTGCGACTCGCTGGCCAGGATCTCGGTCGGTGACATCGAGGCCTCGCGCAGCGGCACCCGCTCCAGCCAGACCCGCATGCCGGTGCCGGCCGCGGCGGCGGTCTCGGTGAGCGCGCAGGTGAGGCCGGCGCCGCCGAGGTCCTGGATGCCGGAGACGAGTCCGGCGTCGTACAGCTCCAGGCAGCTCTCGATCAGCAGTTTCTCCATGAACGGGTCGCCGACCTGCACCGACGGGCGGCGCTGCTCGGCCTCCTCGTCGAAGGTGGCCGACGCCAGCACGGAGACACCGCCGATGCCGTCCCGGCCGGTCCGCGCACCGAGCAGCACGACGATGTTGCCGGTGCCGGTGGCCTCCTTCTTCTGGAGGCGCTCGACCGGCAGCACACCGATGCTGAGCGCGTTGACCAGCGGGTTGCCCTGGTAACACGGGTCGAAGACGATCTCGCCGCCGATGTTGGGCAGGCCCAGGCAGTTGCCGTAGCCACCGATGCCGGCGACCACACCGGGCAGGACCCGGGCGGTGTCGGGGTGGTCGTGCGCACCGAAGCGCAGCGGGTCCATCACCGCGATCGGCCGGGCGCCCATCGCCAGGATGTCGCGGACGATGCCGCCGACACCCGTCGCCGCGCCCTGGTACGGCTCGACGTAGCTCGGGTGGTTGTGCGACTCGACCTTGAACGTGACCGCGATCTCGTCGGAGATCTGCACCACACCGGCGTTCTCCCCGATGCCCGCCAGCATCCGGGTGTTCTGCGGCGCCTTCTCACTGAACTGCTTGAGGTGCACCTTGCTCGACTTGTACGAGCAGTGCTCACTCCACATGATCGAGTACATCGCCAGCTCGGACGCGGTGGGCCGCCGGCCCAGGATCTCGCGGATCTTGGCGTACTCGTCGTCCTTCAGCCCCAGATCGGCGTAGGGCTGGAGCTCCTCCGGGGACTTCTCCGCCCGCTCGACGGTGTCCGGCTCGTCGGAACCGGTGGCGAGCACGTCGGTCGCAGCGAAGCCACTCTGCTGCGTCGTCACTGTTGTCCCCCTGCGAGCTGACCGTCCTTCGCCAGACTGCGCAGGACTGAGGTGAAGAAGCCGAGGCCGTCGAGCGACGGGCCGGTCAGCGCCTCCACGGCGTGTTCCGGGTGCGGCATGATGCCGACGACGTTGCCGGCCTCATTGGTGATCCCCGCGATGTCGCGCTGCGAGCCGTTCGGGTTGCCCTTGATGTAGCGGGCGATGACCCGGCCCTCGGCCTCCAGCGCGTCGAGCGTCCTGGTGTCGGCGACGAAGCAGCCCTCACCGTTCTTCACCGGGATCAGGATCTCCTGGCCCGGGGTGAAGTTGTTGGTCCAGGCGGTGCCGGTCGACTCGACCTTGAGCCACTGGTCGCGGTTGCGGAAGTGCAGGTGCTGGTTCCGGGTCAGGGCGCCGGGCAGCAGATGTGCCTCGCACAGGACCTGGAAGCCGTTGCAGATGCCGAGCACGGGCAGACCGCCCCGCGCCGCATCGATGATGGACTCCATCACCGGCGCGAACCGGGCGATGGCGCCGCAGCGCAGATAGTCGCCATACGAGAACCCGCCCGGGAGGACGACCGCGTCGACGCCGTGCAGGTCCGGGTCGCCGTGCCAGAGGCGGACGGCCTCGGCGCCGGCGATCCGGGCGGCACGGGCGGCGTCTCCGTCATCCAGCGAACCCGGGAAGGTGACCACACCGATCCGCATGGTCAGGCGACCTCCGCCGCGACGCCCTCGACGCGGATCTCGAAGTCCTCGATCACCGGGTTGGCGAGCAGCTTGTCGGCGATCTCACGGGCCCGGTCAAGGTCGGGCTCTCCAGTGAAATCGATCTCGATCCGGCGGCCGATGCGGACAGAAGAGACATCGGTGACGCCGAGCCGGGGCAGCGCATTCGCTACCGCTTGACCCTGCGGGTCCAGGATCTCCGGCTTGAGCATGACGTCGACCACGACGCGAGCCACGGGCACTCCTGACTGATAGGTGTAAGCAGGCGAAGCCTACCCGGTGGACCCCGCGGACAAGCCGGGGGCCGGTGTCGGCAGCCCGACCCGAGCGTCATTGAGCAGGGAATGCGCGTTCACATCGGGGCCATCATTCAGTGATATGTATCAATTGGACTCTGGGCTGGAGGGTGAACGAAGCCTTAGTTTGCATTCGTCGATTTCTATTAACGTTCCCCAGAAGGAGATCTCGACGTGCGCATTCGACTCCTGGCTGCCGTCGCCGGCACGGTCGCGGCCCTGCTCGCCCCCACCGCCGCCCAGGCCGAACCGGTCGTCCCCAGCATCATCGGAGGTGGCACCGTCGCCTCCGCGCCATGGGCCGCCGCCGTCTTCAGCAACGGCAGCTTCACCTGCTCCGGCACGATCATCTCGGCCAACTACGTGCTCACCGCGCGGCACTGCGTGAGCGGGACCATGTCGGTACGCGTCGGCAGCGTCACCTACGCCTCCGGCGGGGTCACCCGTACCGTCTCGTCATCGTCGACCCGCTACGACCTGGCCCTGTTGCGCCTGAGCAGCTCGGTCAGCACGTCGTACATGCCGCTGTCCAGCGCCTACCCGCCGGTCGGCTCGACCAACAGCATCTACGGGTGGGGCATGACCTGCTACTCCGGCTGCTCGGCGTCGCCGACCCTGAAGACGGCCACGGTGCAGGTCACGTCGACGAACCAGACCGACGCCTACGGCGGCCGGGCGATCGGCAGCACCCGGATCAACGGCAACGCCTGGCGCGGTGACTCGGGCGGCCCGCAGGTCTACAACGGCGCCCAGGTGGGTGTCGCGTCGACCGCGGACGGCACGAGCCGCCAGTACTACGGCAGCGTCGCCTACAACCGGGCGTGGATCACGTCGATCGCGGGCGTCTGAGGAAAGGCGCCTGAGAAGCCAGGCGCCTGAGAAGCCAGGCGCCTGAGGAAGCCAGGCGCCTGAAAAGGCGGAGCTAGAGGATCGGCGCGGGTGCGTACGCCGCCGCTGACGGATGCTGGGCCACGATCTCAGCGACCCGATCGGCGACCGCACGCACCTGCGCCGGCGCCGCGCCGACGAAGGCGGCCCGATCCGCGACCAGCGTGTCGATCTCGCCCCGGGAGAGCTGTAGCCGCTCGTCCGCCGCAAGGCGGTCGAAGAGGTCGTTGACCGCCACGCCCTTCTCTCGCATGGCCAGCGCCACGCCGACCGCGTGCTCCTTGATCACCTCGTGCGCGACCTCCCGGCCGACGCCCTTGCGAACCGCCGCGACCAGCACCTTCGTGGTGGCCAGGAAGGGCAGGAAGCGGTCCAGCTCACGGCCGATCACCGCCGGGTACGCCCCGAACTCGTCGAGCACCGTGAGGAACGTCTGGAACAGGCCGTCGGTAGCGAAGAACGCGTCGGGCAGGGCCACCCGGCGCACCACCGAGCAGGAGACGTCGCCCTCGTTCCACTGGTCGCCGGCCAGCTCACCGACCATCGAGAGGTAACCGCGGACGATCACCGCGAGGCCGTTGACCCGCTCCGACGAACGCGTGTTCATCTTGTGCGGCATCGCCGACGAGCCGACCTGGCCGGGCTTGAAGCCCTCGGTGACCAGCTCCTGGCCGACCATCAGCCGAATCGTGGTGGCCAGCGACGACGGGCCGGCGACGATCTGGGCGAGAGCCGAGACCACGTCGAAGTCGAGCGACCGCGGGTAGACCTGGCCGACGCTGGACAGCACCCGGTTGAACCCGAGGTGCTCGGCGACCCGCTGCTCCAGGCTCTCCACCTTGTCGGAGTCGCCGTCGAAGAGGTCGAGCTGGTCGGCCGCGGTGCCGACCGGGCCCTTGATGCCGCGCAGCGGGTAACGGGCGATCAGGTCGTCCAGCCGCTCATACGCGATCAGCAACTCCTCGGCCGCCGACGCGAACCGCTTGCCCAGCGTGGTGGCCTGCGCCGCGACGTTGTGCGACCGGCCGGTCATCACCAGGTCGGAGTGCTCGACGGCGAGCGCGGTCAGCCGGGCCAGGCTGGCCACCATCCGGTCGCGGACCAGCTCGAGCGAGGCCCGGATCTGGAGCTGCTCGACGTTCTCGGTGAGGTCGCGGGACGTCATGCCCTTGTGGATCTGCTCGAACCCGGCCAGCTCGCTGAACTCCTCGATGCGAGCCTTCACGTCGTGCCGGGTGACCCGCTCGCGGGCCGCGATCGACTCCAGGTCGACCCGGTCGAGCACCGCCTCATACGCCTCGACGGCACCCTCCGGAACATCGACGCCGAGGTCACGCTGAGCCTTGAGGACCGCCAGCCAGAGCTTGCGCTCCATCCGGATCTTCTCCTCCGGGGACCAGAGGGTGACGAGGTCGGCGGAGGCGTACCGGGCGGCGAGCACGTTCGGGATGGTCACGGCACCGATTCTGACACGGGCCGCGGTTCGGCCTCCGGCAGCCGGTGACGCAGGGTGCGTACGTCACGGCTGGCCAGCATGCCCAGCACCGCGACCACGGCCACCACACCGGCGCCGATCAACGCCGCCCGCGGCCCGGTCACCTCGGCGATCGGGCCGATCGCCACCTGCCCCAGCGGGATCGCGGCGAAAGAGCCGACCATGTCGTACGAGTAGACCCGGGCCAGCCGGTCGGCGGGCACGTGCTCCTGCATCGTGGTCTCCCAGGCGACCCCGAACTGTTCGAGCGTCAACCCGGTCACGAACATGGCCAGGAACAACGCCCAGAGCTGTGGATGACCGCCCAGCACGAACAGCGGCAGCGCCATTCCGAAGCAGCTCACCACTCCGACGAGGAGCAGCCGGCGCAGCTTGAGGCGGATGGCCAGCAGTCCGCCGAGGATCATCCCGGCCGTCTCGGCGGCGAGCACCAGACCCCAGGCCGGGCGCCCGATGGTCTGGTCGGCCACGACCGGCCCGAGCACGTAGAGCCCACCGCTCCACGCCGCATTGAGCAGCGAGAATCCGGCCACCACCACCCACAGCCAGGTGCGGGACCGGAATTCCGACCACCCGGTCCACAGATCGGCGAACACGTTCGAGCGCTCCGCCGACCGAGCCGGCATGGTGACCCGGATCAGAGCGAAACAGAGCCCGGCGACGACGAACGCGGCCGCGTCGACGGCGATCCCGACACCGGGATCGGTCGCCGCGACCACCACCCCGGCGACCGGGGCGCCGAGGACCATCGCGCCGTTCAGTGCGATCCGGCTGACGGCGATGGCCTGCAGGCGCACCCCTTCGGGCACGGTCAGCGGCAGCAGAGCCGCGCTGGCCGGGAGCGCCACCGCGGCGGTCACCCCGTTCACCACCGAGAGGGCGATCAGCAGCGGGATCGTCGCGGCGCCGGTCAGCACCAGGACGGCGACGGCGGCCTGGGTCACCGCGGCCGCGGCGTTCGACCCGACCATCAGCAGGTGCCGGGGCAGGCGGTCGGCGAGCACCCCGCCGAACAGCAGGAAGAGCACGTTGGCCAGGGTCCGGGCGCCGACGACCAGGCCCAGGTCACCGGCCGAGCCGGTCAGGTCGAGGACGGCGAAGGCCAGAGCGATCGGCGCGAACGAGTTGCCCAGCGCGTTGACCGTGCGACCGGCCAGCAGAAACCGGTACGGAACGTACTGCAACGGCTTCACGACGGCTCCTCCTGGCGGTGCCGGAACATCGCGATCGTGGTGCTGGTGCGCACGGTGCCGGGAGTGCGCGGTGGCTTGGCCGCTCGATGCAGGTCGTCGAGAGCGTCGGAGATCCGGTCGCGGATCGCCATCCAGGTCTCCGGCTCGATCCAGAAGTCACCGTCGCCGAGCGCGTTGCCGCTCTCGGCGAACCTGGCCTTCGCGCTGCGCCGGATCAGCTCGTGCGCGATCGCCGCGTAGTCGGCCCGGCGCTGCTCGTCCGACGGAGGTCCGCCGACCGGCTCGCGGTGGGTGTCGTAGCGGTACCGCTTGGCTAGGCCACCGCGGATCTTCTCCTCGCCGGCCGTCACGATCAGCCCGCCGGCCAGCAGATTGCGCAGGTGGTAGCTGGCGTTGGCATGGGTCAGCCCGAGCTCCCGGGCCACCTCGGCGGCGGTCAGCTCGGCGCCGGTGAGCAGCGACATGATCTGCAACCGGACCGGGTGGGCAAGCGCTCGCAGCGCGGCCTTCTCACCGTCTCCCAAAGACATCTTGGGGAGTCTAGGGGCAGGCCGCCCCGACTGTCCAACAATCATTTGGGAGTGGCACACTGCACGAGAAAGCGGCATTCTCGCTAAAGTTACCGGCGAGTAAACCGGCGAACTCCGAAAGGAAGCCTTGATGACTGACTTCAGCCCCGAGTCACTCGCGTCGATCGGTCCGAAGGAGTTCACGCAGCTCGTCAAGTCGACCCCGGACGCCAAGATCTCCGAGGTGATGGCGTCGGAGAAACGCACCAAGATCCTCGACGAGGTCTTCAACCGCATGCCCGGGCTCTTCCGCGCGGACCGGGCCGGCGACACCGCCACCGTCATCCACTGGATCATCTCGGGCGGCCCGGAGGACTCCTCGGACACCTACGAGACGGTGATCGAGAGCGCGACGTGCACGGTGACCAGCACCCCGGTCCGTGAGCCGAAGCTCGCGATGACCATGGACGGGCTGACCTTCCTCAAGATCGTCTCCGGCACCGGCAACCCGGTGATGCTGTTCATGACCGGCAAGATCAAAACCAAGGGCGACGTAACCCTCGCCACCAGCATCCCCAAGCTCTTCGACATCCCCAAGGGCTGAAAACCCCTTCAGCTGTACGCCCACCGCCGCCCCTTTCGACCTTATGAAGTTCGCCGGTGACAGTGCGCCCTCGAGTTTCACCATGTTGTTGATCTAGGTGGCGACGTGTTCCCGGGCAAGGTTGACGTCGAGGGTTTGTTGGGGTGTCGGCTGGTCGGGTGCGTCCAGGAATCCTTGTGGTGATCATGGCGTGGCGGAGCTGGACGATCATGTCGAGGTAGGCGGGTCGGGCCTTGGTGCTGGACCAGGGCGCTTCGGTGTGGCGGTGGTGACGCTGTGGGTGGTGCCGGACGGCGATCAGGCCTTGGGCGATCAGGCCTTGGGCGATCAGGCTGATCGGGACGGTGCGTTCGCCCCCGGCCACGATCCAGCAGTGTCCCCACCGTGACCGGCCGCCCTTGCCGCCTTTGGTCTTCACCGAGGCGTCGTACCGTCCATCCCGACGGACACCCGGTGTCGCCGCCACCCGAACGATCCCCCAAAACGGCGAAACTCGAGTAGGTCCCGTCTCCGACGAAACCCGTCACGATCTTCTGGACTTCCACGATGACGGTCGCCGACCTCCTGCCAGCCCCGTCACCGATGTTCGGTAAGTCCCACTCGTCGATCTTTCCGCCAGACGCGCTCGCCGATCTTCGGCCCGGCATGGCCGCCAGCGCGCGGCCAGACGCGGTCGCCAGCACGCGACCCGGCGCAGTCGCCAGCGGGCGACGACCAGCGCACACAATGCGGCAACGTGCGATTTCATCCTCGCCGGGACGGCGATAGGCGCACACGGACGGCACAACGTGTGCGCCCGTCCCCGTCAGAGCGAAGCAGGCGCACACGATCGGCGAACGTGTGCGCTGACCATCGCTGCGGCCAGGTGAACGTGTGCGCTGACCATCGCTGCGGCCAGCGGACCCGCCCTCGGCAGTCTGCTCCCGGCATCGCCCCTGGAGGGCCGGTCATGAGACCTCAAGATGATCTTGTGGAGTTTCGTCGAGGATGAGACTGACCAGGACGAATGCAAGACTCACTTCGGCTGTGGCCCTAACCTGCAATGTCGCTACCCAGATGGCGAAACGCGGGGGGCGGGAATTCCACAAGATCGACGGTGATGGGGGTGACTTCAGAGGAAACCGTGGTCGCGGGCGTAGATGGCGGCCTGCGTCCGGTCCCGCAGGCCGAGCCGGGCCAGGATGTTCGAGACGTGGTTCTTGACCGTCCCCTCGCTCACGTAAAGCTGCGCGGCGATCTCCCGGTTGGTGGCGCCCCGGGCGATCAGCCGCAGCACGGCCCGCTCCCGGTCGGTCAGGTCGGCCCGGGGCGTCGCCGCCACCGCACCCCGGTCCAGAGCCGTGACCAGCCGCTGGAGCACCGCACTGTCGTGCTGGTCGACGCCGGCGCGGGCCAGCCGTACCGCCTGGGCCAGCTCTTTCGACGGCAGGTCCTTGAGCAGATAGCCACCGGTGCCGGCCCGCAGCGCCCGGACGACGTACTCCTCGTCGTCGAAGGTGGTCAGCATCAGCACCCGGCAGGCCGGCAGCCGTTCGCGCAGCAGCTCGGCGGCGCGCAGACCGTCCAGGACCGGCATCCGGACGTCCATCAGCACCACGTCCGGGCTGGTGGCCAGGGCCAACTCGACCGCGGCCCGGCCGTCCGCCGCCGTGCCGACCACCTCGATGCCGGGCTCGATGCTCAACAGCGACGCGATGCCCTCCCGGATCAGGGCCTGGTCGTCGGCGATCAGCACCCGCACCGCCTCGTCGGTCATCGCGCCGCCCCCAGGGCGCACACGGTGATCCGGGTGCCGCGACCGATTCGCGACTCGGTCATCGCGCTCCCGCCGGGACGCGTGCGGTGATCCGGGTGCCGCGGCCCGGGCTCGACTCGACCCGGACGCTCCCGCCCAGCGCCGCGAGTCGCTCCCGCATGCCGCTCAGCCCGCCGCCGGCGGTGGTCTCCGGCTCGAACCCGCGGCCGTCGTCCTCCACCTCGAGCACCGCGTCGTCGCCGGAGCTGCGGACCGCGACCCGGACCAGGCCGGCGTCGGCGTGCCGCCGGGCGTTCGTCAGCGCCTCCTGCGCGACCCGATAGAGCGCCTCCGCACCGGGAACCTCCCCATCGCGGCCTTTCCCATCGCGGCCTTCCCCGTCTCGGCCCTCTCCACCGGTGAGGTCGAGGACCACCCGGAAGTCCGGACTGTCCAACCCTTCGACCAGGGCGAACAGGGCGGCCGCCAGGGAGAACGGCTCAGCCCGGAGGGCGCCGACCGACTCACGGACCTCACGCAGCGCCCGGCCCGCCGCCCGGCGAGCGTCAGCGACCGCACGGTCCGCCGCCACCGGATCCCGCTCCCGGAACGCCTCCGCCTTCGCCAGCTGCACGCTGATCGCGGTCAGATGGTGTCCGACGCTGTCGTGGATGTCCCGGGCCAGCCGGTTCCGTTCACTCGCGGCGCTCAGCTCGGCCACCCGCTCCTGCGTCGCGGTCAACTCCGTCACCAGCCGTTCCGCCTGCAACCGGCTTCGACTCTGTTCGACGGCGACCGCAGCCGTGGCAACCGCCAGAACCAGGCCGATGAAGAGCATGAACAATTCGGACACGACCTCCGGGTCGGTCCGGGCGCCGTCGACCGTGGTGGTCCGGGTCAGAGCCATCACCAGATAGAACGTCGCCAGCCCGATCCCGGCGGCACGGCCCAGCCAGAAGTAGGCGAAGAACGGCACCAGCACGAACAGGGCCCGCGAGAATCCGGCGCCGTCCGCCGCGTTCACCGTCTCCAGCAGCACGATCCGGATCAGGAGCATGGCCATCGCCCACCGTCGCGTGCGGGGACGCCGCCAGTCCACCTGCTCGACCACGAGCAGCGCGATCAGACCGGCCAGGTAGACGGCCAACTCGACACGCGACCAGTCCGGGGCCAGGCCGGCGCCGACGAAGTAGAGACCGGTGAGCAGGACGGCGAGGTAGAGGAGCGAGGCCATCCAGCGCAGCGGCGGAGCTTCCACAGCCATGTCACCACGCTAGGTGACCGCGACGGGCCACGACCAGCGCTGACGTCGATGTCTGGCCACAGGTCATCTGCCGGATGGCCGGCACCCCCGCCGGCTTCTGACCGAGCGGCACTGTTCCGGCCGTGGCCGCCCCGGCCACCGTGGTCGCATCCACATTCCGGCGGCTCTCAGCCGGGTATTTGACCTTGGAGTCGAACCATGTCTGAACGGATGCTCTACCGTCTCGCGGCCTTCGCCGGGCTCGTCGGCGGTGTCCTCACCCTGATCGCTGTCGCACGGCGTGCCGGGCTGCTGCCGGAGAACGCCTTCACCCACGCCCTGGCGCCGCCCGCCTCGGCCCTGCTGCTACTCACCCTGACCGCGCTCTACCTGCGTCAACGGCGGGAGGCGGGTCGGCTCGGGCTGGCCGGGTTCGTGCTCAACCACCTGGGGTTGAGTGGGCTCTTCGCGATCGAGTTCCTGACCCACGCAGTCCTGCAATATCAGGACGCGGCGGCCCGGGAGGCGGTGCTCACCGGGCCAGGTCGACCGTACTTCCTGGTGGTGGCCTTCACGTTCCTGATCGGGGTGGTGCTCTTCGGCGTCGCGTCGTGGCGGGCCGGGGTGCTGCCCCGCGCCGCGCTGGCCCTCTACGTGCCGGGGCTGAGCGCGGCGTCGCTGCGGGCCGCGGTGCCCGAGGCGGTCTACCTGGGCGGTCTGGTGGCCGGGGCCGCGGGCGTCCTCTGGCTCTCCGCCGTGCTGTTGCGGGACGCCACGCGGCCGGCGCTCGTCACAGCGTGATGCGACCCTCGACGGCGCGCAGGGCGATGTCGGTGCGGTACTGGGCGCCGTCCAGGCGGATCCCGTCGACCAGGGCGTAGGCGGCCTCACGGGCGGCGGTCAGGTCGGCGCCGGAGGCGGTCACGCTGAGCACCCGGCCACCGGCGGAGACCAGCGCGCCCTCGGCGTTACGGGCGGTGCCGGCGTGGATCACGCCGGGCCGCTCGGCGCCCTCGATGACATCGCCGGTCCGGGGCACACCCGGGTAGTTGTGGCTCGCCACGACGACCGTGATGGCCGAACCGGATTTCCAGCCCAGCGGGCCGTGCTCGGCCAGCGTGCCGGTGGCGGCGGCGTTGAGCAGGCCAGCCAGCGGCGACTCCAGCAACGCAAGCACCACCTGGGTCTCCGGGTCGCCGAACCGGGCGTTGAACTCGATCACCTTCGGGCCGTCGGGAGTGAGCGCCAGGCCCACGTAGAGCAGGCCGGCGAACGGCGTACCCCGTTTGCGCATCTCGGCCAGCGTCGGTTCGACCGTCTCGCGCAGCACCCGCTCGGTCAGGTCGGCCGGCGCCCAGTCGAGCGGGGCGTAGGCGCCCATGCCGCCGGTGTTCGGTCCCTCGTCGCCGTCGAGCAGGCGTTTGAAGTCCTGTGCGGGCATCAGCGGCGCGACCGCGGTGCCGTCGGTGACCACGAAGAGCGACACCTCGGGACCGGGCAGGAACTCCTCGATGACCACCTTGCCGCACGCCTCGGCGTGGATCAGGGCCTCGTCGAGGTCGTCGGTGACGACCACGCCCTTGCCGGCGGCGAGGCCGTCGTTCTTCACCACGTAGGGCGCGCCGAGCTCCTCCAGCGCGGCCCGGGCCTCGGCGACCGAGGTGCAGTCGAACGAACGGGCGGTCGGCACACCGGCGGCGGCCATCACCTCGTTGGCGAACGCTTTCGAGCCCTCCAGCCGGGCGGCCGCCGCGGACGGGCCGAAGCAGGCGATGCCCTTGGCCCGGACGGCGTCGGCGACACCCGCCACCAGCGGGGCCTCCGGACCGATCACCACGAGGTCGGCGCTCAGCTCGACGGCGAGCGCGGCGACCGCGGCCGGGTCGGTGGCCTTCACGTCGTGCAGCTCGGCGAGCTGGGCGAGGCCCGGGTTACCAGGCGCTGCGGCCAGGAAGTCGACGGACGGGTCGGCGGAGAGGCCGACGGCAAGCGCGTGCTCGCGCCCACCGGAGCCGATCAGAAGTACGCGCACGACGGCCCATCCTACCTGCGGTGGCGTCGCGTAAACTTTCGCAGTACCCGGACTCCTCCAGGTACGACCTTGGGGAAAGGCATATCTAAAAGTGCCGGTGATCGTGTTGGTCGGCGCCCAGTGGGGCGACGAGGGCAAGGGTAAGGCCACAGATCTGCTGGGTGACCGGCTCGACTACGTGGTCAAGTTCAACGGTGGCAACAACGCGGGCCACACCGTCGTCATCGACGGCGAGAAGTACGCACTCCACCTCCTCCCGAGCGGGATCCTCTCCCCGGGGGTCGTACCGGTGATCGGCAACGGCGTCGTCGTCGACCTCAACGTGCTCTTCCAGGAGATCGACGGGCTGGAGGCCCGCGGCATCGACACGTCCCGGCTGCGGATCAGCGCCAACGCGCACGTGATCGCCTCCTACAACCGCACCCTCGACAAGGTCACCGAGCGTTTCCTCGGCTCCCGCCGGATCGGCACCACCGGGCGCGGCATCGGCCCGACCTACGCCGACAAGATGAACCGGATCGGCATCCGGGTGCAGGACCTCTTCGACGAGTCGATCCTGCGGCAGAAGGTCACGGCGGCACTGGGCTTCAAGAACCAGGTGCTGTCGAAGATCTACAACCGGACCGGGGCGAAGGTCGACGACGTCGTCCAGGAGCTGCTGTCGTACGTCGAGCGGCTCCGGCCGTACGTGGCGGACACCGCCCTGGAGCTGTCGAACGCGATCGACGACGGCAAGGTCGTGCTCTGCGAGGCCGGCCAGGCCACCCTGCTCGACGTCGACCACGGCACCTACCCCTTCGTGACCAGCTCGAACGCGACGGCCGGCGGCGCCTGCACCGGCTCCGGCATCCCGCCGACCCGGATCGACCGGGTGGTCGCGGTGCTCAAGGCGTTCACCACTCGCGTCGGTGAGGGCCCGTTCCCGACCGAGCTGCACGACAAGTTCGGCGACTACCTGCGTGAGGTCGGCCACGAGTACGGCACCACCACCGGCCGCCCGCGCCGGATCGGCTGGCTCGACCTGGTGATCGGCCGCTACGCGCAGCGGATCAACGGGGTCACCGACTTCGCGATGACCAAGCTCGACAACTACGACGGGCTGGACGAGATCCCGATCTGCGTGGCCTACGAGGTGAACGGCGTCCGTCACGACGAGATGCCGGTCAACCAGACCGACTTCCACCACGCCGTGCCGATCTTCGAGACGCTGCCCGGCTGGAAGCAGGACATCTCCGGCTGCCGCAAGTTCGAGGACCTGCCCCAGGAGGCGCAGGACTTCGTCGAGTACGTGGAGGCCCGGATCGGCGCCCGGATCTCGATCGTCGGCGTCGGCCCCGGCCGCGAAGCGGTCATCGAGCGGCACTCGGTGCTCGGCGGGGTCTGATGTATGACGTCGTTCTCCTGAGCCTGGCCGAGGGCTCGGGCGATTCCTGCGGCTCCGGCGACTCGGGCTGCGGCGGCTGCAACGCCGTCTGTGCCACCCCTCGCACCCCGGTCCTGGCCTGCGCGGACGCACTGCGCAAGGCCGGGGCGCTGGTGGAGACCGTGCTGGCCGGCTCCGATCAGGAGATCGACGCGGTCCTCACCCGGTTCGACGGCCCGACCCGGCCGGACGGCCTGACCTGGCCCGACCCGGACACCAAGGTGCGCCTCGTGGTGGCGACCGCGACCGACGGCCAGCTGCGCGCCGTGATGCGCCGGCTGGTCCGGCGGTACGCCCCGCCGCCGAGCAAACGGCCCGCCGACCTGGTCGCCGGGCGGACCGTGCCGGACCTGCCGCCGGTGGCGATCCTGCCGCTCGACCCGGGCAACACCGAGGACCTGGCCGCCCAGCTCGGCCTTCCCCGGACGCCGGAGGCCGTCGCCGCAGCCGTGATGAACGGCACAGTCCGGCGGCTGGACCTGCTGCGTAACGACGGTGGCTCGGTCACGCTCGACGGGGCGCTGCTCGGCGGTTCCGACGACAACGGGCGGGCCGTGCCGTGGCGGGGCCGGGTCGAGGTCGACGACGCGGTGCTCACCGACGGCGCGGAACCGGTGCTGGCCTGTGCGATCGGCAACGGCGCCGGTTACGCCGAGTTCGACGGCCTCCGGCTGCTCGCCGACGGCGATCCGACCGACGGCCGGGTCGAGGTCGCGGTAGCGGTTCCGGTTGTCGTCAAAAAGCTCTTCAAACGCACGCGGGTACGGGTGGAAGTGCGCCGGGTCCGCGGACGTGCGGTGTCCGTCCTGCCGCGCGAGGGTGACCTCCAGTTCCTCGACGACGGGGTGGCGGGTTCCACCAGCCGCAAGCGATCCTGGTGGACCGAGCCGGGCGCCTGGGCGGTGTACGCGGGCTGAGGTCCGTGTAACTCTGGACGGGCAGCAGACCCAAGATTTCGTGATACCGGAGGTCTCATCCGTGGCGGACGAGAACGCCGACCGTGTCTACGTCCCGGGCGCCGAGGGTTCGAACCCGGCCCGAGACGTGGAGCCGTTCTGGGCCGACGAGCCCGAGACGCCGGTGCACGGCCGTGCCGTGCCACTGACTGATCGGGTGCCACCGGTCGGGATGGTCCAGGTCGAGCCGGGCGTGTTCCGGCCGGCCGACGGTCCGCCGCTGCCACCCGGGGTGCACGCCCCGGGCCACCGGATGCCACCCCCCGCCACGGACTCGCCGGCCCACCCGCAGCCCGGCCCGCCGCCAAGTTCGCAGCCCGGCCCGCCGCCGGATCACCAGGCTGGCCCGCCGCCCGCGCCGATCGGGCAGCCGGAGGGGCACACCACGGCCGACTCGCCGTGGGCGCAGCCCCTGCACCGGCCGGCCGCAGCCGAGCCACAGCCCACCTTCACGCGGCCGGTCGACCAGCAGCCCGCCGCTCCGGGGCCGGCCTTCGCGCAGCAGCCGCCTTCTCCGCAGCAGCCCACCTTCGCCCCATCGGTCGACCAGCAACCGGCTGACCGGCAGAGCGCCTTCTCCTCGCCGGGCGAGCAATGGTCCGGCGATCAGCAGCCGGTTGCTCGGCCCTTCTCCACTCCACCGCCTGCCGACCTCAGGTCGTCCGCGAACGCGACGGCCGTACCCCCGCAGGCGCAGCCCACCCCGCAGCCCCCGCATGCCGCCCCGGTGACGCCGCCGACGGCCCACGCCGCGCCCACCGACCGGCCGCAAGGCGCGACTGAGACCTGGCCGCAGGCGCACGGCGCGCCCCAAAACGCGCCGCAGACCTGGCCCGATGCGAACGCCGCGCCCCACAGCGGCGGGCAGAGCGCGCCGCAGACCTGGCCCGACGCGCAGCCCGGGGCGGAGCAGTCGGCAACCGGTGAGGCCGACCCGTTCCAGGAGCTGAACTGGATGGTGGACGGCACGCCGACCGCTGAGGAGTTCGCGCGGCGGCGGCTGGCCCGGCCCGCTCAGCAGAGTGCCACGATGGGTGCTCGGGCGGTGCTGCAGAAAGGCATGTTCGGCCTGGTCAAGCTGGCTCCGGGGCAGCGTGAACTGGAGTACAAGCAGGACGTCGAGATGGTTCGCCGCAACTTCGGTGGGCTACGGCAGGTGACCGTGGTCAACCCGAAGGGCGGCGCCGGCAAGACGGTGGCCGTGCTGCTGCTCGCGATGACGTTCGGGCAGAAGCGCGGTGGGTACGTCCTGGCCTGGGACAACAACGAGACCCAGGGCACCCTCGGGATGCGGGCGCAGCAGGATTTCCACGCTCGTACGGTCCGCGACATGATGCGTGATCTGCATCTCTTCCAGGGGGCGCAGGGGCGCGTCGGTGACCTGTCGCAGTATGTGCGGGCCCAGGGCGAGGGCATGTTCGACGTGCTCGCCTCGGACGAGTCGGCGACCGCCGGCGAGATGCTGACGGCGTCGTCGTTCGCCGAGATCCGGGATGTGGTGAGCCGGTTCTACAAGCTGATCTTCGTGGACACCGGGAACAACGTCCGCGCGGAGAACTGGCAGGCCGCCATGGACGCCACCGACCAGCTGGTGATCACGATGTCGGCCCGTAACGACTCGGCCGAGACCGCGGCCCGGGCCCTCGACCACCTGGAACAGAGCGGACGCCGCCGACTCGTGCGTCAGGCGGTGACCATTGTCACGATGCCGCCGACCCGCAAGGACATCGACCTCCAGTGGATCCAGCAGCACTTCGCGGCCCGGACCCGGGCGGTGCTGGTGGCCCCCTACGAGCGGTTGATCGACTCGGGTGAGCCGATCCGCTACGGCGAACTCTCCGGCCCCACGAAGGACGCCTGGCTCAAGATCGCCGCAGCGGTGGCCGACGGCTTGTGATCCGCCGCTCTTAACGTCGGCGCGGGTTTCCTAGGTCAGGGCGTCGGCGGCGGCCGGGTCGCTGTCCCGGAGGAACTGGGCACAGCGGGCCGCCTCGTCCGCCTCACCGATCGAGGCGGCGGCCTGGGACAGGGCGTGCAGGCAGCGGAGGAACCCCTGGTTCGGCTCGTGCGCCCACGGGACCGGACCGTGACCCTTCCAGCCGTTGCGGCGCAGCGCGTCCAGGCCGCGGTGGTAACCGGTGCGGGCATAGGCGTAAGCGGTCACCGGCTCGTCGGCGGCCAACGCGGCCACGGCCAGCGGCGCCCACGCGGCGCTGTAGGAGGGGAATCTGGCGGCGACCGCCTTGAAGGCCTGCTCGGAGCCCGCTGCGGCGGCCTCGGCCAGGGCCTTGTCGGCTTCGGCGTCGGCGGGCAGTCGGGTGGCGGGCGGCTCGGGAAGGAGGTTCTGCATGCCCCCATTCAACCCGTCCGGGCCGCGTTCATTCCGCCGCCACCACGTTTGTGTTCCGGCTGGCTCGCACCGTCCGGACGGGCGGCCGGTCCGGACGGCTCGCACCGACCCGACGGGCGACCGGTCCGGCGGGTGGGTCAGTCCCAGGCGGTGCCCAGCCGGAAGAGGCGGTCGGCGTACTCGATCTGGGTCTGCCAATCGGCCGGCCAGGCCGCGAGGCCCAGGGCCGCCCCGGCGAACGCGCCCGCCAGGCAGGCGATCGAGTCGGAGTCGCCGGAGGAGGCGGCACCCCGGCCGAGGACCGTGACCGGCTCGTCCGGCGAGATCAGGTACACGTAGAGGGCGGTGGCCAGCGCCTCCTCGGCGATCCACCCGGCACCGGTCCGCAAACACGGATCGCCGCTGTGATCACTTCCAGACAGAGCGTCGGCCACCCGGTCGAGGGCGGCGGCGCACTCGTCCCAGCCCAGGGCGATGAACTCCTCGGGCGAGGTCATCGCCGGGCGGTGCCACAGGTCGCCGAGCCAGTCGCCGCGGTAGACCTTCCGCTGTTCGACGCAGCGTTCCCGCAACGCCGCGAGCAGGTCCGACGGCGCCAGACCGCCGCGGAGCCAGAAGACGGCGTACGCCGTGAGCTCGCTCGCCGCCAGCCCGGTCGGATGCCCGTGCGTCAGTGCGGCCTGGAACTGCGCCGCCCCGGACCGCTGGTCGTCGGTGAGACCGGGCAGCAGACCGACCGGGGTGACCCGCATGTTCGCCCCGCACCCTTTCGACCCGGACTGGGTGGCCTGGATCCAGGGCCGCCCGTCGGCGAGGTTGCCGATCGCCCGCAGACAGGTCATGCCGGGCGCCCGGTCGTTCTCCGGGCTGGCCGCCCACTCCAGGAAGCGCCGGCGCAGCACCGGTTCGAGCGCTGCCGGAGTGATCGCACCGGCCTCGCGCAGTGATTCACCGACCGCGAGCGCCATCTGGGTGTCGTCGGTGACGAGCGCCGGCTCCCCGACGAGCTGCCGGGGTCCGCCGGGACCGTACCGGGCCACGATCGTCTCGTACTCCTGGAACTCGGTCGGTTTCCCGAGCGAGTCGCCGTAGGCCAGACCGAGAAGGGAACCCGTCGCAGCACGCATGCGCCAACTCTAGGGAGTCGGTCAACGACGCGCGCGGTACGAGCAAAATGGACGCCATGCCCGATCCCCTGCAACCAGTGCTCGGCGGGGACGCGCCTTTCGACGCGACCGCCGACGAGATCGAGACCCGAGCCGAACTGGACGTGCACCTGGCCAAGAACACCCTGGCCGGCCTCTGCGTCCTGGGCCTCCGACTGGACCGCGACCCGCCCGACCTGACCGGGGTGGATGTGCGCGACACCATGTTCGTCGGCTGTCATCTGGCCGGTCCCGAGGTGGAGTCCGACCTGATCCTGCGCGGGGCGCACGTGGTCCCGCCCTTCGACGAGCGGCCCTATCCGACCCATCCGGCGCTGCTCTACACACCCGAGGACCTTTCCGCCGGCTTCGCCGACAAGGGCTTTTCCGGGATGTACGACACAGCCGTCTACCAGCATTTCGTCGACCATGGTGGCGCGGTTCCGGACATTCGGGAGGCGCTCGCTCAGCGGCTGCACGACGCCGGGATCGACAATGCGCTCGGCAAGGCGCTCAACGAGTGGGCGACCGTGCACGGGACCCGTGGCGCGATCGGGATCATGGGCGGGCACGCTGCTCCTCGGGGCTCCGAGCCGTACCGCATGGTGGCGACCCTGTCCCGTCGCCTGGCCGCCGCCGACCGGCTGATCGTCACCGGCGGTGGTCCCGGGGTGATGGAGGCGGCCAATCTGGGCGCCTATTTCGCCTCCTTCGACGAGGCCGAGCTGGCCACCGCGATCGACAGGCTCTCGGTGGCGCCGCATTTCATGGATCACGAGCCGTACACGGCGGCCGCGCTGTCGGTCCGGGCCACGCATCCGCTGCCTTCCCTCGACGTCGCCGGGCGGCTCCGGCACGGCGGTCTGGCTTTACCCACCTGGTTGTACGGCCACGAGCCGGCGAATCTGTTCGCCGGGCAGATCGGCAAGTACTTCTCCAACGCGGTACGGGAGGACTCGATCCTGCGGCTGGCCCGGGGCGGGATCGTGTTCGCTCCCGGTTGGGCCGGCACCGTGCAGGAGATCTTCCAGGCCGCGACGAAGACGTTCTACGCCACCGACGGCCCGTCCGGGGCGTATGTGTTCCTCGGTGTGGAGCACTGGACACGGCTGCCGGTGGCCGACCTGCTCGGTCCGCTGCTGGCCCGTTCGCCCCATGGTGACCAGTCCCATCTGATCGTCGTCACCGACTCGCTGGACGAAGCGATGGCCGCTCTCTCCCGGTAGTGGCGCGGCTACCGCACACTGCTGCCATGGAAGCCTTGTTGTTCGTCCCGGTGATCCTGGGCCTTGTCGTCGCGTTGTTCGCCGTGGTGTTCGTCGTGAAGCTGATCAGGCACAACACCAAGGCGGCCTACCACGAGGGCCGCTACGGCAAGGGCCGGTCGCGTAGCGGCGGCGCGTGGGTGGCCGGTGGCGCCGCTTACCACCACTCCGACGGGAGCAGCGGCACCTGGGACTCGTCGAGCTCGCCGGACTCGTCGTCGTCCTCCGACAGCGGCGGGAGTTGGTGGGGCGGCGGCGACAGCGGCGGCTCGTCCTGGGGTGGCGGTGACAGCGGCAGCTCGTTCTCCGGCGGCGGGGACAGCGGCGGCGGCAGCTACTGAGGCCCTACGCCACGTGCACGCGGCGCCAATGTGCCGCCGGCAGGTCGCCTTCGGGGACGTCGGTGATGCCGTTCTCGTCCATGGCGTTGTAGATCGCGAGGCGCGCGCCGTCGAACAGGAACTCGACGGCGTGCAGCACCCGGGGCCGCCAGTCGGCCGGAGTGGTCCGCTCGATGACGTTGACCGCCCGGAGCGGCCGGCCCCGGGCGTTGCGCAGCGCGGCGTGCGGGTCGGGCCGCCAGTCGAAGTGCTCGTAGAGGTCCACCGGGAGCGCCGTGTCGATCTGGTCCCAGGTGATCGCGCACTCGTCGAATTTACGGTGAGTGATCTCGACACGACTGAGCCCGAAGTCGAGGATCACCGGACCGTCAGCGAACCAGCCACGCTCAGCGACATCCCACATCAGGTGGCTTGATCGCAGCTTCTTACCGATGAGCCGCACGAACATGTGTCGATGTGTGGCGGCGAGGGCTTCGGCGTCGTGATGCCACTCGGGTTTCCAGCCCTCGATTCCGAGCACGTCCACCGTCCCGCCGATCTTGATCGGTCGATGGTACCCGCGCCTCGGTGTGACCCCGCAAGACGAGAACAGCCGGTCCCCACGAAGGGGACCGGCTGTCACCGCTGGATCGAGTGCTTACTTGCCGAGAGAGGTACCAGCGGAGCGGAGGTGCTCGGCAGCCTCGACGACCCGCTTGGCGAGACCGTTCTCCGCGAGCTTGCCCCAGGCGCGCGGGTCGTAGGCCTTCTTGTTGCCGACCTCGCCGTCCACCTTCAGGACACCGTCGTAGTTCTTGAAGAAGTGGTCGGCCACCGGGCGGGAGAACGCATACTGCGTGTCGGTGTCGATGTTCATCTTCACCACGCCGTAGTCCAGAGCGCCGTGGATCTCCGACAGCAGCGAGCCGGAGCCGCCGTGGAAGACCAGGTCGAGCGGCTTCTCCTTGCCGTACTTGGCGCCGATCGCGTCCTGGATCTCCTTGAGGATCTCCGGGCGGAGCTTGACGTTGCCCGGCTTGTAGACGCCGTGCACGTTGCCGAAGGTGAGGGCGGTCAGGTAACGGCCCTTCTCACCCAGGCCCAGGGCGGCGGCGGTGGCCAGGCCGTCCTCGACGGTGGAGTAGAGCTTGTCGTCGATCGCGGCGGAGACGCCGTCCTCCTCGCCACCGACGACGCCGACCTCGATCTCCAGGATGATCTTGGCAGCCGCGGTCTTGGCCAGCAGCTCCTCGGCGATCTGGAGGTTCTCGTCGAGCGGCACGGCCGAACCGTCCCACATGTGCGACTGGAACAGCGGCGCCTGGCCCTTGGCCACGCGCTCGGCCGAGATGTCGATCAGCGGGCGGACGAAGCCGTCGAGGTGGTTCTTCGGGCAGTGGTCGGTGTGCAGCGCGATGTTCACCGAATACTGCTTGGCGACGTGGTGGGCGAACTCGGCCAGCGCCACCGCGCCGACGACCTTGTCCTTGATGGTCGGGCCGGACACATACTCGGCACCACCGGTCGAGATCTGGATGATGCCGTCGCTGCCGGCCTCGGCGAAGCCCTGGAGGGCCGCGTTGAGGGTCTGCGAGGACGTCACATTGATCGCCGGGTAGGCGAACGCGCCGGCCTTGGCGCGATCGATCATCTCGGCGTAGACCTCGGGAGAAGCGATAGGCATCGGGTGCGCTCCTTGCTCATTTTCACGGGCTGCGAGAGGGCAGGACCGCGCTGTCCTCCAGGACGCAAGTATTCCGCAGTTGCGGTGCGTAGTGGAAACCGCCTCGAAATCACAACCGGCGCATGCCCGTTTGTGTGGCATCGGTCCGGATTAAGTCGCACCATGGAGGCGAAAGACGCCGAGACGGAAGGGAGCCCGGAGATGACCCACCCACTGGAAGTCGACCTGGAGACACCCGAGGTCGACGCCGCTGAGCAAGCGACCGCCGTGCGCGGCTGGCAGGACGAGACCGACGAGCAGGACGCCTCGGAGGAGAACCGGATCGTCGAGTTCGACGACGACTACCGCTGAATTCGATCGCCGGAAATCGCACCCGCTGTCACGATCGACGGGTGCTGCTCACTCTGACGACCACCCACCGGCCCGCCACCGATCTGGGCTATCTGCTGGTCAAGCACCCCGGCAAGGTGCATTCCTTCAGCGTGCCGACCGGTACGGCGTACGTCCTCTACCCCGAGGCCGACGACGACCGCTGCACCGCCGCGCTGCTGCTGGACGTCAACCCCCAGCTGCTACGCGCGCAGCGGGACGCCTTCGAGTTGAGCCAGTACGTCAACGACCGGCCGTACGCCGCCTCCAGCCTGCTGTCGAGCGCCCTGGCCAAGGTCTTCCGCACCGCTCTGCGCGGCGCCTCGAAGGACCGCCCGGAGCTGGCCGCCGTCCCGATCCCACTGGAGATCCGGGTGCCGGTGCTGCGCGGCACGCCGGAGCTGGTGACCCGCCTGTTCGCCCCGCTCGGCTGGTCGGTGTCGGCCACCCGGATCCCGTTCGAGCCGGAGATCGGCGGCGACAGCCGTTACGTCGACCTCCGGCTGACCGGCGAGGTACGGGTCGCGGACGCGCTCAACCACCTGTACGTGCTGCTCCCGGTCCTGGACGACGGCAAGCACTACTGGGTCGCCCCGGACGAGATCGAGAAGCTGCTGCGTTCCGGTGAGGGCTGGCTGGCCGCGCATCCGGAGAAGGTGCTGATCGCCCGCCGCTACCTGGCGCACCGGCGGTCCCTGGCCACCACGGCCCTTCAGCTGCTGGAGGCGGACCAGCCGGTCACCGAGGAGGAGGCCGAGCTGCCGGTGACCCGCCGGGCGCCGCTGGCCGAGCAGCGCCGGGAGGCGGTGCTGGCCGCCCTGGCCGAGGCCGGCGCGTCCCGGGTGCTCGACCTGGGCTGCGGCGCCGGCGCCCTGCTCGCCGCGCTGGTCAAGAACCGGTCGTTCACCGAGATCGTCGGCGCCGACGTGGCCACCCGCACGCTGGAACAGGCCGCCCGCAAGATCAAGATCGAGCGGCTGGGCGACCGGGTCAAGCTGATCCAGACCGCGCTCACCTACCGTGACGACCGGCTGCGCGGTTTCGACGCGGCGGTGCTGATGGAGGTCATCGAGCACGTCGACCTGCCCCGGCTGCCCGCGCTGGAGGCGGCGGTCTTCGGGCACGCGAAGCCCCGCGCGGTCGTCGTGACCACGCCGAACGTCGAGTACAACGTGCACTACGAGGGCCTGACCGGGATGCGTCACTCGGATCACCGCTTCGAGTGGACGCGGGCCGAGTTCGCCGAGTGGGCCTCGCGCGTCGCCGCCGAGCACGGCTACACGGTCACCATCCGTGGCGTGGGGGAGCACGACGAGACCACCGGCGCCCCGACCCAGCTCGCCCTCTTCCGGATCCTGGAGGTGTCCGCATGATCATCGACGTTCCCGAGCTGTCGCTCGTCGCCTTGGTCGGCATCTCCGGCTCCGGCAAGTCGACCTTCGCCCGTACCCGGTTCAAGCCCACCCAGGTGCTCTCCTCGGACTTCTTCCGCGGTCTGATCGCCGACGACGAGAACGACCAGTCCGCCTCCGCCGACGCCTTCGAGGCACTGCACTACGTGGCCGGCAAGCGGCTCGCGGCCGGCCGGCTCACCGTGGTCGACGCCACCAACCTCCAGTCGCACGCCCGCGCCGGCCTGGTCAAGGTGGCCCGCGAGCACGACGTGCTGCCGGTGGCGATCGTCCTGGACGTGCCGGAATCAGTGGCCTGGGAGCGCACCGAGGCTCGCGAGGACCGCACCTTCGGCCGTCAGGTCCTCACCCGGATGCACCGTGACCTGCGGCGCTCGCTCAACCAGCTGGCGAAGGAGGGCTTCCGCAAGATCCACGTGCTGCGCGGGGTGGACGAGATCGCGGCGGCCGAGATCCGCTACGAGAAGCTCTTCAACGACCGCAAGGACGAGCACGGGCCGTTCGACATCATCGGTGACGTGCACGGCTGCCGGGCCGAGCTGGAGTCGCTGCTCGGCAGGCTGGGCTGGGAGCTGATCCGCGACGATCAGGGCCGCCCGGTCGACGCCGTGCACCCGGACGCCCGCAAGGCCGTCTTCGTCGGTGACCTGGTCGACCGCGGTCCGGACTCGCCCGGAGTGCTGCGCCTGGTCATGGGCATGGTGGCGGCCGGCCACGCGATCTGTGTGCCGGGCAACCACGAGCAGAAGCTGGCCCGCAAGCTGAACGGGCGCAACGTGCAGCTCACCCACGGCCTGCCGGAGACGCTGGAGCAGCTGGACGCCGAGGACCCGGCCTTCGTCGCCGAGGTCCGCACCTTCATCGACGGCCTGGTCAGCCACTACCTGCTGGACGACGGCAAGCTCGTGGTGGCGCACGCCGGCCTGAAGGAGGCCTACCACGGCCGGGCCTCCGGGCGGGTGCGCAGCTTCGCGCTCTACGGCGAGACCACCGGCGAGACCGACGAGTACGGCCTGCCGGTCCGCTACCCGTGGGCGCGCGACTACCGCGGTTCCGCGGCTGTCGTCTACGGCCACGTGCCCACCCCGCAGCCGGAGTGGATCAACAACACCATCTGTCTGGACACCGGCTGTGTCTTCGGCGGCGCGCTGACCGCACTGCGCTGGCCGTCCCGCGAGATCGTGGCGGTCCCGGCGGCGAAGGAGTACTACGCCCCGGTGCGGCCGTTCACCGCGGTCGCCACCAAGCCGGACACCGGGCTCGACATCGCCGACGTCATCGGCCGACGGCACATCGATTACGGGTACGGCCAGACGACCGTCCCCGCCGAGAACGCCGCCGCCGCACTGGAGGTGATGGGCCGGTTCTCGGTCGACCCGGAGAACCTGGTCTGGCTCCCGCCCACGATGGCCCCGTGCACGAGCTCGACGGTCGAGGGTTACCTGGAGCACCCGTCGTCCGCATTCGCCGACCTGCGGAGCGCCGGGGTGGACCGGGTGGTGTGCGAGGAGAAGCACATGGGCTCCCGGGCCGTGGTGCGGGTCTCCGCCTCCGGCGCCGGCGACGCGATCTGGACCCGGACCGGCCGGCCGTTCTTCGGCCCCGAGCTGGACGAGCCGCTGCTGGCCCGGGTGCGCGCCGCGGTCGCCCCGATCCTGACCGAGCTGGCCACCGACTGGCTGCTCATCGACGCCGAGCTGCTGCCGTGGTCGGCCAAGGCCGGCGGCCTGATCCGGGACCAGTACGCCGGAGTGGGCGCGGCCGGGCGAGCCGCCCTGCCCGCGGCGCTGTCGGTGCTGGAGGGTGTGGCCGGGCGCGGGCTCGACGTGGGTGGACTACGGGACCGGCTGGAGCTGCGGGCGGCCGAGATCGACGGCTACTCGGCGGCGTACCGGTCCTACGTGCGGCCGACGGACGGGCTCGCCGGGGTCACGCTCGCCCCGTTCGTGTTCCTGGCCGGCGCCGGTGTCTCGTACGCCAAAAAGGATCATGATTGGCATCTCGCTCTTGCCGACCGGCTGGTGGCGGCCGACCCGGAGCTCTTCACGCCGACCCGCCGGATGGTCGTGGACCTGGCCGACCCGGTGTCGGAGGCCGCCGCGACCGAGTGGTGGCTGACGCTGACCGCGGCCGGCGGCGAGGGCATGGTGGTGAAGCCGTGGTCCGGGCTCGCGGCGGTCGACGGAAAGGGCCGCCTCGTGCAGCCCGGGGTGAAGTGCCGTGGCCGTGAGTACCTGCGGATCATCTACGGACCGGAGTACACCCGGCCGGAACAGCTGACCCGTCTGCGGCAGCGCAACCTGGGCCGGAAGCGGTCGCTGGCGCTGCGTGAGCACGGGCTCGGGCTGGCGGCTCTGGACCGGCTGGCCGAGGGCGCCCCGGCGTGGCGGGTGCACGAGTTGGTCTTCGCCGTCCTGGCCGCCGAATCGGAGCCGGTCGACCCCCGACTGTGACCACTGAGTTACTTCTTGGAGTGCACAGCATTCATACAGGTACCGGCCCATCCAGGGCCGGTACCCTGGCTCCTCGTGGACATCCAAGCGCTCACCGAGCCGCTCGCCCTGAACCCGCTGGACCCGAAGGACCTGCTCAGCGCCTTCGGGCTCCCGGGTGTGCTCGCCATCCTCTTCGCGGAGACCGGCCTGCTGGTCGGCTTCTTCTTCCCGGGTGACTCTCTGCTGTTCCTGGCAGGTGTGGCCGCCTCCGAGGTGGCCAACTCGATCTTCGGGGATGGCGCGCAGCTGTCCATCGTCGGCCTGCTGATCGGCGCGCCCATCTGTGCCATCGTCGGCGCGCAACTGGGCCATTGGCTCGGCGCGAGATACGGGCGGCGGATGTTCGACAAGCCCGACTCGAAGCTCTTCAAGAAGGAGTACGTCGAGAAGGCGGAGTACTACTTCGAGAAGTTCGGCCCGGCCAAGGCGGTGGTGCTGGCCCGGTTCATCCCGATCGTCCGGACGTTCCTCAACCCGGTCGCCGGCACCCTGGGCATGCCGGCGAAGCAGTTCTTCGTGTGGAACGTGGTCGGCGCGATCCTCTGGACCGACGGCATCATCCTGATCGGCTACCTGCTGGCCGAGCAGATCTACGCCGCCATCGGCGACAAGATCGACCGCTACATCCTGCCGGTGGTCGTGCTGATCGTGCTGATCTCGGTGCTGCCGATCCTGATCGAGATCCTCCGCGAGCGGAAGGCCAAGAAGCACGGCCTGAAGACGGCGGACCCGGCCACCGCGATCGGCGTCGTGGCCGCCGCCAGCGTCGCCGGCCTGGCCGACGCCGCCCGCGAGGAGTACCACGAGCACTTCGATCACGAGCAGAACCAGCAGGGCCAGAGCTACGGCCACCAGCAGGGGTACGGGCAGCAGCCGCCCCAGTATCAGGACCCGCAGCAGCCCGCCTACCCGCAGCAGGGGCACTACCCGACCCCGCAGAGCTACCCGCCACAGCAGCAGTACCCGCCGCAGGACTACCCGCCGCGGAACTACTGACCCGACACGAAAGGCCGGCCCGATGGGCCGGCCTTTTTCGTGTTGCGGACTACACCCGAACGGTGGTCGACCCGGACAGCTTCTCCAGGAACTCCTCCGGGCACTCCCGCAGGTTCTCCAGCCGCCCGGCCGTCAGCGCCCGATAGGTGAGCGACGCGGCCTCCTCCAGGTTTCGGGCCCGCTTGTGCGCGAGCTCGACGGAGTCGCCCATCACCACGCACCCGTGCTGGCTGAGCACCAGGCAGTCGGTGCCGTCGGCGGCCATCGCGGCGGTCAGGGCGGCGAGTTCGGTGCCGCCCGGCAGCCGGAACGGCACGGTCGAAACCCGCCGCAGGTAGTACGCGTGATCGGTGGTCACGATCCGGATGTGCTCCCCGAGCGCGTCGAGCAGCAGCGCCGTCTGCGGGTGCAGGTGCACCACGGCGTTGACGTCCGGCCGGGCCCGGTAGAGGGCCAGGTGCAGTGCCAACTCGCTGGTCGGCTCGGTCCGTGACGGCGGGGCGGCGCCGACGGTGGCGGGGGCCCCGTCGGAGATCCGCACCGCGGTGAAGTCCTTGCGGCTGAGCCGTTCCAGCCACGTTCCGCTCGCGGTCACCCAGATGGCGTCCTCGTCGGGAATGCGGGCGGACAGATTGCCGCCCGATCCACACACGAGGCCCGCCTGCACCACGTCGTAACCCACGTGCGCGAGCTGATCACGCAGGTCACCGGGGACGTAGTTCACCCGTTCCTCCTCAGGTCCGCCGGCCCGTCCGTGGGCCGGGGTCCTCCGCCTGGCGTCACGCCCCCATAGTCAATGACGCCAGGCATTACCGCGTTTCCGAAGCCGTCAGACTTCAGCGGGCCTTCTTGGTGGCCCGCTTCCGCGGCGGGGTCAGCAGGTCGGCGATGGTGGCGATGGCCGTCGGCACCAGCCGGTAGTACGCCCACACACCCCGCTTCTCCCGCTCCAGCAGACCCGCCTCGGTCAGGATCCGCAGGTGGTGACTCACGGTCGGCTGCGAGAGGCCCAGAGGAGCCGTCAGGTCGCAGACACAGGCCTCACCGTCCGTCGCGGACTGAATGAGGCTCAACAGGCGTAGCCGGGCCGGGTCGGCGAGCGCCTTGAGCACTCCCGCCAGGCGCTCGGCGTCAGCGCGTTCAATAGGCTCACCGGCAAGCGGCGAGATTTGCGGCATGGACATTTCCGCCAACGCAGTTCCCACGATCTCCATCCTTCCACCAACTGCATCGATTCTCCTGCATGTGAGCAGGAACGAACCGGCTAACTTTCAGGCCGTAAGGCCGACATCGATCGCCGAGTCGGTCGACCGGACACCCTCATCCGGGTCGACCGTTCGCGCGACTACGACTTCGGTCTCTGCCTCCTGCAACGCCTCAGCCGCCATCTGGTCGCTACCCATCCGTGTCGAGGTCTCGATCCCCGCCGTCGGAGTGAGGCCGGCCACATTGTCAATTCGTCGATTTGTTCGCCACACAGATCCTCGACGATGACTCGGCACTGAACGCGTCGAGACCATCACGCCACACTGCGCGATCACCAGTTCGTCCACACCCCCACGACCCGATGAAAGCACGGCGCCACGCTGCGCGACGGACAATTCAGTGATGAATTTACCCAGGTCGTGCCGTGCTCTCATGACATCGAGCGTACTGGCTGTACGGAAACCGGAATCTTTCGCCCCGGCAGGGCGGAACGGAACTATTGACGCGGGACTTTGGACGCTTCTGTAAACAAGGTTTACCGATCGGCCATCCGATCTCGCTCCTTCCTCGGAGCATAGATGCTGCTCAAAGCAGTTACCGCCGGTACGCTACCCGCGTCACCCTCAGGATCACCTGGTGGTCGCGCTGTGAAGAGACTGTGAAGACGCCAAATCACGTTTGTCCGTACGGGCGAAAACACCCACCGTCCGGCCGATCTCGATCTATCCGGACAGCCGATCGAGTGACAGTGCCAGAAACCGACCGTACCCGTTCGAGTGACCCACAGTCGTCGATACGGAACCGCTCACTCGTGCGGTCGTGACCAGAACTCGTCTTCTGGGTTCGACGTGGACTTCGGCGACAAGGCCGGATCTGAGAACTGATCGGGTTCGGACCCGCCGGTAACAAAAGGGTTCGTTTGTGGTTTGGCCCACTCGGGTGACACAGAATGGCCGAAGAACTCACTCGGCGCCGTCAGCACCAGGATCCCGACCGTCAGGTAGGCCAACACCTGCGCGGCGGCCATGATGACGTTGAGAACGATCCACCCGTTGGGGTACGCCGAGTTGAGCGCGTCACTCAGCGTCCCCGGGGCCGCCTCACCGGCCCGCTGGGCGGCCAGGATCGCCAGCGTCCCGCATCCGGTGACCATGCCGAGCACACACGCCCCGAGAGTGACCCAGCGGCCGAGACGGCTACCCCGCCGCAGCGCGACACCCAGAACCACGAACAGAGCGGTCATCAGCAGGCTCAGCACCAGGGCCAGAGCGGCGACCAGCCACATCACGGCGACGAAGTTGTCCACCGCCTCGGAGGCGGGCGCGGCGTCACGGAGCCGGCCGGCCACACCTGGAGTCACCGCGATCATGCCGATCGCATAGGTCAGGCCGGCCGCCGCCATGGCCCAGAGCAGGGCGACCGCTGCGGCGACGGAGATCGGCCGGCGTGCGGCCGGCGGCACGGCGACGATCGGCGGCTGGACGGCGTAGGACATCGATGCTCCCGCTGGTTCGGCTGGCAAGAACCTATCGCGTGCGGGGCCCCGGAAGTGGCCGGACCGGTCCACCCCGTACGGGCGGACCGGTCCGAAAGCGATCAGGAGGGGTCAGTGGGCGGCCGGGGTGGCGGCGTGTCCCCGCCCGGCGCGGGCGGCACCGGTGGGGTGCCCCACGGGTCGGAGGACGGCGGAGGCGCCCACGGGTCGGGCTGAGCGGCCGGCGGGGCCGGCGGTGAACTGGGCGGCGGGGTGGGCGGCTCGCTCGCGCCCGGATACGGCGGCAGGCCCGGCGCCGGCTCACCCGGCTGGCCGTACTGCTGCGGCGATCCGAAGTGGCTGGGCGGTGGCGGGTACCCCGGCTGGCCGTAGGGCGCCTGCGGATAACCGGGCTGGGCCGGGTAACCAGGCTGGGCCGGATAGCCGGGCTGAGCCGGGTAACCGGGCTGAGCCGGATAGCCGGGCTGGCCCGGGTAGCCCGGGAAGGGCATCGCCGCGTTCCACGCCGGCGGCTTGCGGAACCACGCGTTCGAAGACGGCACCGCCAGCAGGATGATCGCCCCGAGCAGGCCGAGCACGGTCAGCACGGTGGAGATCATCAGCACCGGCTCGTACCAGCCCGGCATCGCCTCCGCGACCCGCAGGTCGATCTGGGTGGAGTCGATCCCGGTCTCGCCGGAGCCACCAGCCGCGATGCCACCGGCCGCGTTGCCGCCCAGGCTGAGCACGTTGCAACACAGACCCAGGCCGGCGAAGACCCAGGTGACGATCCGGGACGCGTTCTTGCCGTGGTTGTTGAGGATCGCCAGGACGGTGACACCACCCGCGAGCAGGAGGTAGATCACCGCCATGAAGATCAGCACGACGCGCATGACCGCCCCCAGGTCGGCGGTGGCCTGCCCCTGCCCGAGGGTGGCGGCGGCGTCCTGGGCGGCCTCGACGGCGGTGTTCATCGTCGACAGCAGCACGAGCGCGTTCAGGACCTGCATGGCTACGACTAGGTAGAGAAGACTCGATGAGACGGTCACCGATACCGGGCGACTCGGCGCCGCCGGGTTCGGAACCGGATATGCCGGTACGGTCACGCTGCCCTCCAATAGATCAATTCACGGTACTTGTCGGGGACCACATCGCGCGACCGGGCCTCACCGTTCGCGACGATGTGGCAACATCAGGCAACGATGACCCCAAATGACCGCAAACCGTCGCTCGTTCGGGGGGCGACACACCTGGACGAGGCCGCCTAGACTTCGATGTCGTGGCGTCCTCCTGGAAGCACAAGGCTCCAGCGGCACGCCGTGCCCGCACGAGTCGCCCGCCCCGCGCAAACCATCCCGGGGCCGAGGCAGACCGGCAGACGGCGCCACTCCGATTGCGCCGGCCGCGTGACCACACCGCGGCCGCCCCAGACCTGACAAGGACCGGTGAGTCCCATGCCCCACGCCGACACCCTGGACGTCGTTCACCATGACGACACTCGGACCCGATTCCGAGACGTCCGATATCAGCTCCATCGCAACGGCATACGGATCTGGTCCGCGGACGGCGAGCACGCCTTCACGGACGTACTGATGACACAGGCCTACCGGAGGCGGTCGGCCGACAGATGACGAAAGGGCCCCGGGGAGACCCGGGGCCCTTTCAGTGTCCGCTACCTGACGGCGTTCCGATATCTGAGCAAACTGCGGAGGCGTCACGGGAGAAACCCACTCCCGCGATGCCTACCTAATTGTCAGGCCGTCCTTCGCGTCGGCCAGGTCGATCAGGACCGTGGAGCCGTCCCGGACCCGGCCGGCCAACAGCGCCTTCGCCAACAGGTCGCCGATCGAGGACTGGATCAGCCGGCGCAGCGGGCGGGCGCCGTAGATCGGGTCGTAACCGTGCTCACCCAGCCAGTCGACCGCGGACTGGGTCACCTGGAGCGTGAGACGCCGCTCGGCGAGCCGGTCCCGCAGCCGGGCCAGCTGGATGTCGACGATCCTGGTCAGGTTCTCCTTGGTGAGCGCGTGGAAGACCACGATGTCGTCGAGCCGGTTCAGGAACTCCGGCTTGAAATGCCCCCGGACCGCGGCCAGCACCTCGTCGTGGCGCTCCTCGTCGCTCATCGTGAAGTCCGAGTTCGCCGAGCCCAGGTTCGACGTCAGGACCAGGATGGCGTTGCGGAAGTCGACCGTACGCCCCTGGCCGTCGGTGAGACGCCCGTCGTCGAGGACCTGGAGCAGCAGGTCGAAGACGTCCGGGTGGGCCTTCTCCACCTCGTCCAGCAACACCACGCTGTACGGCCGGCGCCGCACCGCCTCGGTGAGCTGGCCGCCCTCCTCGTAGCCGACGTAACCGGGCGGCGCACCGACCAGCCGGGCCACCGAGTGCTTCTCCGCATACTCACTCATGTCGATGCGGACCATCGCGCGCTCATCGTCGAAGAGGAACCCGGCAAGCGCCTTGACCAGCTCGGTCTTGCCGACGCCGGTGGGGCCGAGGAAGAGGAAGCTGCCGGTCGGCCGATCCGGGTCGGCGATCCCGGCCCGGGCCCGGCGCACCGCACCGGCGACCGCCTCGATCGCCTCACGCTGGCCGATCACCTTGTCGGCCAGTGAGTCCTCGATGCGCAGCAGCTTGGCGGTCTCGCCCTCCATCATCCGGCCGGCCGGGATGCCGGTCCACGAGGAGACCACCTCGGCGATGTCGTCGGCGCCGACGTCCTCCTTGACCATGGGCGGCTCGGTGTTCTCCTCCTCGGACTCGACGGCGCTCCGGATCTCCCGCTCCAGGGTCGGGATCACCTCGTAGAGCAGGCGGGAAGCCTCCAGCAGCTCACCGTCGCGCTGCGCCCGCTCCTGGGCCGCCCGCGCCTCGTCGAGCTGCTTCTTCAGCTCGCCGACCAGGTTGAGGCCGCCGCGCTCGCGCTCCCAGCGGGCGGTCAGCGCGGTCAGCTCCTCCTCCCGGTCGGCCAGGTCGGCGATCAGTTTCTCCAGGCGGGCCATCGACGCCGGGTCGGTCTCCTTCTCCAGCGCCAGGCGCTCCACCCGCATCCGGTCGACCTGGCGGTGCAGCTGGTCCAGCGCGACCGGGCGGGAGTCGATCTCCATCCGCAGCCGGGAGGCGGCCTCGTCGATCAGGTCGATCGCCTTGTCCGGCAGGAACCGGTCGCTGATGTAGCGGTCGGAGAGGCTGGCCGCCGCCACGAGCGCCGCATCGGTGATCTGGACCCGGTGGTGCGCCTCGTAACGGCCCTTGAGCCCGCGCAGGATGCCGATGGTGTCCTCGACCGTCGGCTCGCCGACCACGACCGGCTGGAACCGGCGCTCCAGAGCCGGGTCCTTCTCGATGTGCTCCCGGTACTCGTCGAGGGTGGTGGCGCCGACCATCCGCAGCTCGCCGCGGGCCAGCATCGGCTTGAGCATGTTGCCGGCGTCCATCGAGCCCTCGCCCTTGCCGGCGCCGACGACCGTGTGCAGCTCGTCGAGGAACGTGACGACCTGCCCGTTGGACCCGCGGATCTCCTCCAGGACGCTCTTCAGGCGCTCCTCGAACTGGCCCCGGTACTGTGCGCCGGCGACCATCGCCCCGAGGTCGAGGGAGACCAGTTTCTTGTCGCGCAGAGACTCGGGCACGTCACCGGCGACGATGCGCTGGGCCAGGCCCTCGACGATGGCGGTCTTGCCGACACCCGGCTCGCCGATCAGGACCGGATTGTTCTTGGTGCGCCGGGAGAGCACCTGCACGACCCGGCGGATCTCGGCGTCCCGGCCGATCACCGGGTCGATCCTGCCGTCCCGGGCCAGGGCGGTGAGGTCCACCCCGTACTTCTCCAGCGATTTGTAGGTCTGCTCCGGATCGGCCGTGGTGACCCGCCGCTCCCCGCCCCGGACCTGCGGGAACGCGCCGACCAGCGCCTCCTCGGTGGCGCCGGCGTCCTTGAGGACCGCCGAGACCGCGCCGCCGACCCGGGCCAGGCCGGCCAGCAGGTGCTCGGTCGACACATACTCGTCGCCGAGCGGTTTCGCGATCAGGTCGGCCGAGCCGATCGCGTTGACGAACTCGCGGGACAGGCTGGGCTCGACGGTGCTGGCCCCGCGCGCGGACGGCAGCTGCTCGATCGCGCGGACCGCGGCCCGGCGGATGTCGGCCGGATTGGCCCCGACCGCACGCAGCAGAGCGGTGGCCGTGGAACCGCCGGTATCGAGCAGCGACTGAAGCATGTGCCACGGCTCGACGGTGGCGTGGCCGCGGCGCCCGGCGTCGGCGACCGCGGCGGTGATCACTTCGCGGCTCTTGGTGGTCAAGCGTTCGGTGTTCATGAGCTCCCCTGAAGCCAACCCAGCAGACTTGAGCGTAGCGCGCTCAACTCTAGCGCGTCGAAACCACGGTGACAGTCACCACCGAACATGGTCGCTAATCGGAAAGAACCCGTAACGTCGGCAGTCGTGCCACTGTTCCGCCGGCTCCTCCCTCTCGGTCTCGTCTTCCTCACTGTCGGCATCGCCACCGCGGTGGTCGGCCCGTTCCTAGGCCTCTTCCTCAGCACCTCCGTCGGGGCCAGTCCGATCAAAGTCACGTTCTTCCTGGTCACCGCGTCGCTCTCGGGCGTGGCCATGTCGTGGGCGATCGGCCGCATCTCGGACCGCCGGCCGATGCGGCGCACGATCCTGATCGTCGCCGCCGTCGCCGGCTGCGCCGGCACCGGCATCACCGCGGTGGTCCGCGACTACTGGGTGCTCCTCGCCCTCACCGCGACGGCCACCGCGATTGCCGGGTCACTCTTCCCCCAATCCTTCGCGTACGCCCGTCAGGTGCTCCAACAGCAGGATCCGAGCCGGGCCGCGATGGGCATCAGCACCCTGCGCACCGTCTTCTCGATCGCCTGGGTCGGCGGCCCGTCACTCGCCGCGCTCCTCCTGGAGGTGGGCGACTTCCAGTACGTCTACGGCACCGCCTCCGTGATGTACCTGGTGGCGGCCCTGCTCGCGGCACGCTGGCTGCCCGAGGTGGAGGCGCCGGCGGCACCCCGGGAGGGCGAGACCGTCTCGGCCCGGGCCCCCTGGCAGGTCTACCCCATCCTGGGCGGGTTCATCCTGATCCAGACCTCCATGGTGCTCAACGTCCAGGCGATGCCGCTGTTCATCAGCACCGAACTGGACGGCACGGTCGGCGACGCCGGCATGATCCTCGGCATCTGCGCCGCCCTGGAGATCCCGCTGATGCTCGCCTTCGGCAAGCTCTCCACCCGGATGCCGCTGCGCCGGATCATCCTGTTCGGCGCGGTCTGCGGGGTCGCGTACCAGGCACTGGCGGCATCGGCCACGTCGGTCTGGATGCTGGCCGGCGCCCAGCTTCTGAACGCGATCCTCATCGCCGCCGCCTCCGGCCTGGGCATCTCCTTCTTCCAGGACCTGATGCCGCGCTTCCCGGGTCGCGCGTCCACGATGTTCTCCAACACCTTCCCGGTCGGCCAGATCCTGTCGGCCCCGCTCTTCGGGGTGGCCCAGGAGTTCGGCTTCCGCTGGGCCTACGGCCTGAACCTGGGCCTCAGCACCCTCGGCCTGCTCATCCTGCTGGCCGTCCGGCCACCGGCACACGAGAACGAGACAGCCCGGATGGCGACGGACGCGACCGCCGCCGACCCGGGCTGACCGAACGCAGAGACGAACCCGTAGCGTCGTGACGAGCAGCGCGTCCTTTGCGCCGTAGTGCCGGGCGAAGGATCAATCACCCAACTACTGTGAGATCGTGCGCGTACGGGTGGAACAGACTCCGCTGCCGGGAATCGGCGTCCGCCATGACCTGGTGACCTCATCAGGCCGGACGGTCGGGGTGGTGTCGCATCGCAACGGGCGGCGCGACCTCGTCCTGTACGACGTGGACGATCCGGATTCCAGCCTGGCGTCGATCCCGCTCACCGACGACGAGGCGGAGGCCCTGGCCGACGTGCTGGGCGCCTCGCTGATGCTGGGGCAGCTCGCCGGCCTGCGACAGCAGGCAGCCGGTCTGCTGACCGAGCAGATCGCGCTCCCGGCCGGCTCCCCGTTCGTGGGCCGGCGGCTGGGTGACACCCAGGCCCGTAGCCGTACCACCTCGTCCATCGTGGCCGTGCTCCGCGACCGTGAGGTGATCGCCTCGCCGGGCCCGGAGTTCCGCTTCGAGGCCAACGATGTGGTGGTCGCGGTCGGCACCCGGCACGGCCTGGACGGCGTCACCGCCATCCTGGCCGGCGACGACGACGGCTGAGCGCGGTGGAGCACCACACGACGATCCTGCTCATCGAGATCGGCGCGCTCCTGTTCGGCCTCGGGATGCTCGGTCGCCTGGGTCGTCGCTTCGGTCTCTCCCCGATTCCGCTCTATCTCCTGGCCGGCCTGGCGTTCGGTCAGGGCGGTCTGGTCTCGCTCCGGGCCAGCACCGAGTTCACCGCGGTCGGCGCCCAGATCGGCGTGGTCCTGCTGCTGGTGATGCTGGGCCTGGAGTATTCAGCCGACGAGTTGGTCGGCAACCTCCGCTCGGCGGCCCCGGCCGGCCTGATCGACATGCTGCTCAACGCCCTGCCGGGGGCGGCGTTCGCGCTGCTGCTCGGCTGGGACTGGAAGGCCGCGCTGGTGCTGGCCGGCATCACCTGGGTGTCGTCGTCGGGCGTGATCGCCAAGGTGCTCGGCGACCTGGGCCGGGTCGGTAACCGGGAGACCCCGGTGATCCTCTCGGTGCTGGTCATCGAGGACCTGGCGATGGCCTTCTACCTGCCGGTGGTCACCGCGGTGCTGGCCGGTCTCGGTCTGGCGAGCGGCCTGAGCACGTTGAGCGTCGCGGTGGTCACGGTGGTCGCGGTCCTCGTCGTCGCCATTCGGTACGGCGGGGAGATCAGCCGATTCATGTCGGTGAAGGATCCCGAGGCCCTGCTGCTGAGCGTGCTCGGGTTGACGCTGTTCATCGCCGGGGTGGCCGGGGAGTTGAAGGTCTCCGAGGCGGTGGGGGCGTTCCTGGTCGGTATCGCCATCTCCGGTCCGGTCGCGCACCACGCCACCCAGATGCTCACGCCGCTGAGGGATCTGTTCGCCGCGGTGTTCTTCGTCTTCTTCGGGCTCTCCACGAACCCGTCGGACATCCCGCCGGTGCTGCTGCCGGCTCTCGGACTGGCCGTGCTGACCATGCTGACGAAGGTCCTGACCGGATATCTGGCGGCCCGCCGGGTGGGGATTGCGCTGCCCGGCCGGATTCGGGCCGGTCTGGCCCTGATGCCCCGCGGCGAGTTCTCCGTCGTGATCGCCGGACTCGCGGTGGTGTACGGCGGAAACGCCAAGCTTGCCGCGCTCGCCACGGCATATGTGCTGATCACCGTGGTGACCGGTCCGCTGCTGGCGCGGCTGCCCGACTACCCCTGGTTCAAGGAGATCATCCGGAAGCGGATGGCGGCCCAGCGAGCGGCCCAGAAGCCCCTGCCATCCATGGAGTGACCTGCGTCTCCATTCAGGAAGCCCAAAGTTACTGTCCAGTATCTGAATGTGAAGCCTTGACACTTCCGTCTGCGGACTTCGCACGCTACCGTTGCGCGGCGACGACTCTGTGTATTGGGACGTTCGCCACTATGGCCAGCGCGTGACGCTTGCCGTAATGCGAACGGTTGAGTGAGGCGGCGACGTGAGCGTGCGTGAAGCTACATTCCTCGGTTTCGGCAACCCGGTCGACCCCCGACCTGACGAGTTGCAGACCTGGGCATACAACCCCGAGTCGGTACCCCTGAGCACCATGCCGAAGGACTGGGATCTCCTGATCTCCGGCGACGTGCTCGGCCCGACATTGTTCGAACTGGCCATGGACCGGCAGTGCCCGGCCCGGCGGTTCGCGCAGCACTGCATGTACATCTACGCGGCGGACGGGCTGCGGCAGAACGCGAGCGGGCAGCGCAAGCGCCGGCTCAAGAAGTTCGTGGAGCGCGCGGAGGAGGTCGGCGACGAGCCGATGCAGATCTGGGCGCACAACTGCCGGGTCCTGATGACCCGGCCCGAGCTCTTCGACCACCACGACTGGATGGAGGGCGGCCTGGTCCGCTACCCCCGCCGGCTGGGCCTGTTCAACAGGCGATGAGCACGGAAAGTAGCTAGGCGGTTACTACACGCAGTAACGGCGGCCCTTCTGGGCCGCCGTTACTCGTTTGTCGCTCATTTGTCCGGGGACCGCCGCGGCCGCCAGACCACCAGCGCCGTCGAATGCCGCTCCTGACGAACCAGGTCACGGCTCCCGTACGGATTGGTCATCGCTTCCATCTGGGCCATCCGGTTGTACGCCGACTCGAGCTCCTGCTCCAGCTCGGCCACCCGGTGCTGGAGGTCGGTGACCAACTGCTCCAGCCCGATGATCCGCTTGATGCCGGCCAGGTTGACGCCGTCCTCCTGGCTCAGCCGCTGCACCTCGCGGAGCAGTGCCACATCCCGCTCGCTGTAACGCCGGCCGCCACCACCGGCCCGGCCCGGCTGCACCAGACCGAGCCTGTCGTACTGCCGGAGAGTCTGCGGGTGCATCCCGGCCAGCCGCGCCGCCACCGAGATGATCAAAACCTTCGCGTCGGAGGCCTGTTCAATCGAGATGCTGATCTCTTCATACATGTGCCACCTCCCGAGAGGGTCCTAACCGGCAGCCCGACGTAGGCGGGCCTCGATCCGATCCCGCGCCGGCGGCGGGGTCAACTTGCCGAACTTCTCCAGAAGATCCCGGGCCTCGCCGGTCACCCCCGCCGGAATCTGCACGTCCACAGTGACGATCAGGTCGCCGGCCTGGCCCTCCTTGCGGACCACGCCCTTGCCCCGAGCCCGCAGTTTCCGGCCGCCCGGGGTGCCGGGTGGCACCCGCAGCGTGACCGGGCCGTCCAGGGTGGGCACCTTCAGGTCGGCGCCGAGCACGGCCTCCGCGATGCTGATCGGAACGGTCAGCGTCAGGTCGTCGCCACTGCGCCCGAACAGGTCGTCGGGCCGCACCTTGACCTGCACGTACAGGTCGCCGGCCGGACCGCCGCGGTCACCCGGCTCGCCCCGGCCGCTGAGCCGGATCCGCTGGCCGTCGGCCACACCCGCCGGGAACCGGACGTTGATCGTGCGGGTCTTGGTGACCCCGCCGCTGCCCCGGCACTCCGGGCACTTCTCGTCCACGATGCTGCCCGAGCCCTGACAGTCACGGCACGGCTCGGAGAAGCTGAACGAACCCTGGTTGCTGGAGATCAGACCGGTGCCGTGGCATTTCGGGCAGGACCGGGGAGTGGTGCCCGGCTTGGCGCCGCTGCCATGGCAGGTGTCGCAGGCCCCCGGCGTACGCAAGGTCAGCGGCAGAGTCGTGCCGCGAACCGCCTGGGCGAAGTCGAGGGTGACCTCGGTCTCCACGTCACGCCCACGCTGCGGGCCACGCCGGGCCGTCGCCGGGCCACCCGCCGCCTGCCCGCCGGAGAAGATCGAGCTGAAGATGTCGGAGAAGCCGCTCCCACCGAACCGGCGATCGGCGCCCGGCGCACCACCGGCGCCGGAGAAGCCGCCGAACAGGTCGGACGGATCGAACTGGGTGCCACCGCCGCCCCGCGCCCCACGCCGGAACGCGCCCGAGCCGAACAGCGAGCGCATCTCGTCATACTCTTTGCGCTTCTTGTCGTCGGCCAGTACGTCGTACGCCTCGGAAGCGGCCTTGAACTTCTCCTCCGCCTCCTTGTTGTCCGGATTACGGTCGGGGTGAAGATCGCGGGCGAGCTTTCGGTACGCCTTCTTGATCTCGTCGGGGGAGGCGGACCGGTTCACGCCGAGCACGGCGTAGAAGTCCTTCTCGAGCCAGTCCTTCGAGCTCATTCAGTCCACCTCCTCGACGTTGCGGCGACGTCCCGCCCACCGGAGACCGGCGGGCGGGACACAGTCACTGATTTCACTCCGGATCGGCGACGGCGACCAGAGCCGGGCGCAGCAGTCGCTCGCCCAGTGTGTAACCCCGGCGCATCACCTCGACGCAGGTCGGCTCGTCGACGTCCGCGGACGTCTGGTGCGCGACCGCCTCGTGCCGGTTCGGGTCGAAGGGGTCACCCTTCTCACCGAAAGCCACCAGCCCGAGTTTCCCGGTCACCGCGGTGAGCTGCTCCGCCACCGAGGCGAACGGACCGACCAGGTCACCGTGCTCACGGGCCCGGTCGATGTCGTCCAGGACCGGGAGGAGGTCGGTGAGGACCTTTCCGGTGGTCTGCTCGGCCGCGGCGCCCCGGTCGCGGTCGACCCGCTTGCGGTAGTTGGCGTACTCCGCCGACACGCGCTGGAGGTCGTGGGTCCGCTCCTCCAGCTCGCCCCGCAGGGCCTCCAGTTCGGCGCCGAGCGCGGGCTTGGCGGCCTCCTCGGCCACCGGAGCCGCGTCCTCCTCCTCGCGGGCGCGGTGCGCGCCGACCGGCTTCTGCGACTTCTTCTTCGCCGGTTCCTCAGCGGAGGTCTCCTCGGGCGCCGAGTCGACCTCGTCCTGGATGACGTCCCGCTCGGCCGCCGGACCGTCGATCTCGTCGTCCTTGGCACTCACTTCTTGTCGTCCTCCACGATCTCGGCGTCGACCACGTCGTCACCGCCGGCCGCCGGGCCGGTCGAACCCGGACCCGCGCCCGGCGCGCCACCGGCGGCGGCCTGCGGGGCCTCGCCCTGCGAGTAGAGCAGCGAGCCGGCCTCCTGGGAGACCTGCGACAGCCGCTCGTGGGCCGACTTGATCTTCTCGATGTCGGTGCCGCCGAGCGCGCCACGCAGCTCGCCGAGCGCCTCGCCGATCTTGTTCTTGCTGTCCTCGGGGAGCTTGTCGCCGCTCTCCGCCAGGAACTTCTCGGTCTGCCACTGGAGCTGCTCGGCCAGGTTGCGGGTCTCCGCGTCCTCGCGGCGCTTCTTGTCGTCGTCCGCGTGGTCCTGGGCGTCGCGCATCATGCGCTCGATGTCGTCCTTCGGCAGCGCGGAGCCACCGGTGATCGTCATCTTCTGCTCCTTGCCCGTGCCCAGGTCCTTGGCGGACACGTGCACGATGCCGTTCGCGTCGATGTCGAAGGAGACCTCGATCTGCGGAACGCCGCGGGGCGCCGGGGCGATGCCGCTGAGCTCGAAGGTGCCGAGCTTCTTGTTGTTCGCGGCCATCTCGCGCTCACCCTGGTAGACCTGGATCAGCACGGAGGGCTGGTTGTCGTCAGCCGTGGTGTAGACCTCGGAGCGGTGCGCCGGGATGGTGGTGTTGCGCTCCACCAGCTTGTGCATGATGCCGCCCTTGGTCTCGATGCCCAGGGACAGCGGGGTGACGTCGAGGAGCAGAACGTCCTTGACCTCGCCCTTGAGCACACCGGCCTGGAGCGCGGCGCCGACGGCGACGACCTCGTCCGGGTTCACGCCCTTGTTCGGCTCGCGGCCGATCAGGCTCTGCACCAGCTCGGTCACGGCCGGCATCCGGGTCGAGCCGCCGACCAGGATCACGTGGTCGATGGCGGCGAGCTTGACGTCGGCGTCCTTGATGGCCGCCTCGAACGGGCCCTTGCAACGGTCCAGCAGGTCCTGCGTCATCCGCTGGAACTCGGCGCGGCTCAGCGACGTGTCCAGGTGCAGCGGGCCGTTCGCCCCCGCGGTGATGTAGGGCAGGTTGATGCTGGTCGTGGTCGCGGCGGACAGCTCGATCTTGGCCTTCTCGGCCGCCTCACGCAGACGCTGGAGCGCCATCTTGTCCTGGGAGAGGTCGATGCCGTGCTCACCACGGAAGCTCTTCACCAGGTGGTCGATGATCCGCTGGTCCCAGTCGTCGCCGCCCAGGTGGTTGTCACCGGAGGTCGACTTGACCTCGATGACACCGTCACCCAGCTCCAGCAGCGAGACGTCGAAGGTGCCGCCGCCGAGGTCGAAGACCAGAACGGTCTGCTCCTTGGAGCCCTTGTCCAGACCGTACGCCAGAGCGGCGGCGGTCGGCTCGTTCACGATCCGCAGGACGTTGAGGCCCGCGATCTCGCCCGCCTCCTTGGTGGCGGTGCGCTGCGCGTCGTTGAAGTACGCCGGGACGGTGATCACCGCGTCGGTGATCTGCTCGCCCAGGTACGCCTCGGCGTCGCGCTTCAGTTTCATCAGCACCCGCGCCGAGATCTCCTGCGGGGTGTACTGCTTACCGTCGATGTCCATCGACCAGTTGGTGCCGATCTCCCGCTTGACCGAGCGGATGGTCCGGTCGGGGTTCGTCACCGCCTGACGCTTGGCGACCTCGCCGACGAGCACCTCGCCGTTGCGGGCGAAGGCGACGATCGACGGAGTCGTCCGGGAGCCCTCCGCGTTGGCGATGACGGTGGGCTCGCCTCCTTCCAGAACGCTGACGCAGGAGTTCGTGGTGCCGAGGTCGATGCCGACCGCACGTGCCATGGTGTTCCTCGCTTTAGGGTTCGCGTACGAAGGTTGAGTGGAACCGACTCAATGATGCCACGGCCCCGCACATCGTCAAATCGAAGTTGAGCCCCTCGGGCGCAAGCCGGTCGTCACAGGGAAGCACCGGCACATACCTGTCAGGTCACGGCATACCGGGACCCTGTTGTCCTGGATGCATAGATCGTGCACGCTTTACCCGTGACGACGCACGGAGACGCGGTCGGTCCGTCGGCCCTATCCGCCGTCCCCGCCCAATCGGATGAAAAGAACCAGGTCAGCGTGGCCACAGGTGGCCCACCAGAGCGTACGGGGGCGAGCCCGATCCGTCCGGAAAACCACGGAAACCGCCCGGAACCGGTCGAAGCACCTCCGGTGGTCGGCCGGCTGGCGACGGCCCTGAGCCGGTTACGGGCGGCGCTCGGCGCGGTCTCGTACCCCCTGGTTCTCCCGTCCGCGGACGAGGCCAGGCGAGTCGGCTCGGCTCTCGCCGCACAGCTCGACGACTACCTGCTCCCACGCCTGGCCCGCCTGGACGCGCCGCTGCTGGTGGTCGTCGGCGGGTCCACCGGGGCCGGCAAGTCGACCCTGGTGAACAGTCTGGTCCAGGCGCCGGTCAGCAACGCCGGTGTGCTCCGGCCCACCACCAAGTCGCCGGTGCTGGTGACCCACCCGGACGACGTGCAGTGGTTCGGGCGCGGCGGGCTGCTGCCCGGTCTGACCCGTACCGGTCAGGCCAGCACCGCGCCGGACGCGCTCCAGGTGGTGGCCGCCCCGACGATCGGTCCCGGACTGGCCCTGCTGGACGCGCCGGACGTCGACTCGGTGGTCGACGAGAACCGCAAACTCGCCGCCCAACTGCTGGCCGCGGCCGACCTGTGGCTCTTCGTCACCACCGCGGCTCGGTACGCCGACGCCGTCCCCTGGGAGCTGCTCAACACCGCCCGGCTGCGCGGCACCGTGATCGCCCTGGTCCTGGACCGGGTGCCGGTCGACGCCGCCGCCGAGATCGCGGCACACCTGGGCGAGATGCTGACCGCCAACGAGCTCGGCTCGGCGCCCCTGTTCGTGCTCCCCGAGACCGAACTGGATCAGCGCGGGCTGCTCCCGGACGCGGCCATCGGGCCGATGCGGATCTGGTTCGCGCAACTGGCCGGGGACGCCGGCGCCCGCGGCACGGTGGTCCGGCAGACCCTGGACGGCGCGCTCGGCGCACTGGCCCCGGCCCTCAACGGGCTGGCCGAGGCGGCCGACGACCAGGTCCGTACCGCGCAGGCACTGGACGAGCGGGTCGAGGCCGCCTACCGCAACGCCCACCACGTGACCGAAGAGGGTCTGCGCGACGGCCAGCTGCTCCGCGGCGAGGTGCTGGCCCGCTGGCAGGAGTACGTGGGCACCGGCGACCTGGTCCGCAACCTGGAGTCCCGGGTCGGCCACCTGCGTGATCGTCTGGTGGCCGCCCTCAGCGGCCGGACCACCCCGGCACAGAACCTGCGGGTGGCACTCGAATCCCAGCTGGTCACCCTGCTGCGCGGGGTGGCGACGGATGCGGCCGAGCAGGCGTACGCCGCCTGGCACGCCCACCCTGCCGGGGCCGCCCTGCTCGCCCCGGAACTCCAGCACGCCTCGGCCGATCTGGCGGAACGCGCCGACCGCCTGGTCCGTGACTGGCAACACTGGGTGCTCGACCTGGTCCGTACCGAAGCCTCGGACAAACGCGCGGTGGCCCGCGGCGCGGCCTTCGCGGTGAACGGCGCCGGACTGGCCGTCATGATCGCGGTCTTCACCGCGACCGCCTTCATCCCCACCGGTCTGGAGGTCGCCGCCGGCGCGGGCAGCGCGGTCGCCGCGCAGAAGGTGCTCGAAGCCGTCTTCGGCGACCAGGCCATCCGCACCCTCGCCGGCCGGGCCCGCACCGAACTGCTCGACCAGGTCGAGAAACTGCTCGCCGCCGAGGCCGCCCGATTCACCGAGCGCACCTCGACGGCACGCCTCGAAACGACACATGGCACGCTTCTGCGCCAGACCGCCACCGAGGTGGAGAACGCCAGGAAGGAACTCGCTTTGACCGGGTCCGGGTCATGAACTTGGTGCAGAAGACGCGCGACGAATCAGTCGACGCGGAGTCCCTGGCACGACGGCTGGAAGCACTCGCCCGATTCCTGCGGGTGGCCGACCCGTACCTGCCGGACGGTGAGCTCGTAGCCGCGCACACCCTGGTCGAACGGGCCAGCGGGCGGCTCACGCTCTCCCTCGACCACACCGTGGTCGCGCTCGCCGGCAGCACCGGCAGCGGCAAGTCCAGCCTGTTCAACGCGCTGGCCCGGTTCAAGCTGTCGCCGGTCGGAGTCCGCCGGCCGACCACCGGCACCGCGCACGCCGTGGTCTGGGGCCCGCTGGAACCGGCCAACCGGCTGCTCGACTGGGTCGGCGTGCTGCCCCGGCAGCGGTTCGTCCGGGAGAGCGCTCTGGACGGCGACGACGAGGCCACCCTGCGCGGGCTGATCCTGCTCGACCTGCCCGACTTCGACTCGATCGAGCGCGCCCACCAGCTCGAGGTGGACCGCCTGCTCGGCCTGGTCGACCAGATCGTCTGGGTGGTCGACCCGCAGAAGTACGGCGACCGCGTCCTGCACCAGGCCTACCTGTCCCAGTTCAGCACGCACGCCGGCGTCACCATCGTGGTCCTCAACCAGGCCGACCGGCTCACCCCGGCCGACACCGAACTGGTCCGCAGCGACCTGGCGCGGCTCCTCGAAGAGGACGGGCTCACCGGCGCCCCGGTCATCGCCACCTCGGCGAAACAGCCGGGCATGCTGAGCGACCTGCGGTCGGCGCTGGAGTCCACGGTCGCCAACCGGAAGGCCGCGCTGCGCCGGCTCGCCGCCGACCTGGACGCGGTCGGTGAGGAGCTGGGCGCCATGATCGGGCCGCCGGCCGCCGAGGACGAGGTGGACCGGACGACCGTACGGCAGCTGTGCGACGCGCTGGCGGAGTCGGCCGGGGTGCCCGGGGTGGCCGACTCCACCGCTGCGGCATACCGGCACCGGGCCGCCGCCGCCACCGGCTGGCCGCTCGTCCGCGGGCTGCGCAAGCTCCGGCCGGACCCACTGCGCAAGCTGCACCTCGCGGAACCGGTCAAGACCGACTCGGTGTCCACGGATGTCGTGCCGCGTACCTCCGTGCCGGAGGCCGACGCCGCGCAGAAGTCGGCGGTCGGCCTGACCGTCCGCGCGGTCGCGGCCCGCGCCGCGGCGCCGCTGCCCGAGGTGTGGTCGCCGTCGCTGAACAGCGCCGCCCGTTCGAAAGCGGCCGACCTGCCGGACGCGCTGGACCGGGCGGTGGCACAGACCGACCTCGGCCTGGAGCAACCACCCGCCTGGTGGCGGGCCGTCGGCGTGCTCCAGTGGGTGCTGCTGGCGACCGCGGCGGCCGGCCTCGGCTGGCTGATCCTGGGGTACGCGCTGACCGCTCTCGGCCTTCCGGAGATCGACGGGCCGGAGGTCGGTGTCGTCCCGCTGCCGACGCTGCTGCTGCTCAGCGGCCTGGCCGGCGGGTTGCTCCTGTGGCTGGTGTTGCGGCCGATCATCGAGGCCGGCGCCCGCCGCGCCCGGCGCCGCGCCGAGTTGCGCCTACGCGCGGCGATCACCGAGGTGGGCCGTAGCTACGTGGTCGCGCCGGTCCGTGAGGTCCTGAACGCCTACGCCCAGGCGAGAGAAGCCCTCAGCGTCGTACGAGCGGAGTAGTTCCGGGGCATGTCGCGGCGTAGGCTCGCGGCATGCCCGCACCCCGGACGGTCTACGACGCCGTGCTGCAAGCAGCCCGTGACGTCACGAAACTGGGCTGCGCGCTCGATGCCGAAATGCTCGGCACCGCCCTGCTCGGCAGCGTCTACACGGTCGCCACCGACGATCGGGCCGCAGCCGTCCGTGACTTCGTGGGCCGGTTCCTGACCGCCACCACCGATCCGGACACCCCGGCCACCGCGACGATCCGCGAGGTCTTCGCCACCCTGGTGCCCGACGCCGACGGCGCGACCGAGGTCGGCCACGCCGCCGAGGCACCGCCGTGGGCCACGCAGCTCGGGCGGGTCCGGCCCACCGGCTGCTGGGCGTATGGGGATGTGTACGGCGATCAGACCTCCTACCTGGTCACGTTCGCCTACGAGGACAGCTCCGACGGCGGGCCGGAGCACGCCGTGGTGGCCCTCGTCGACCACAACATCGGCATCACCAAGGACGTCTTCGTCGCCACGTCGGCCGCGCCGCTGCTCGACCAGGTGCGGGAGATCTGCGACGCCGACGAGCTGACCTGGTTCCGCAGCGAGGATCCGGGCCGCCTGCGTGACGAGGTGGGCCGGCACCTGCGGGTCACCGACGAACTGGGCGACCTGCCGTCGGACGGTTCGCTCTCCACCGACCGGGCGCTCGCCGCGGCCCGGCTCGCCCTGCTCCCGGCAGTGACCACACCGCCGCTCACCGAGCCGGCCGGCCCGACCGGGCAGAAACTGATCCGTGACTTCCTGGCCTCACCGGAGGCAGCCCGGTATGACCTGACCGGCGGCGCCGCGGCCGATGTGGCGTCCATGGACTTCTGCCTCAGCTTGGTGCTCGACCACGCGGCGAGCCTGCCCGGCGCCGACCCGCTGCGTTGGAGCCCGGCCGTCGCGGGGCTGTTCCTGCTCGACTGGGTCCACCGGCGGGCCGTCCTCGACCTGGACGACGCCGCCATGATGCCGCGCGTGGTGCGGGCCTGGTCGGCGTATTCGACCGGGCGGCGCAACCTGCCGGCGGCGGCGGTCCAGGAGACCGAGGACGCGTTGGAGGAGCTGATCCCGGAGTTCGCCCGGCTCTACACGACGGGCGAGCGGCGCAGCCCGGCGACCGCGGCGGTGGCGCAGCTCATCTCCGAGGGCGTGGACCCCAACGACTCCGCAGCCATCGACGCCTGGCTGGAAGCCAACCGGGACGAGTGACCGCCCGGCTGGACGCCACCGCTGCCGAAAGGCGTGCGAGACAGCGGTGGGGCCGGCTGCAGGGTTGGGTCAGCGGCGGTTCATGTAGTGGGCGTCCGGGTCGGCGTGGTGGCGGCCCACACGGGTGCTGCGGTCGTAGGAGGCGCTGCGCTCCTCCGGGTAGTTGGTGTGTTCGGCGCGGTGCATTCCGCGGTAGGGGCGGTTTGCGCGCCGGTTCTCCTCGGAGTTCGAGTCGGTCAACAGACGGCGGACCACGTTCAGATTTCCGTCGGAGGGGTTCTGTTCGAGGATCCGGGACGGACGGATGTTGTACGGACGTTCGGCCACCGCTGACCTCCGGCTGTGTCGGAGCCGATCCGTGGACCGGCGATCGTGAACTGTGGAACGGTCGTCACGCCGGGGCGGGTCGCCGGCCGGGCGCTGGGTCGTGGCAGCACGGTCGGAGATCCGCCGGCTGGAGCGTTCGGGCGCGAAACAGGGAGAATTCCCCGGAGCGTCCGGTTCATGCGAGTTTCCGGGATCGTAGTGATCGTCGTCCGCTGATCGCACCGGTTCGTCGTGGATGTCCGGTAGGTCGGGGACCTCCGGGAAGTCGTCGGGCAGCGCCGGCTCCGGAAGCCCGTCCTCCACCGGAACCGTCGGCAGGTCAGGCACCGCCGGAATCGCACTCCGGGCGAACGGCATCCCGGCCCGCGACAGGGACCCGCCCTTCCGAGGCGAGCGCCCGTCCGACGCCGAAGACGGCCTCCCGGCACCATCACGCGACGGACCCGGGTCACTGCTCCCAGGCGAGTGCTGCGCCTTCCCGCCGGGAGCCGGCACGGAGCCGGTCGAATCACGAGACGACCTCCCAGTCTTCTGCCCGCCAGACGCCGCCGGCCCGGCGGAAGGAGAGCGGTCGCCAGGCACGGACGAGCCGGACGAGGAAGAACCGGACGCAGAAGAGGCAGGCGGCGAAGTAGCGGAAGGGGACGGGGCGGGAGTGGGTGAACCGCCCCGCGACCCGGCCGGTTGCGGCTCCAGGGGCGGGCCGGAGGTTGCGGGGGCGGACGGTTGCGGGCTTTCGCCGTACCCCTGCGTGGTCTGTGCAGGAACCGCGCCGGAAGGCATGCCGGGAGCCGGCGGCAACGGCGCCGGACGAACCGGCCCGGTCCCGGCCGGCGGCAGGAACGGCACGTCGATGGCGCCGGTTCGGCCGTCTCCGGTGATCTCGCTGGATCCGGTGGTGAGGATGGCGAGGGTGGGCAGCGACGCGAGCCCGACGAGCATCACCACCATGAGCACATAACGCCTGGTCGTGCCGGAGAAGCCATGGTCTTCGCGGTACACGCCGTCGATCCGCTTGCGCAGCACCTTGAAGGGCCGCGCGAAGTCGTCGTCATCGGGCACGTGCGGCACGCGAGGTCCTCCCAACGAGGTTCAAGACCGAAGCCAAAGATCAACTTGAATCCGTCCCGGTCATTGGGGATGAACGACCGCGCGCACGGGAAGCATCGGCATGAACGGGCTATTAGTACCGAAGTGACTAGACAAAATGGAATAAAAGCGACAAATGGTGGAGCAAGAATTCTGGATTCGTGATCCACGCAGCCTGTAACGGCGGTCACTCTCTCTGTCAGGATGGGGACGACGGCATCGCCGCTGTCGCCATCCGCCGACCAGCGGGGCCACGGCGTCCGTCCCGGCTATCAGCCGGTGTTCGCCGCGCGGCAACCCACACCCGGGCCAGGCGCGGCACCTGAAAGGTCCGCCGCGTGGCCGGGAGACACCCGCCGCGGGCGCAACGAGGAAACAGGAGACACGGATGGCGAAAGGCGAGAGCGTGGCCGGGACCGACATCCCGCCCGGCGGCTTCGTCCAACTGCTGACCCCCGACGGCGAGCGCATCGACAGCGTGACGGCCGCCGACGGGACGACGTATTCCGTCGACTTCACCGACGAGGAGTACCGCGAGCTCTACCGGGACCTGGTCACCGTCCGTCGCCTCGACACCGAGGCGGTCGCCCTGCAACGGCAGGGTGAGCTGGGCATCTGGGCCAGCCTGCTGGGCCAGGAAGCGGCGCAGGTCGGCTCCGGCCGGGCGCTGCGGCCGCAGGACATGGCCTTCCCGACCTACCGGGAGCACGGCGTCCTCTACTGCCGGGGGATCGACCCGATCATGCCGTTCGGCCTGTTCCGGGGAGTCGACCAGGGCGGCTGGGACGCCAACGAGTTCAAGTTCAACCAGTACACGATCGTCATCGGCTCGCAGACGCTGCACGCGACCGGCTACGCCATGGGCGTCACCATGGACGGCAAGACCGGTTCCTCCGACGGTGAGGCCGTGATCGCCTACTTCGGCGACGGCGCGACCAGCCAGGGCGAGGTCAACGAGGCGTTCGTGTGGTCCGGGGTGTTCAACTCCCCGATCGTCTTCTTCTGCCAGAACAACCAGTACGCGATCTCCGAGCCCCTGGAGCGCCAGACCCGGGTCCCGCTCTACCAGCGGGCCGGCGGTTACGGCTTCCCCGGCATCCGGGTGGACGGCAACGACGTGCTGGCCACCTACGCGGTGACCCGGGCGGCGCTGGACAACGCGCGCAACGGCCAGGGCCCGACGCTGATCGAGGCGTACACGTACCGGATGGGCGCGCACACCAGCTCGGACGACCCGACCCGCTACCGCATCTCGAGCGAGGTCGAGTCGTGGAAGGCGAAGGACCCGATCAGCCGGCTGCGGGCCTTCCTCACCAAGCAGAAGGTCGCCAAGAAGGACTTCTTCGCCCAGGTCGACGCGGACGCCAACAAGAAGGCACTGGACCTGCGGGAGCGGGTGCTGGCGATGCCCGACCCGGAACCCGTGGCGCTTTTCGATCACGTCTATCCCAACGGCTCGCCCGAGATCGACGCGCAGCGTGACGCGTTCACCCGGTACCAGGCGTCGTTCGAGGGGAGTGGGCACTGATGATCACACTGGGCAAAGCTCTCAACCACGGCCTGCGCCGCGCACTGGAGGACGACCCCAAGGTCGTGATCATGGGAGAGGACGTCGGCAAGCTCGGCGGCGTCTTCCGGATCACCGACGCCCTGCAGAAGGACTTCGGCGAGAACCGGGTCATTGACACCCCGCTGGCCGAGGCCGGCATCGTCGGGACCGCGGTCGGCCTGGCCATCCGCGGGTTCCGGCCGGTCTGCGAGATCCAGTTCGACGGGTTCGTCTTCCCGGCGTACAACCAGATCGTCGCCCAGGTGGCGAAGATGCACTACCGGTCCAAGGGCAAGCTGCGCCTGCCGATCACCATCCGGATCCCCTACGGCGGTGGCATCGGCGCGGTCGAGCACCACTCCGAGTCGCCCGAGGCGTACTTCGCGCACACCCCCGGCCTCAAGGTCGTGACCTGCTCGAACCCGGCCGACGCGTACACGATGATCCAGCAGGCGATCGCCTCCGACGACCCGGTGGTCTTCTTCGAGCCGAAGCGGCGGTACTGGGAGAAGGGCGAGGTCGACCTCGACGCCGCCCTGCACACCGCGTTCCCGCTGCACTCGGCACAGGTGGCCCGGCCGGGTAGCGACGCGACGCTGCTCGCGTACGGCCCGATGGTCCGGGTGGCGCTCGACGCCGCCTCCGCCGCGGCCGAGGACGGCCGCGAGCTCGAAGTGATCGACCTGCGCTCGCTCTCCCCGATCGACTACCCGGTGATCTTCGAGTCGGTCCGCCGGACCGGCCGCGCCGTCGTCGTCCACGAGGCGCCAGGCAACGTGGGCCTCGGCGCCGAGATCGCCGCCCGGATCACCGAGGAGTGCTTCTACTCACTCGAGGCGCCGGTGCTGCGGGTGACCGGATACGACATCCCCTACCCGGCCGCGCGGATCGAGGAGGAATACCTCCCCGACCTCGACCGGGTGCTGGACGCCGTCGACCGTTCGTTCGGCTGGTGACCGCGATGTCCCGGATCAAGGAGTTCAACCTGCCCGACCTCGGTGAAGGCCTCACCGAGGGCGAGATCCTGTCCTGGCTGGTCAAGGTGGGCGACACCATCGAGCTCAACCAGCCGATCGTCGAGGTCGAGACCGCGAAGGCAGCGGTCGAGATCCCGGCGAAGTGGGGCGGCGTCGTCACCCGGATCTTCCACGAGGCCGGGGTGGTGGTCGAGGTCGGCAAGCCGATCATCGCCATCGACACCGACCCGACCGCCGGTCCGGCCACACCCTCGCCGGACGAGGGCGAGACCGAAGCCGGCCTCATCGGTGGTCCGGCGCCCGGCGGCCGCACCGCGGTGCTCGTCGGTTACGGCCCGAAAACGACAACTGCCAAACGACGGCCCCGCAGCGGTACGGCCACCGCTCCGGCAACCGCAACCACACCTCCCCCGCCTCCGGCGGCTACCGCTGCGGTCGTGGCCGCACCGGAGATGCCGGCTCCCGTGGCTCCGGCTCCCGTGGTCCAGCCCGCCGCTCCGGCGGCCGTCCCCCCGGCGGCCGTCCCCCCGGCGGCCGTCTCTCCAGCGGCCGGCTCCCCGGCTGCCGGCTCCCCGACTGCCGGACGGACCGGGCCGGTGCTGGCCAAGCCGCCGGTTCGGAAGCTCGCCCGTGATCTCGGCGTCGACCTCGCCGGAGTCAACGGGACCGGCCCGCTGGGTTCGGTGACGCGGGACGACGTACAGCTGGCGGCGTCTCGCCCGGAACCGCAGACCGAGACCGCCCCGGCCACCGTGCCGGCCGCACCGGCCGCGGTCTTCGACGCCTCTCGCGAGCAGCGCATCCCGATCAAGGGGGTGCGGAAGCTGACCGCGGAGAACATGGTCGCGTCGGCGTTCTCAGCGCCGCACGTCACCGAGTTCCTCACCGTCGACGTGACGCGCTCGATGAAGGCGCTGGAGAAGCTGAAGTCCCGGCCCGAGTTCGCCGAGACCCGGGTGTCGCCGCTGCTGCTGGTGGCGAAGGCGGTGCTGCTCGCGGCGAAACGGCATCCGATGGTCAACTCGACCTGGTCCGGGGCGACCGGGGAGATCATCGTCAAGGACTACGTGAACCTCGGCATCGCCGCGGCGACCGAACGTGGCCTGATCGTCCCGAACGTCAAGGACGCCGGCCGGCTCACCCTCGGCGAACTGGCCGAGGCCTTGAACACGCTGGTACGGGTGGCCAAGTCGGGTAGGACTCCGCCGTCCGACATGACCGGCGGCACACTCTCGATCACCAACGTGGGTGTGTTCGGCATCGACACCGGTACGCCGATCCTGCCTCCGGGCGAGTCGGCGATCCTGGCGTTCGGCGCGATCCGGCCGATGCCCTGGGTGCACAAGGACAAGATCAAGGTGCGCCAGGTCACCACGCTCGGGCTCTCCTTCGACCACCGGATCATCGACGGCGAACTGGGCTCGAAGTTCCTGCGGGACGTGGGCGCCTTCCTGACCGACCCGGAGGCTGCACTACTGAGCTGGACCTAAGGACCATCGGTCCCAGATGGCAGTGGACCTTCGATCCTTAGGTACATGACCGAGCTCACCCCCTAATTCCCTGGCGGCGCACCCGTTGTCGGCCGATAATTAAGTCGACAACGGGACGCGCGCCGAGGGGGTCCGCCACAAGCGGTCCGGCGACGCTCGTCAAGCCAGACCCGCCACCGCGGGAGAAGTGAGCACTGCCATGAACATGATCGACCGCATTCGCCGCAACCGGATGATCAGCCGCCAGAACCGTGCCATCGAGCGCGCGATGCAGGCGGCGCCCACGCAGGCCATGCGCGACGAGATCGCCGTCATCGCCCAGCGTCGCTGGACCAACTGAGGTTCCAGGCGTTTCGCACACGACGTTCCAGCCCGTCCGGGTCACCTGGGCGGGCTGTTTCGTGCCCGCATGATCCCGGCTCCGGCGTTACCAGAATCACGCCCTCCTCGTTTCCGGGATCGCACCCTGTTCGTGTCTGATGTCAGCCTCGAAGATCGGTAAGAGGTCCCCAAGGGGCGTACACCGGGATTCCTCCCGCCGCGCCCGCCCGGTACCGTGGGCACGGTCCCCGAACCGGCACGGCCGATCGGCGAGGGAGACCGGGGCCACCCGGGCAGCGACAACGCCCCGGCCCCAGCACGGCCAGGCCGGAAAGCTGGCACGACCCCTGGCGGAAGGTCGTCGGTGGAGTCGCGTCCGTGCAAAGCTGGCACGGCCGCATCGATGAGGAGGCGCGTATGACGTCCGAGGGGCAGCACGCCGGTCAGCCGGCCGAGGCCACGTCGGGCGGACCCACGTCGGGCGGGTTCCCGCCCGACCCCGACGCACAGCGGATCGCCGGCCGGGCATCGGCCCAGCCACCCGCTGAGGGCTTCCCCAACTCGTATGGTCCGCCGCCGACCACCACTCCGGGCGGGGGCTCGCCGTTCGTCGTGCCCGCCGTCTCCACCTTCGGCGCCGGCTCCGGCCAGGGCGGCACCTCCTACGGTTCGGCCCGGGTGCCACAGCCCGAGGCGTCGCCGTATGGTTCGGTCTCCCCCGAGGCCGCGGGCACCGCGTCGCCGTACGGTTCGTCCCCCGGTCAGTACGGCCCGCCCGGCACTCCGCCGTCGCCGTATGGTTCCGCGCCCTCCTCCGGCGCCGCGTCCGTCCCGGCGCCCGCGCCGTTCGACGCCGGCCAGCCACAGTCGTCCTGGACCCCGCCCAGCGCCGCCACCCCGCCGCCCCCGGCTGCCGACCCCGGCGCCCCGGCGTCGTTCGGTGCCGGTTTCCCGCCGCCCGCCGCACCGGATCCGTCAGGTGGCCGGCTCACGTCGAGTGGGCTCCCCGCCCGCACTCCGGGCGCCACCGCGCCCGAGGACGGCGGTCTCGGCCGTTCCTTCTCCGCGTTCGGTGACCAGCCGGTCCGGGTGCCGGGCGCCAGCCTCTCCGACCTTCCGGACAATTCCGCCCCCGGCGCGTTCAGCACCGGCCCGGCACAGAACAGCTGGATGCAGAACGTCCGCGGCCCGGAGACCCCGGATGCTGCTCCGCCGCCTCCGGCCAGCACCACGTTCCCGTCCCGGCGCGGCGAGGGCGGTGGCTTCCCGCTGCGCGCTCCGGCCGGTCCGGGCACGGAGTCGCCGTCCGGCAGCCAGCCCAGCCTGGACCTGCCGGTTCGTGGCCAGCAGCCGTTCGGCAGCCCGCCCAGCGGCAACCCCTCCAGCGGCAGTCCTTTCCCGCCGCCGGCCGAGGCACCCGCTTTTGGTGGCAGCGCGGCCCAGCCCTTCAGCGGTGGCGCCTTCCCGCCGCCGTCGGATGCTCCGCCGTTCGGTAACCCGCCCGCGGATACTTCCCGCGACCCACTCGGCGGCGGTTCCTTCTCGCCGTCCGGCGAGACTCCCGGTTTCGGCAGCTCATTCGCCCCGTCCGGCGACGCTCCCGCGTTCGGCGGGTCGGCCGCGCCGTCGAGCGGCAGCTCTTTCGCCCCTTCCGGGGACGCTTCCGCGTTCGGCGGGTCGGCCGCGCCTTCGGGCGACGGCTCCTCGTTCGGCGGCTCCTTCCCGCCGCCCGGGGACGCCCCTGCGTTCGGCGGCTCGGCTCCGGGGGACGGTTCCACGTTCGGCGGCGGTTCGTTCCCGCGTTCGGGAGACGCTCCGGCGTTCGGCGGATCGTTCCCGGCCGACAACTCCGCGGCCCCGCGTGACGGTGGCGAGCCGCCGCTGTCCGCTGCCGGATATCCGCAGCGTGTGCCGGGTGCGGCGCTCTCCACAGGTGGCGCTCTCCCGCAGTCCGCTTCGGGCGACGACCAGCAGGGTGGCTCCTCGGTTCCGCAGCCACGTGACCCGGCGAAGAAGCCCGCGGTCGGCTCGGCCCGCCCGGTGACCGCCAGCGCGTCGGTTCCCGGTGTCCGGGTCACCCCGGCCGAGGCCGCCGAGCTTCCCCCGCCGTCCAGCGCCGCGCCGCAGGCTCGTGTCTACGGCCGCCCGGCACCGGCACCGGAGTCCGCGGACGAGACCCCGGCCAAGGACGAGTCGCCGTCCGGTGGTTTCGCGGCGTCACCCGCCACCGCGTCGCCGTCCGGTGGTTTCGCCGCGTCGCCATATGGTGGCCAGCCCAGCGGCCTGCCCCAGCGCGGCGAGGGTGGTGGCCCGGCCACCCCGTACCCGCCGGGCAAGCCGAGCGGCCTGCCGGAGCGCGACGAGAGCCCGTCCGGCGGTTTCGCCCCGGCACCGACTTCGCCCTTCGGCGGACCGCAGCAGGGCGAGAGTCCGTCCGGTGGCTTCCCGTCGGCGCCCACCTCGCCTTTCGGCGGCCAGCCGTCGCGGAGTGACAGCCCCTACGGCAGCCCCGCCCAACAGGGCAGCTCCTTCGGTGCACCCGCCCAGCAGAACGACCCGTTCGGCGCGCCGTCCCAGAACGACCCCTTCGGCGGACCGTCCCCGAGCGACCCACTCGGCGGCGGTGCCCAGAGCAGCCCGTTCGGTGGCGGCTCCCAGAACGACCCGCTCGGCGGGCCGCAGCAGGGCAACGACCCCTTCGGCGGACCGTCCCAGAGCGATCCGTTCGGTAGGCCCGCCCAGCAGGGCTCTCCGTTCGGCGGACCGTCTCGCCAGGGTGAGAACGGGCCGGCACAGCAGGGCGACAACCCGCTCGGCGGTTTCCCGCCCGCGCCGACCTCACCCTTCAGCGGGTCCGCCCGCCCGGCGGATCCGTTCGGTGGGCCGCAGCAGGGCGACAGCGCTTCCGGTGGCTTCCCGGCCGCTCCCACCTCGCCGTTCGGCGGCCCCCAGCAGGGCGACAGCCAATCCGGCGGCTTCCCGTCCGCACCGACCTCACCGTTCGGCGGTCCTCAGCAGGGCGACAAGCCGTTCGGCGGACCGCAACAGGGCAACGACCCGTTCGGCGGACCGCAACAGGGCAACGATCCCTTTGGCGGACCGCAACAGGGCAACGACCCGTTCGGCCGCGCCCAACAGGGAAATGATCCGTTCGGCGGCACTCAGCCGAGCAACGACCCGTTCGGCAGCGCTCAGCAGGGCAACGATCCGTTCGGTGGCCCGCAGCAGCGTGGTGAGAACCCGTCCGGCGGGTTCGGCCTGCCGCAGCGGGGTGCCGACGACCGCGGTGGCGCCGGGCCGTTCCCGGGTTCTCCGGCGGGTGAGCAGCCGGGCGGTTACCCGCCGCCCGCGTTCGGCGCCGCAGCCGCGCCCCTCGGCGGCCCGCAGGACGGGGATCGCTTCCAGCCCCCCTCGAACGATGATCGTTTCCAGCCACCGTCCGGTGACGGCCTCGGCGGTCCGGGCGGCCTGAACGCCCTGGGCGGCCCCGGCGACCCCAATGCTTCGGGTGGTCCAGGTGGCTTCGGTGCTCCGGGTGGCTTCGGTGCCCCCGGCGACCCGGGTGCCCCCGGTGTCGCCCCGCAGTCACCGGCCCGCGCCACCGCCCGTGCCACGGCGAGCGCCCGAGTCACCCCGCCGGAGACTCCGCCGGGTGGCGGTTCACCGTTCGCGATGCCGGGTTCGCCGCAGTTCCCGGCTGGTGGCGGTCAGCCCTTCCCGGGCGGTGGTCCGGCCGGCCAGCCGCCGTTCCCCGGCCAGTTCGGCGCTCCGGGTGACCAGTCCGGTCCGCCGTACAGCGAGTTCACCTCGGGCCCCGGTGGCTACCCGGATCAGTACAACGAGCACACCACGGATGTGTCCGGCCGGGGCAACTCGCCGTACGTGCCGGCGCCCGCCCTGCCGCCGATGCCCGGTGAGCAGCCCGGTGGCGCCTACTCGGGTGGCCCGGCCGCCCGTGCCACGGTGACCCCGCCGGGTCCGGAGGACACCACGAGCTGGCCCGGTCCGGCTGACGAGCAGGGCCGCTTCGACCAGTTCAAGGCCGATCCGCCCGCGCCGCCGCCGGCCCCGTCGGGCAAGGTGAACGTCCGCACGATTCCGGTGGCACTGGCAGTCGTGCTGGGTGCGGCGCTGCTGCTGAGCCTGGTGTTCGGCCTGGTGTACCTGATCTCGGGCGACGACTTCAGCGTGTCCCAGGGCGAGTGTGTCAAGCGTGACGGCAACACTCCGGTGGCGGCGGCGTGCACCGAGCCGGAGACGTTCACGGTGGTGTCGATCGTGACGGCCAAGGAGCAGTGCGGTGACGCGTCCCAGCCGTACATCGTGATCCCGAAGGACGACGGTGACCAGGTGCTCTGCCTGAAGAAGAACGGCTGACCAAGAGCGGTTCCACGGGAACGGCCTCACCGCAGGGTGAGGCCGTTCGCTGTTGGCAGGTGAGGCACCATGGCGGGATGGAATTTCGCGTGCGTGCGCCCGAACTCAAGGGTCGCGGTTGGCTGAACACCGGCGGTAAGGCCCTCACCCTGGCCGATCTGCGCGGAAAAATCCTAATATTGGATTTCTGGACCTTCTGCTGCATTAATTGCCTGCACGTCCTGGACGAGCTGCGGCCGATCGAGGAGAAGTACGGCGACGCGATCGTCGTGATCGGCGTGCACTCGCCGAAGTTCGAGCACGAGCGTGACCCGGTGGCGCTGGCCGCGGCCGTGGAGCGGTACGGCGTACACCACCCGGTCGTCGACGACGGCGACATGCACGTGTGGCAGCAGTATGCGGCGAAGGCGTGGCCGACCCTGGCCGTGGTGGACCCGGAGGGTTACCTGGTCGCGTCGATGGCCGGCGAGGGTCACGCCGAGGGCCTGTCCCGCCTGATCGACGAGCTGATCACGAAGCACGAGGCGAGCGGCACGCTGCACCGCGGTGACGGGCCGTATGTTCCGCCGCCCGCCCCGGAGGGCCTGCTCCGTTTCCCCGGCAAGGTCGTCGAGCTGCCGGGTGGCAACCTGCTGGTCTCCGACTCGGCCCGGCATTCGCTGGTGGAGCTGACCCCGGACGGCGAGTCGCTGGTCCGCCGGATCGGCAGTGGTGTCCGGGGTGAGCCGTTCAGCGAGCCGCAGGGCCTGGTGCTGCTGCCGCCGGCGGTGGCCGAGGTGGCCGGTTATGACGTGGTGGTCGCCGACACGGTCCATCACCAGCTGCGCGGGTTCAGCACGGCGACCGGCGAGGTGACGCTGGTGGCCGGTTCGGGGCGGCCGTGGCGGTCCGCGGTCGACGATCACGCGCACGACGCGCTGGCCGCCGACCTGTCGTCGCCGTGGGACCTGGCCTGGTTCGACGACAAGGTGATCATTGCGATGGCCGGCATCCACCAGCTGTGGTGGTTCGACCCGATCAAGCGCACGGTCGGCGTCTACGCGGGCACGACCGTGGAGGCGCTGCGGGACGGCCCGATCCCCGATGTGTGGATGGCCCAGCCGTCCGGTCTGTCGGTCAGCCCGGATCAGAAACGGCTGTGGATCGCGGACAGTGAGACGTCGGCGCTGCGCTACGTCGAGGCGGGCGTGATGCACACCGCGGTCGGCCAGGGACTGTTCGATTTCGGTCACGTGGACGGCCCCGCGGCTGAGGCGCTGTTCCAGCATCCGCTCGGTGTGGCGGCTCTGGCTGACGGTTCGGTGCTGGTGGCGGACACGTACAACGGCGCGGTCCGGAGGTTCGACCAGGTGTCGGACGAGGTGTCCACGGTGGATTCGGGTCTGGCCGAGCCGAGTGACGTGCTGGCTCTCGCCGACGGCACGGTGGTCGTGGTGGAGTCGGCCGCGCACCGGCTGACCAGGCTGGCGCCGGGTGTGGTCAAGCGGGTCGACGGGGAGCGGCACAAGACCGAGCGGCCGCCGTCGCATCTGGCGCCAGGCGAGGTGACGCTCGATGTGATCTTCACGCCGGCGCCGGGGCAGAAGCTGGACAGCCAGTTCGGTTCGCCGGTGCGGCTGGTGGTGTCGGCGTCGCCCGCGGAATTGCTCCTGGCGGGTGAAGGCACTACTACTGACTTGTCGCGAAAAATCGTACTCAACCCTGATGTTGCAAAGGGTGTTCTGCAGGTCGTGGCGCAAGCCGCTACGTGCGATGTGGACGCCGAGTTCGGCGCCTGTCACCTGACCCGGCAGGACTGGGGTGTGCCGATCGTGATCGACCCGGCCGGCCCGGACCGGCTCCCGTTGATCCTGCGTGGCCTGGATGCGTGAACTCATCTCCGCCGAATGACGGATAACGGGGCATGAGAAGCGACAGCGAGCCGGACGACGCCGCGTTGCTCCGCGAGGACTTCGCGGCGTTGTTCGACCGACATGCCCCACACATCCACCGTTACCTGGCTCGACGTCTCGGCGATCAGGCGGCCGACGATCTGGTCGCCGAGACGTTCCTGACCGCGTTCCGCCGTCGTGACACGTTCCGGGCGGATCAGCGTGACGCCCGCCCGTGGCTCTACGGGATCGCCACCCTCCTGGTCGCCCAGCATCGCCGTGACGAGGTCCGGCGGCTGCGCCTGCATCAGGCCGTCCCGGCCGAGCCGGACGCCTCCTGCCACGCCGACCGGGTGGCCGCCGACGTCACCGCGGCCGCACTGCGCGACGTCCTCACCTCGGCTCTGGCCGATCTGGCCGACGGCGACCGCGATGTCCTGCTGCTGATCGTGCAGGAGGAGTTGACCTACGAGCAGGTCGCGGCCGCGCTCGACATCCCGGTGGGCACGGTCCGTTCGCGACTGCACCGGGCCCGGAACATCCTGCGTGCCGCGCTGGGCGGCAGCAATCCGTTGCACAGCACCGAGGAGGGGGTTCGTCATGGATGAGATCACGCTGGTCCGGGAACTGGGCGAGGAGACTCCACTGCCGTCGGCGGACCGTCTGGCCGCGACGCGTACCCGGTTGATGTCCGAGATCGCCCCGCCGAGGCGGACCCGCCGATGGGCGTCTCTCCTGGCCGCCGCGGCTGCCGCGGCCATCGCGGCGGTCACCGTCCCGCAGATCGTGACGCCGAACGCACAGCCGCCCACACCGGTGCCGACCGCTGCGCAGGCGCCGAAGCTGACTCCGGTGGCCGCGTTCCTGGATCAGGCGGCGGGCGCGGTGGAGAACGAAGCGGATGTCGTTCCGCGTGACGACCAGTTCCTCTACCTGCGGTTCATCGAGTGGGGCGGAACGACGAACGAGGCGTGGCTGTCGATCGACGGCCGACACGACGGGTGGGGCCGTGACCAGGACGGGAAGTACGCGACGATCCCGGGTTGCCGAGCCGGCGACGACTGCGAGGTGATCGTGCGCTACCGGGCTGACATGCCGACCGACCCGGCGGCGATGGTCACGTGGCTCCGCAAGACGGCGCGGGCTGATTTCGGCTCGGACAGCCTCGACGCCGTGACCAAGTTCCTCGGCACCGCCTCCACCAGGTACTGGATGCGTCCGGCGCAGCGGGCGGCACTGTACCGGGCGATCGGCCTGATCGACGGGGTCAGCCTGGTCGAGGGTGTGAAGGACTCACGGGGCCGCGAGGGTGTCGGCGTGGCCTGGGTGCCCACCGGCCAGACCGAGCAGCACGTGGTCTGGGTCTTCGACCCGAAGACCTTCCGGATGCTGGGCACACCGGAGTCGAGCATCGACGAGATCGCGCTGGTCGACCGGATCCGCCAAAAAGCCTGAACCCGCAAGAAAGCCTGAACTCCGTCAAAAGGCCTGAACCGTCAGGCGGCCGGCGAGCCCGTCCCGGACCGCACGGGCCAGACGCACTGCCCCGGGGGTGTCCCCGTGCAGGCAGATCGATCGCACCCGGCACTCCACGACGGAACCGTCGACCGCTGTGACGGAGCTCTCCACGGCCATCTGCACGACCCGGGCGACCACCTCGTCCGGGTCGTGCACCAGCGCATCCGGCCGGGACCGGGGCACGAGCCGGCCGTCCGGCAGGTAGCCACGGTCGGCGAAGCCCTCACCGACCACGGTCAGGCCGGCCTCGGCAGCCCGGATCGCGAGCACCGAACCGGGCTGGCAGAGGACCGGCAGCGCAGGGTCGTAGGTGACGACGGCCGCCACCACCGCGGACGCCTGGAGTTCGTCGACGGCGGCGGTGTTGTAGAGGGCGCCGTGCGGTTTCACATAGCGCACCCGGTCACCGGCGATCCGGCAGAACGCCTCCAGCGCCCCGATCTGGTAGACGATGTCGTCGCGCAGCTCGTCGTGGGCGTAGTCGATCCGCCGGCGCCCGAATCCGGCCAGATCGCGATAACCGACCTGCGCGCCGATCGCGACACCCTTCTCGACCGCCCGGCGGCACACCGTGGCCATCGTGGACGGATCACCGGCGTGGAAGCCGCAGGCCACGTTGGCCGAGGTCACCACGTCGAGCAGGGCGTCGTCGTCGCCGAGCCGCCAGGCCCCGAAGCCCTCACCCAGGTCAGCGTTCAGATCAATCGAGCTCACGGAACCTCACGGTAGTGCCCGGGCGCGCCTGCGCGAGGGGTGTGACGTCGTCGACGACACCGATCACCGGATATCCGCCGGTCGTCGGATGGTCGGCGAGGAAGATGATCGGCTGCCCGTCGGCCGGCACCTGCACGGCACCGAGGGCGACCCCCTCGGAGGGCAATTCGCCGACGTTTCTGCGGGTCAAGGCCTTGCCGGCGAGCCGCGCGCCGACCCGGTTGCTCAACGGGCTGATCTGGTACGCGGAACCGAACAGCCCATGTGACTCGAACCAGTCGTCACGCGGCCCGAGCCGGATCCCGAGCACCAGTTCACCGCCGATCCGGGCCGGCTCCCCGACCAGCGACGGGGCCCCGCTGGGCACGCCGACGGGCAGGGTGACGCCGTCGGTGAGGCGGGCCGGCCCGAGTCCGGAGAGGGTGTCGGTGGAGCGGCTGCCGAGCACCGGTTCGACCTCGATGCCACCCGCCACCGCGATGTAGGACCGCACGCCACGACTGGCCCGCTTGATGTCGAGCACACCACCGGCCGGCACCTCGAACAACTGGTGGCCGTGTGGCCGTTCGACCGGGCGCCCGTTCACGTCGACCTGGGCGATCGCGCCGGTGACCGCCACCAGCGCGGCCTCGGCGAACCGCAGGGCACAGCCGAGCAGCGTGGTCTCCAGGGCGGCGGCGTCGTCCGGGTTGCCGACGAAGCGGTTGGCGAGCCGCAGGGCCGGTTCGTCGAGCGCGCCGGAGCGGGGCACACCCAGGTGCGCGTATCCCGGGCGGCCCAGGTCCTGCACGGTGGTCAGCGGCCCGGCCCGCAACACGGTGATCATGCCGCCACCAGCCGCACGCGAGTCCCGGGGGTGAGGAGGGCGGGCTGCTTCCGCCGTACGTCGAAGAGGTTTTGATCGGTGTGACCGACGAGCCGCCACCCGCCCGGCGACGCCGTCGGATAGATGCCCGCGTAGCCGCCGGCCAGCGCGACGGCGCCGGCCGGGACGCGAGGCCGCGGAGCGGCGAGCCGGGGAACCGCCCACGCGTCCGGGAGTCCCCGCAGATAGGCGAAACCGGGTGCGAATCCGGAGAAGGCGACGTTGAGTGTCGTGTCGGTCAGGCGCTGGACCGCCTCGCCGGTGGTGACACCCCAGAGTTCGGCGACGGGTCCGAGATCCTCGCCGTCGAAGACCGTCCGGATCTCCACGAGGGGTCCTTCAGACTGAATTCCGCCGGGTGCCGGCTCCCACTGCGGCAGCAGTTCCTCGGTGCCGGGGGCCACTCCGTCGAGCAGGATCGTGCGTGCGCCGGGCACGATCTCGACCGCTCGCAGTTCACCGTTTTCGCGGCGTCGCCACAGCTCAGCCCGCCAGTCCTCGACCCGGTCGGCATCATCGCACTCGATCAGTAGCCCGGACGCTCCCACCCGTCGTATCTTCATGTGGAAATCATCCGGCAGCGTCAACCGTATCCGGCATCACTACCCCCCAGTAACCTACGGTGCCGTAACCTGGAACGCGTGACGACCTCAGCCCCGTTCCGGATGAAGCCGACCGACCTCGGCAAGCCGCGACTACGCGGCCGGTTGCATCAGTACGCGTTCTTCGTCGCACTCGTCTGCGGCATCGTGCTCAGCTCGATAGCGCTGAGCCGCCCCGGCATCTCGCCGTTCATCAGCTGCCTGATCTACAGCGTCACGGTGTGCGGCCTGTTCGGCATCAGCGCGCTCTACCACCGCCGGGTGTGGAGCGAGCGCGGCTACCAGATCATGCGACGCGCCGACCATTCGATGATCTTCATCTTCATCGCCGGCAGCTACACGCCGTTCTGCGTCCTGCTGCTCGAGGGCACTCAGCAGATCGTCCTGCTCAGCCTGGTCTGGGGCGGCGCGCTCGGCGGCGTCGCGCTGAAGATGGTGTGGCCGCACCTGCCCCGCTGGGCCGGCGCACCCCTCTACGTGGCGCTCGGCTGGGTCGCGGTCGCGATCATCCCCGAGGTGCTGCACGTCGGCGGTGTCACCTGCCTGGTGCTGCTGCTCGTCGGCGGCGCCATCTACACGGTCGGTGCGGTCTTCTACGCGCTGCGCCGACCCAACCCGTGGCCCACCGTCTTCGGGCACCACGAGTTCTTCCACGCCTGCACGCTGGTCGCGGCGATCTGCCACCACATCGCCGTCTACTTCGCTCTGTACGCCTGATCTCTTGGTAAAAATCTCTTGGTAAAAGATGCCCCGGGCAGGTTGCCCGGGGCATCTTTCGTCAGGAGTACGCCGGGGGAGGCGGCGGCGGGACGTCGTCGCGGCGGACCTCGCGGTACTCGGAGGTGTAGCCCGCCCCGGCGACCGGCGCCTGCGTGCGGGTCACCACGGTACGGCGACGGCTGCTCCAGAACGACAGCGTGATGACCAGGCCGACCAGGCCGGCCAACATCAGGATCCAGCCGATCACGCCGATGTCCAGTCCACTGATGTCCGCCTCCACGGCGAACGCCAGGATCGCCCCCAGAGCGAGCAGGAAAATGCTTGCACCGATGCCCATCGGACCCTCCTCGGGTGTCCGCCCGGCCGTGCGAGCCCGCTCGACCGTGATGAATGCGTTGATCGAGCGTTTACCCGCACGCACCGAATCCCAATCAGGCAAGCTGTACCGATGACCACGCGGACGCTCATCCTGCTGCGCCACGCCAAGGCGGAGATCCCCGGCGACTTCGACGATTTCGACCGTGCCCTGTCCGACCGGGGCGGCCTCGACGCCGACGCGGCCGGCGCGTGGCTGGTCGACGAGCGGCTGCATCCCGATCTGGTGATCTGTTCGCCGGCCAAGCGCACCCGGCAGACCTGGCAGAACGCGGCGATCGCGCTGGCGCAGGGCCGCAACGGGCAGCCGTCGCCCGAGGTCCACTACCCGGATTCGCTCTACCTGGGCCGCAGCGGCGAGGTCTTCGACCTGCTGCACGAGGTCGCGGAGACGGTCCGGACAGTCCTGATCATCGGTCACAACCCGACGATGTCCGAAGTGTCCGCTCTGCTGCTGCCTGATGATCAGTACACCGGCACGGTCGTCGAAATGAAGACGTCCGGCCTGGCCGTGCACACCGGCGAGAAGCCGTGGCCCTCAGTGGAACCGGGCGCGATGCGCCTGACCCGGTCCCACACCGCTCGGGGCTGAGCCCTACCTCCGGTACCAGGTCCGGGTGCTCGTGTACTTCACGTTGCCGAGCTTGTCGTACGCCCGGACCTGGACCTTCATGGTCTTCTTCTGCTTGCTCGCGTTGAAGGCGAGCACGTAACCCGCGGTGCTGTCCCGGGCCACGACCTTCCCGTTCACGATCAGCTCGACCCGCGCGACACCGCTGGCGTCGGACGCCTTCACGTACACCTTGGTCGTGCCCTTGATCTTCGCCTTGTTCTTCGGCGCCTTGCTGATCGACACGGTCGGCCCGGCGTTGTCGGCGATCACCTGGCGGTTGTAGACGCGGGTGTTGCCGAGCTTGTCGGTCAGTGTCCAGCTGAGGTTGACCGGGCCGGAGTAGGTGCCGGTCGGCACGGTGAAGGCGAACGGCGCCGTGGTGTCGACGCCGTAGGAACGCCCGTTCACCTTGAGCTCGGCCCGGACCGAGCCGGCGGTGTCGGTCACCCCACCGATCGTTGCGGTGAAGATGCCCCGGACCCGCGCGCCGGGTGCCGGGGAGGCCGAGGTGGCCACCGGCCCGTCCCGGTCGATCTGAACCGTCCGCCGGATCTCGGTGACATTGCCCACCCGGTCGGTCAGCAGCCAGCGCAGCACCTTGGAGCCGGACCCCGCCGTCACGGTGAGCGAGTAGGGCGCGGCGGTGACCGACCCGACCGACAGGTCGTTGACCAGGAGTTCCGCCGTGGCCACACCGCTGAGATCGGTGACACCGAGGACCGACGTCGTGAAGGTGCCACCGACGACGGCATCCGCGCTCGGCTCCACCGTCGAGTACTCCGGGCCCGCGGCGTCGATCCGCACCTTGCGGACGATCGTCGACTCGTTGCCGGCGCGGTCCCGGATCACGATGCGGACCTCGCCGTCAGCGGCCGTGACAAAGCCGGTCCACTGATTGGTCCCGTAGGTCCGGGCCAGCGAACCACCTAGTGGGCTGTACACCCTGACCGCGTCGTCCGAAGTGGCTACCGTGACCTTCGCCTGGTCCGCTACCCAGGCGTCCTCCTCGGCCGGTGTGACGAACGATCCGGTGGGTACGACGGCGTCGACCTGGATCGTCACCGTCTTCCCGGTGGCGACGTTGCCGGCGTAGTCGTAAGCCTTCACGGTGATCGGCAGCGTGCCGTTGTAGTCGGGCTCCGGCTTGATCAGGACCGCCGCCCCGCTCTTGTAGAGCGTGCCCAGGACGCGGTCCCCGGTCAGGAACTCGATGCGCTCGATGCCGTGATCGTCGGTCGCGGTCGCGACGAACTGGAGTCCAGCGGCCGAGATGACCATGCCGTCCATCAGGGTGGTCATTTTGATGACCGGGCTGACAGTGTCAGCCGCCCCTGACTCGGAGACCAGTCGGGCCGCATCGGCCAGCGGGGCGTGGTAGGCGGGAAGGGACGGATGCCGCAGGGCAGTCCGCTCGATCGATGACCGCACCTCGGCCGCGGTGGTGTCCGGCTTGATCGAGAAGGCCAGGGCGGCCACCCCGGCCACGATCGCGGCCGATGCCGAACTGCCCTCGAACACGACAGTCGTGCCGTCCGGCTGGACAGCGTTTGTCGAGTTGATGGCCGACACGTCGACCCAGTGGTCAGTCGCGGTGTTCTTCGAAAATCTCGAAGTCAGCGCGGTCACTGCCAGTGCCGGCTCGTAGGCCGCGGGGTAGTGACGGATGGTCGAGATGTCGTTGCCCGCCGATGCGACGACAAGCGACCCGGCCGACGCGGCATGCTCCACCGCGTCCTGCAGCAGCCGGCTCGCGGTGGTGGTGCTGAACGAGACGTTGACGACTTCGGCGCCGTGATCCGCGGCCCACGCGATTCCGGCGGCGGCATCCGCGATCGAGCCGACTGCCGTCTTCGTACCATCCGAGCGCAGCACCCGCACCGGCATGATCTCGCAGACCCCGCAGACGCCGGCCACCCCGACGGCGTTGCCTCTCGTCGACGCGATGACCGAGGCGACCTTGGTCCCGTGGCTCTCGCTGTCGGTGGCATCCGTGTCGTCGTCGACGAAGTCGTAGCCGGCAGTGATCCGGCTGGCGGGAAGGTCCGTGTTCGCGGTGACTCCGGAGTCGACCACCGCAACCGTGACGTCGGCACGCCCTGCCGTCCAGGTCCAGGCTTCCGGAACCTTGGCCCAGGTCAGCGCGTTACTGGGGACCAGTTCGCTGGTCGCGTGCACGGTGCCGTCCGGTTCGGCGTACCGCACGTGAGCGGCATCCGCCGTCAGGGTCGTGATCACATCGTCCGCCTCAGCGGCCGGAACCTCGACGGTCAGCGCCGGCAGGCCGGCGACCGGCGCACTGCTCAGGACGCGCTCGCCAAGGCCGGCCAGCACGGCTGTGGCATCCGCCGGATCGGTCAGGCCGACGTTGACCCGCACCGACTGCACGGCGGCGGTCGCCGGGACGGCCGTCAGGCCAACTAGGAGAAGGGAAACGAGACTGGCAGAAGTGATGCGCACCGATGGCCCCCGCGCCCAGTGATCCACATGAAACGATGATCATCGTAGCGCACGTCGATACGGTGGCGTCACCCCGCAAAAGACTCAGGCCCGGCGGACGTCGTTGTCCGCCGGGCCTTCGCCTTTTTCAGGAGAGTGGGAAAAGCTTGTGGATCAGAACGCGTCCTCGTCCAGGTCCATCAGGTCGAGGGTGGTGTTCTCGATGATCCGGCGGTCGGCGCCGATCCGGGGCAGGATCTCCGCGACGAAGAACCGGGCCGCGGCCACCTTGCCGGTGTAGAACTTCTTGTCCGCCGCGGAGACCTCGCCGTTCAGCGCGGTCAGGGCGACCTCGGCCTGGCGCAGCAGCAGCCACGCGAGGACCACGTCGCCGAGGGCGAGCAGGATCCGACGCGAGCTCAGGCCGATCTTGTACAGCTCGCGGGGCTCGCCGTTCTGCACGGCCTGGAGCCAGCCCAGGGTCACGCCCAGGATGTTCTGCATCTCGGTGAGCGCCTTGCCGAGGGCGAGCCGCTCGGTCTTGAGCTGACCGTTGCCGGCCTCACTCTCGATGAAGCCCTGGATCTCGGCGGCGATCGTGCCGAGCGTACGCCCGCCGTCCTTGACGATCTTGCGGAAGATCAGGTCGAGGCTCTGGATCGCGGTGGTGCCCTCGTAGAGGGTGTCGATCTTCGCGTCCCGGACGTACTGCTCCAGCGGGTAGTCCTGGAGGAAGCCGGAACCACCGAAGGTCTGCAACGACTCGGCACCGAGCAGTTCGTACGCCCGCTCCGAGCCGACGCCCTTGACCAGCGGCAGCAGGAAGTCGTTGACGTGGCTGGCGATCTTCGCGGCCTTCTCGTCGCCGGCGGCCTGCGCGATGGCGACCTTGTCCTGCCAGGTCGCGGTGTAGATGACCAGGGCGCGGAGGGCCTCGGCGTACGACTTCTGGAGCATCAGCGAACGGCGTACGTCCGGGTGGTGGGTGATGGTCACCCGCGGCGCGGCCTTGTCGGTGTTCTGCACCAGGTCGGCGCCCTGTACGCGGTTCTTCGCGTACTCCAGCGCGTTGAGGTAACCGGTGGACAGGGTGGCGATCGCCTTGGTGCCGACCATCATCCGGGCGTTCTCAATGATCATGAACATCTGCCGGATGCCCTGGTGCACCTCGCCGAGCAGCCAGCCCTTGGCCGGGGTGCCGTGCTCACCGAAGGTCATCTCGCACGTGTTGGAGACCTTGAGGCCCATCTTGTGCTCGACGTTGGTGGCGTAGACGCCGTTGCGCTCACCGAGCTCGCCGGTGGCCGGGTCGAAGTGGTACTTCGGCACGATGAAGAGCGAGAGGCCCTTGGTGCCGGGACCGCCCACGCCCTCGACGCCCACCGGGCGGGCCAGGACGTAGTGGATGATGTTGTCGGTCAGGTCGTGCTCACCCGAGGTGATGAAGCGCTTGACGCCCTCGATGTGCCACGAGCCGTCCGGCTGCGGGATGGCGCGGGCACGGCCGGCGCCGACGTCCGAGCCGGCGTCCGGCTCGGTGAGGACCATGGTGGAGCCCCACTGCTTCTCGACGAAGAGCTTGGCCCACTCCTTCTGCTCCTCGGTGCCCTCGGTCCACACCACGTGGGCGAAGGACGGACCGGACGAGTACATCCAGATGGGGGCGTTGGCCCCGAGGATCTGCTCGGCCACGGCCCAGACGAGGCTCCGCGGCGCCGGGGTGCCACCGAGGCCGGTCGGCAGGTCGAGCCGCCAGAACTCGGACGCCATGAACGTCTCGTAGGACTTCTTGAACGACTCCGGCAGCGGCGCGGTGTTCGTCGCGGGGTCGAAGACCGGTGGGTTGCGGTCCGCCTCGGTGTAGCTGGCGGCCAGGTCCTCGCGGGCCAGCCGGTCGACTTCCACGAGCACGTCGCGCGCGGACTCCAGGTCGAACTCGTCGAACGGCGCCTGGCCGAGCGACTTCTCTGCTCCGAAGACCTCGAACAGGTTGAACTGGAGGTCACGAAGATTGCTCTTGTAGTGCGTCATGGTGCTTGGCCCCGCTCTCCGGACGCGAGTTACCCGTCAGTAACCCCACTCTATTACTCATCGGTAGCCAGCGACAACCCGGCCAGGGTTTCCGGGCAGACCCACCAGGAAGGGGCGGTAGTCCGTCCGATCGGGTGGCTGTCGATACAACCGTTCGGCCATTTGCCTACTTCGACACGCTGATCACGTATCGCGTGCACGGACGGCTCGTTCTAAGGGATAGACAGCTACGAACAGGGGGACGCCATGTTCGCCACGCTCAAGAACCTGATCCCGGAGCCGCGCCAGGCCAACCAGCCGCGCAACTACGTCGGGCGGCACCGCCAACCCGACCAGGCTCCACCAGTTCCAGCGCCGACCTCACCGGCCACCACGGCCGACACCGAGGACAGCGCGGCCTGACATCAGCTGCCCGCGGCTCCGACTTCCCAGCTCGGCACCGAGACGGCAGCGCCGCCGTCCGGACCGGCGTACTCCAGCAGAACCAACGCGATGTCGTCCTCGAGACGCCCGTGGACCCAGTCGACCAGGGCCGTCTCCAGCGACGCGAGACCGTCCCCGACCGTGCCGTGGCCCAGCAGGCGCCACGCACGGTCGGCGGTCGGGAAGAACTCACCGTCCCGCCGCGCCTCGCCCAGCCCGTCGGTGAACAGCAGCAGCCGGTCACCCGGCTCCAGACGCTCCACCCGCGCCTTGACCTCCGGCACGAAGCCCAGGGGCGGCGCCGGGGCGGGCGGCTCCAGCGGAATCACCTGACCACGACGCAGCAGCAGCGGCGCCGGATGTCCACAGTTGACGATCGTCAGGGTGCCACCGCGCTCCTCGACCAGAGCCGCTGTGACGAAGTCCTCATCGCCGACGCTCCGGGCCACCGCCCGGTCCAGGTCCTGCACGATCGACTTCAGGTCGGCCCGCTCGTACGCGACATGCCGATACGAACCCAGCACGATGCTCGCCAGGCGGACTGCGTCGAGGCCCTTACCCCGTACATCCCCGATGATGATCCGAACGCCGTAAGGCGTGTTGAGGGCCTCGTAGAGGTCTCCTCCGATGTCCGCCGCGGCAGTCGCCGAGATGTACCGGCCGGCCACCGCGAGCGCACCCACCTGCGGGCCGATCGGCCGCAGCACCGCCTGCTGGGCCACCGCCGCCAGCCGCAGCAGCTCGGCGATCCGTTCGGCCTGCCGCTGGCGGATCGTCGCCCCGGCGGCCGCCACACCCGTCGCCAGCACGATGCCCATCAGGTTGACCAGACCGGCCATGCCGACGGCCGGACCGGCCAGCCCGACGAAGACCGCCCCGACCACCGTGGCGATCACACCGGCCCCCAGGACCAGCTGCCAGACGGCGAAGACCGCGGCCAGGAACGGCACCGCCGCCAGCAGACCGACATAGTCCACGCCGGGCTCGGTCAGCTCCACGGCGGACACGACGGCGAGCAGCACGAGGGCCGCGCCGATGCCGGCGCGGTTCCCTGGGCTCAGCGGGCGTCGTCCCGCCATGAAAGTAGGCATGGTTCCGCCGAACAGCATGCCCGATCGACCTGACGTCGGGCATCAACTTGACCCGTAGGCTGAGTCGGTTCTGACCCGTCGTAGGTACCGCAGTCATTCGGTCGGTCCAACAAGAACGGCGCCCGGTGACAGGATGTCTGCGTGACCGACGATCTCCGTGATCTTCTCCGATCCGCCTTCCGCTGGACCGACCTGGGCCCCGGCCACGACTACATGGTCAGCGACCGGTCCGGATGGTGGCGTGACCCGCGCATCCTGGACGGTCTCGGGCCGGCCCTCGCCGACCTGTTCCGGGCCGACCAGCCGACCGTCGTGGTCTCGCCGGAGGTGACCGGATTCATGGTCGGGCCCCTGGTGGCACGGGCGCTCGGAGTGGGGTTCGTGGAGGCGTACCGGGCCGGGGCACGCCGGGCCATCGCCGAGCCGATGATTTGGGCCGACGTGCCCACCGACCACCGCGGCGACGTCCAGCGCCTGGGCGTGCGGGAGAAACTGATCAGCCCCGGCGACCGCGCCCTCGTCGTCGACGACTGGGCGGCCACCGGGGCTCAGGCTCGTGGCCTGCGCGAACTCCTCGGGTCGAGGTACCTGGGCACGGCCGTGATCGTCGACGAGTGCCCGCCCGCGGTGTCGGCCGAGCTGACGATCAGGACCCTGCTGACCGGAATGGACCTGGACCCGTAAACAAAATGGACTAACGGGCCCGCTTGTAGCCGGCGAGGGCGCCCCGGGTCGGGTGCCAGCCGGTCGCGGTGTAAGCGGCCAGGCCCCGCACCACATACGGGTCGGTGGCCATCAGCTCCTGCGCCTCGGCCTCAGTGTCCACGTCCAGCAGGATGATGCCGCCGGTCGGCGGGTCCATCCGGCCCGCGGTGACCGCGTAGCCCGTCTTCTCCAACTCGTCGACGAAGGCCAGGTGATCGGCACGGGCCGCGTCGACCTCGTCGAGCGGCTTCAGGTACGTCGAAATCATGAGATACACGCCGCCAATCGTAGATCCCGTTACAGCCGCCCGGAGGGTGCCGATCGGCGGTGGGCAAAAGGTACTTTTCGGGGGTGCAGATCCAGATCACCGCGGTTGCCGACCCGGCGCTGATCGCCGCCGCCACCAGGCACGGCCTTCGCCGCCCGGTACTCGCCGCCCGCCTCGCCGGGTGGGCTTTCCTGCTGGTCGCGGTGCTTCTCCTGGGCGTCACCGGAGACCTCAGCCCGGGCCTTCTGGCCGGTGGAGCGGCACTTGCCGTGATCGTTCCGGTGGTCCTGCTGAACCACACCGCGCGCGGGCTGCGCACCGGGCGGCTCACCACCTACGAGATCAGCGAGGGCGGGGTCGCCAGCTCGGACGCGGAGGCCCGGCACGCGTACGCCTGGCGGGCGGTCCGCTCGGTCGAACAGCTCTCCGGGCAGCTGCTCTTCCGGTTGCGTGGCACGCGGTTCCTGCCGGTTCCGACGGCCGGGCTGAGCCCGGCCGAGATCGAACAGGTCCTCGGCGCGGCGTCGGCGCATGGGCTTCAGGTCCGACGAAACACCCATTAGGGGTACGGCTACCGAGCTCTCCCCTACGCCGAGCGGGTCGTGGTCCCGCCTATCACCTTCAGCGCCCTCGGCTTCTGTCAGCGCGCCGGCCCGGCACCGTCAGCGCGTTCGGCCCGGCACCGTCAGCGCGTCGGCCAGGTCCGGAAATTGAGCGCCGAACGGCTCGCGGTAGGGCCGCGTTGCCCTTGGTACCGGGATCCGTAGACGGCCGACCCGTATGGGTGCTCAGCCGGGCTGGACAGCCGGAAGATGCACAGCTGCCCGATCTTCATCCCCGGCCAGAGCTTGATCGGCAGGTTGGCCACGTTGGAGAGTTCCAGCGTCACGTGCCCCGAGAACCCCGGGTCGATGAACCCCGCGGTCGAGTGGGTGAGCAGCCCGAGACGCCCGAGACTGCTCTTGCCCTCGAGACGGGCGGCCAACTCCTGCCCGAGAGTGATCACCTCGAGCGTGGACGCCAGCACGAACTCACCCGGATGCAACACGAACGGCTGACCGTCCTCCACCTCGACCGGGGCGGTCAGCTCATCCTGCTGCTCGGCTGGGTCGATGTGGGTGTACAGGTGATTGTTGAACACCCGGAAGAACCGATCCAGCCGAACGTCGACGCTGGACGGCTGCATGAGCGACGGCTCGAACGGCTCCAGCGAGAGCCCACCCGACTTGATCTCGGCGACCAGGTCACGGTCAGAGAGAAGCATCGCAACACCATACCGACCACGTTCGGACCTGCCCGAATCGGCGTGTTCAGTGGCCACCTCGAACATATGTTCGATAGAATGCCGGCATGGCTTCCTGGTCCGATTTCGCCGCCGCCGAGCCGGCGCTCGCCGACGGCATCCGTGCGCTCCTGCAGCAGTACGGCCCCGGCATGGGCTACCTGGCGACCATCCGCCCAGACGGCGGCCCACGCGTCCACCCGGTCTCCCCGGTCTTCACAGCCGACGGTCTCTACTGCTTCATAGTCGACTCCCCGAAACGCCGAGACCTGGAGCGCGACGGGCGTTACGCCCTGCACGCCTACCCACCGGAGGACAACGACGACGAGGCCACCCTGACCGGCCGGGCAACCCCGGTCCGAGACCCACGGACGATCGCTCACCTGGCCGGCACCCTGCACGCCTCCCCAGACGTCGACTGGCGCTTGTTCGAGCTGACGATCGAGACGGCCATGCTCCGCCGCCACGGTCCGGCCGGGGCCCTGCCGCTGGCCGCCACCCCGTTCGTGCCGGCCTACGCCCAGACGTGGCGGGCCCCTCGCCCCAAACCCAACCTGTTAGCCGTGGCCAGCTGACCGCCCTTCACCCTCACTCGGCAGGCCCGTTTCTCGCTGAACAGCTGTTCGTGTCATCGCCTACCGCAGCGCGTCACGTTTCCGGGCCCGGTGCCATCGCAGACTCGGATAATCAGGTACAGTGGGGCAGCTTGCGGGTGTAGTTCAATGGCAGAACATCAGCTTCCCAAGCTGACAGTGCGGGTTCGATTCCCGTCACCCGCTCCAGGACGAAACGCCTGGTCACGGTTAATATCGTGGCCAGGCGTTCGGCTTTTGACGCACTGTCAGCCGCTCTCGTACCATTAGGCCAGCGCAGCAGCACTCGACAGCTGACCTGGCAGCAGTCCCGGTCCGCAGGTCCTCATCGCGTCAGATGTCGGTGGAACCAGCAACCGCGCTGAGGGCATCCAAGTCGGTGCGGTACCACCGCCCTCGGATGAAGGCATGCAGGTCACCGCCTCGGCATGTATAACGAAGTCGCTGCGCTTCGATGCCATCGGGTAGCACGATGCGGCACTGCCCGCCGATTTGGCGCACACCTTCCCGGCCGATCCGCAGCAGTGTCACGACGTCGTAGTCGGAGCCCCAGCCCGCCAGCAGCGCACGATCCGCGCCACTGACCAGCATGCTGTGCGCAGACCGATAGGGAGACGGTCCCCAGTCCGTGACAGCGTCGTCCGAGACCGACTGGATGTGGAAATCCGTGTACGGGCAGAAATGGGCCGTTTCACCCTGAAGGTTGAGCGTGTAGCAGTCGGAGATGTAGGGAAGCCCGGCATCGTGCGGGTAGAGCCAGTCGACGGTCAGGTCTTGGTTGAAACGGGCAAGGCCATGTCCCTCCGGCCCGCCTTCACCCAGCGCTCCTTCATCGAAGTAGCCAGCCCACACCTTCCCCGACGCGGTCGTCTGGAGTTCCTCGATGGCGTCGCCGAGGTGGCCCTGGTGCTCCAAATCGCCGTCGCGGGTCCATACCTCACCGTTGAACTCGCCACGTCTCGCACGGGCCGCCGCCAGCAGCACCCGTCCCTCCGTCAGCGGCTGTACGAACCGCACACGAAGGTCTGTCTCCATATCAACGGAGCCGAGGATCCGGTTCCCCTTGCCACCGAGATGCCACGTGACCTGCTTGCGCCGGGAGCTCTTCCGATGTGACCAAACGGCGAACGCCGTACCGACGGGACCGACGCCGACCGCGTCTGGCTCGACTTTCATTTCCGTGCGGTCCGAGGGCGCCAGAAAGCCATGTTGCTCGAGCGGTACCACTGGCAGCTTCAGGACCTCCAGCCGCCGCAGAAGACTGGCGTGGTCGCGTTCACCTTGTGTTGTCGTCATCGTGACCATCATCAGCCACCCGGCAACCCCATTCGGGAACGCTCGATCGTGCCACAAGCGTGCCAGTACGGCAGGCCGCCTGAGGTCACTCCAAGCCACTCGGCATCGCTCTGAGCTGGCGGTTCCAGACTCATACTGGCGATCTTGTACGGTTCCCAAGCTGACAGTGCGGGTTCGATTCCCCGTCACCCGCTCCACATACGGAAGCCCTGGTCAGGACCAATGGTCCACCAGGGCTTCCGTCGTTCCGGTCCGTTTTCGGGAAACAGGTCCGGGCCATTGGCGGCCAAACGCCCGACACCGGCGCTCGGCCGCTGGATGGCATGTCCGGCAGGGTCGGATAGTCCTCCACGGGCATCGTGAAGCCGAAGGGCTTTCCCAATGTGGTGCCGCGAGCAACAGGACTGCCGAGCAGACCCCTCTTCAGTCCGGTGTTCTCCCGCCCAGCCTTCGGGCTGTCGCACCGGTCGCGCATGCGACTAGACACCGACCCGAGGCCGGGAATGTCGCATTCACGGGAGATTTCGTCCCCGGCCAGTCTTGTAGATCTTGCACGGTTCTCCTCGCTCGACTTTCGCACTTTGTGAACCACTGCCCGGCCCCGCCTCCGCAGATCACACCGGTCGCGGACTTCAGCCCCGCAGTATTGCTACTGCATGCCGGCCGACAGTGACGCAAGATCCATCGCTGCGGCAGGATCCGCCGGCGACGACTCGTCCGCGTTCCCTGTTCCGGCGATGGCGGTGGCGGTGGCGGTGGTCAGCGCACACGTTGGCCGATCGCGATCGCTCATCGTCGCCCCGACAAAGGCAGGCGCACACGCTGGGCCGATCGCGTGCGTTCATCCACGTCCCAGCGAAGACGTCGGCACACGTAACGCCAACGTGTGCTCCCGTCGTCGCAGCAACCTCCACGAGCCCGGCCGCGCAACCCCATGGAGACCGCGCCGTCGCACCCGGCCCGGCACCCGAAAGTAGATCTTGTGGTGCGCGGTTCAGGTCTGCCCCAGCCGGTGGATGAGATGCGGGATGACGGGTCTCGCCGACGCCGGAACACCGCGTGCGGCGAAGGGGAACCAGAAAGTACGAAAGTCGAGTCCTCGCTGGCCGCGATCTTGCACGTTCTCCATGTTGGCCGCGATCTTGCGTGGTTCTTCACCTCTGGATGTGATTTGTCGTGCAAGGTCTACTGCGCCGGGGCGACCTTGCAGCCTTCTTCCCGCCGGGACGCGGAAAGGGCTGCAAGATCGGCGCGAGGTTGAAGATTCGTGCAAGATCCCGAGGCCCCGCGAGGGGAAACACGTAGGGCCTCAAGGATCCCGCCTACCTGCGGAAACGTGGCAGGGGCCGCCTGGTCAGTCGCCGATGGTGATGAAGACGTCGTCTATGGCGCCGGCGAACTGGTCGTTTCCGGGGGCCGGGCCCTTGCCTCCGATGCGAAGGGGCTCGGCGTTCGCGATCGACAGCTGGGGTGGCAGGGGAACCCAGGCTCGCGGGACGCCGTCGACGAGCATGATCAGGCGGCTCAGGGTTCGGCGGCATTCCAGGTCGTGCCACTGGCCGTCGGCGACGTTGATCCACGGTTCGGCCCGGTAGATGCCTCCTCGGGAACCGGCGACCACGCAACTGGGGTGGCCCTGCCTGTGGTCGACCTGGAGTTTGTACTGGCTGACCCGGCCCACCGAGTAGCCCTTCTGCAACACGTTGGCCCCGTCGGCGAGGTCCGTGTAGGTCATGCGCACCGATGCCCCGTACCGCATGGATCGCCGTCCGGGGTTGAGGCTGTCGTCTCGGAGGCCTTCCAGGATCGCGCGGGGGCAATCCCGTTCTCTCGGCAGCGTGCATCGGTCCGGGTAGGCGACGGCAAGACCGGATCCTTGGGGTACGAGCCGGAGCGCGCCCCCGTTCTGCCCGAGGGGCCGCAGTTCGTGCCCGCCTTCGACGTCGGCGATGGGCCGGCCGACTCCGCCGTTGAAGTCGTACCGGACTTCGAACGGCGCCCCGGCGATGCGGATCCGGCCAGGCGTGACCGGCGCGGAAAAGGCACTCACGTTGTCGAGGAAGCCGGGTATCGCCCGGTTCGGAGTGACGGCCGGCACCTGTGTGGTGCGCGGCGGCGGTCCGGATGTCGGTGGAGCTGGGCTGTGCCCGGATGTGGGTGGCGGCCCGGCTGCAGACGGGGTGCGCTGGAGGATCACGGACACCCCGGCCAGGACGAGAGCCGCCGACAGGACACCGATCGGGACTGCGCGCCGCCGGAAGTGAAGCATGCACTTATTGTCCGGAATGAGGACTAAGTCGCGAACCGGCGCACCGAAACGCCGAAGAACCACCCGAACGCGGTAGACCGAACCACCGAATCCGAATCGGGGTAACGCAGATCACCGCATCCGTGAGGCCGGATGTGCGGCGGCCGACGATTCGCCGATCACCGCGTGCAGCACGTCGTCCAGGGTGATCACGCCGAGCGGGCGGCTGCCGTCACTGACCAGCACGATGTGCAGGCGGTCCCGGCGCATGGTGAGCAGCAGGTCGGCGAGACTCCGGTCCGGCGGCACCACGGCCAGCGGACGGATCACCTCGGCCGGCACCGGAAGGCGGCGCTGGGCTCCCCCGTACCCGAGAATGTCTTTGACGTGCACGAATCCGAGAACCCGGCGCGTGTCGCGCTGGACCACCGGAAACCGTGAGCGGCCGCTGCGGGTGGCGACCGCCTCGAGCGTCGCCGGTGACACGTCGGCGGCCACCGTGGTGACCCGCGACCAGGGCAGCAGGGTGTCGGCGGCGGTGCGGTTGCTGAGGCCGAGCGCGGCGTGGATGCGGGCGTACTGTTCCGAGCCGAGCAGGCCCTCGCTACGGGCCTGGGTGACCATGCCGGCCAGCTCCTCGGCGGTGAAGACCGTCTTGACCGCGTCGGTCGTCTCGATCTTCCACAGTTTCAGGATGTTGCGGGACGCCCAGCGCATCGCGTTGAGCAGTGGCTTGGTGGCGGTGCAGAAGGCCAGCATGAACGGGCCGAGAATGAGCGCGGACCGCTCCGGCCCGGCCAGGGTGATGTTCTTCGGCACCATCTCGCCGACGACCGTGTGCAGGAACGTCACGATCATCAGGGCGAGCACGAACGCGATCGGGTGCACCGCGTTGTCCGGCAGCCCGATCGCGTGGAACGGGCCCTCCAGCAGGTGCGCCACGGTCGGCTCGGCGATCGCGCCGAGAACCAGGGTGCAGATGGTGATGCCGAGCTGCGCCCCGGCGATCATCAGCGGGATCTGGCTCATCGCCGACAGCGCCCAGCGGGCCGCCTGCGAGGTCTCGGCGAGCGGCTCCAGTGCGGTCCGCCGCGAGGCGATCAGTGCGAATTCACCGCCGACGAAAAGGCCGTTCCCGATCAGCAGCACGGCGACGAACAGCAATTCAGTCATCGGACGGCTCCGGCGGCGCGACCACGCGCACCTGCTCGATGCGGTGCCGGTCGACCTCCATCACGGTGAACTCCCACCCGTGTTCTTCAAGCGATTCCCCGGCGACCGGGATGTGCCCGAGGCGGGCGAGCAGGAATCCGGCCAGCGTCTCGTACGGCCCCTCGGGCAGCCGGAACCCGGTCTGCTCGTGCACCTCGTCCTCCCGGAGCAGCCCGTCGACCAGGAACGTCTTCTCCCCGCCGGGGGCGGTCAGTTCCTGGGTGCCGGTCTCGCCGAGGTCGGTGTCGTACTCGTCGGCGATCTCCCCGACCAGTTCCTCGATCAGGTCCTCGATGGTGACGACACCGTCGGTGCCGCCGTACTCGTCGACCACGATGGCCAGGTCGGCGCCCGCGGTACGCAGCACTTCGAGCACCTTGTCGAGGTTGAGGCTCTCCGGCACGAGGACCGGTTCCCGGGCGAGGGTGGAGACGCGTGTCGCGGCCCGTCGCTCGGGTGGCACGCCCAGGGCGTCGTTCACCCCGACCACTCCGGTGACCACGTCGAGCGTGCTCTCGTACACCGGAAATCGGGTGTGTCCGGTCTCGCGCGCCACCGTGATGAGGTCCGCCGCGGTCGCGGTGGTCTTGAGCCCGACGACGTCGACGCGTGGCGTCATCGCCTTGGCCGCCCGTTTCTCGCCGAACCGGATGGTCCGGCGCAGCAGGGTGGCGGTCTCGGTGGGCAGCGCGCCGGCCGAGGCGCTGATCGCGGCGAGCAGGCCGAGCTCCTCGGGGGAGCGGGCACTGGCCAGCTCCTCCTGCGGCTCGATGCCGAGGCGGCGGACCAGCCAGTTCGCGGTGCCGTTGAGCGCCGCGATCAGCCATTTGAAGACGATCGAGAAGGTACGCAAGGGTGCGGCCGTGCGCAGCGCGATGCCCATCGGACGGGCCAGCGCCGCGTTCTTGGGCACCAGCTCGCCGAAGAGCATGGAGAGCAGGGTGGCCACGACCAGGGCGATCACGTGGGTGACGGTGTCGGTGGAGTCGCCGGCGACCGGTTCCACCAGGGGGATGAAGAGCTCGGACAGGGCCGGCTCGGCGAGGTATCCGGTGAGCAGCGCGGTGAGCGTGATGCCCAGCTGCGCGCCGGAGAGCTGGAAGGAGAGCTCCCGCAGAGCGGTCTGGACCCGGCGGGCCTGGCGATCACCCGCGGTGGCCCGGGTGTCGATCTCCACCCGATCGACGGTGACCAACCCGAACTCGGCCGCCACGAAAAACGCGTTGCCCGCCGTGAGCAGCGCAAACGCCACCAACGGGAGCACCGCGGTCAGGAACAGGCCGTCCATGATCGCTTCACCTCGGACCTCATTGTGCCGGACTGGGGCCATTCGCCACCAACCGTGCCGTCACCGGTCCGGCGGAAACGGGTGTGGCCGGCAGCTGGGCTGCCGGCCACGGACGAGGGAACGATCAGGCTTCCTGTTTCAGCGAGCGGAGCAGGACGGTGGCCACGTCGACCACCTCGACCTCTTCCTGCTTGCCCTTACCGGTGACGCCGTCGCCGATCATCGTGTAGCAGAACGGGCAGCCGACCGCGATCGTCTTCGCCCCGGTGGCCAGGGCCTCCTCGGTGCGCTCGACGTTGATCCGCTTACCGATCCGCTCCTCCATCCACATCCGGGCGCCGCCGGCGCCGCAGCAGAAGGAGCGCTCCTGGTTGCGCGGCATCTCGACCACGTCGCCGCCGATGGCGGTGCCGAGCAGTTCACGCGGCGCGTCGAAGACCCGGTTGTGCCGGCCCAGGTAGCAGGGGTCGTGGTAGGTGACCCCGCCGTCGACCGGCTGGACCGGCGTGAGCTTGCCGGTGGCGACCAGGTGAGCCAGCAGCTGGGTGTGGTGAACCACCTCGACCTTGAGTCCGAGCTGCTCGTACTCGTTGCCCAGGGTGTTGAAGCAGTGCGGGCAGGTGGCGACGATCCGCTTGACGCCGGCTTCCTGAAGCGTCTCGACGTTCTGCTGGGCGAGCATCTGGAAGATGAACTCGTTGCCGATCCGGCGGGCCGGGTCGCCGGTGCAGGTCTCACCCTCACCGAGGATGGCGTATTTCACACCCGCCTCGTTGAGCAGCGTCGCCACCGCGCGGGTGGTCTTCTTGGCCCGGTCCTCGAAGGCGCCGGCGCAACCCACCCAGAAGAGGTAGTCGAAGTCCTCGACCTCGCCGACCCGCGGCACCTCGAAGTCCAGACCCTTGGTCCAGTCCTCACGGGTGTTCTGCGGGGCGCCCCACGGATTGCCCTTGTTCTCCAGGTTGCGCAGCATGACGCCGGCCTCGGAGGGGAAGCTCGACTCGATCAGCACCTGGTACCGCCGCATGTCGACGATGTGGTCGATGTGCTCGATGTCGACCGGGCACTGCTCGACGCAGGCGCCGCAGGTGGTGCAGGACCAGAGCACGTCCGGGTCGATGACGCCCTGGTCCTCGGCGGTGCCGATCAGCGGACGGTTGCCTTCGGCAAGGGCGAGGACGTCCATGTGGGCGAGCTGGGCCTCGGTGGCCTTCTCCTCACCCATCAGATCTTTCCCGCCTCCGGCGAGGAGATAAGGGGCTTTGGCGTACGCGTGATCGCGCAACGACAGCACGAGAAGCTTGGGCGACAGCGGCTTGGCGGTGTTCCAGGCCGGGCATTGCGACTGGCAACGACCGCACTCGGTGCAGGTGGAGAAGTCGAGCAGACCCTTCCAGGTGAACTGCTCGACCTGGTTGACGCCGAAGAGGTCCTTCTCCGGGTCGGCCTCCTCGAAGTCGAGGGGCTTGCCCTCGCTCATCATCGGCTTCAGCGCGCCCAGACCGGATCCGGCCGGCTTCTCCGGGCTGCGCTTGAAGTAGATGTTGAAGAACGCCAGGAAGCGGTGCCAGGCGACGCCCATCGTCGGGTTCAGCGAGATGGTGATCAGCCAGCTCATCGAGATCAGGATCTTGATGAGCGCCATCCACGTGGCGCCGTCCTCCCAGGCCGGGAGGATCGAGCCGATGGCGTGGCTGAGCGGGGTGGCCCACAGCGGGTACTCGAAGTGATCGTTGGCGACCTTGAAGCCCCGGATCAGGAAGCCGAAGATCAAGACCCCGACGATGATCGCCTCGACGAAGTACGCCTGCCACATGGTCGAGCCGAGGAACCGGCTGCGCTTCACCGCGCCCGGCTTCTGTCGCTGGCGGACGAACACCAGGTAGAGAATGCCGATCGTGCCGAGAATGCCGATCCACTCGGTGACCAGGCCGAAGACCACCCAGTGGCCGATGATCGGCAGGCCCAGATCCGGGTCGACGACCTCGAAATACGCCTCGAGCACGAGCGAGGACAGGATGACGAACGAGACCATCACGAACCAGTGGGCCGCGCCGATCGCGGACCACTTCAGCATCCTGGTGTGACCGACGGTCTCCACCAGCATGGTCTTGGTCCGGACCTTCGGCTCGGCGAAGCGGGCCGGATCGGGCTGGCCCTGCCGGATCACCGCGGTGATCGTCATGACGGCACGTACCGCCAGGTAGACGGCCACCACCGTGATTGCCCCCGCTAAGACGGTGGCGACTATCTGCGCGTAGCCCATCTGCGTTGTGCCTCCTCGGTCGGCGGTGCGCCCGCCCATGTTACCCACGAGTAATAGACGGGCGCGCGCCACAGGTCAAGGGAGTGCGCCCCACGCCGAAAGCGCACCCCACGCCAGGCGGGGGTGCGCTAACTTTCGAGGATTTTCACGTATACGCGGTAGAAAGGAAACAGCGTTTCAGCGCCAGCGCGACAGCAGGCCCAGCGACGCCACCATGCAGCCGAAGCCGACCGCAAGATTCCAGTATTCCCAGCTCGCTACCGGCCACTGCTGCTCGGACAGGTAGTAGACGACGAGCCAGGCGATGCCGACCACGATCAGGGTCACCGCACTGACGGGCACCCAAACCGGACTCGGCTTGTTGGACGCACCCTTCACCGCCGGGTTGATGTCCGACGGCGGGGTGTAGACCTTCTTCTTGCGAACCACTGACTTGGGCACGGCGATCTCCTGAGGGCAACAAGTGGTGAACAACCCACCGCTGAGCGGCTCCGGAACTCCCGAATGCTGCCCGTGGCGAATACTGTTCGACCGCTAGCGTAGTCAAGGCGGTACGCAGACAGGCACCCGCCGGGGCGAGAAAATACCCCGAGCGTCTGTTCTTGAGGGGGCTGGGTGGCTTTTCGAGGGGTTGGCGGCGTTCCGAGCGACGCCGGTGGAGCCTCCTGGCAGCTCGTGCTCCGGCGCGTCGCCCGCGGCCTCCGGCCTCGGCGCGACCGCCGCCGATCGGTCTGGTCCGCGGGGGTCCCGCTGATCGCGGTGGCGGCGGGTCTGCTGTTCACGACGTCGGCGACCACCGCAGACGGTACGGCACTACGCGACGACCGCCGTCCGCAACTGACACAACTGATCGCCGAGAAACGGACCCGGCTGGCAGCCAACGAGAAGAAGGCCGCCCGTCTGTTGTCCGAGGTCGACCAGCAGACCGGCCGGCTGGCCGAACTGGATCCACCGGCACAGAGTCAGGCCAACGCGCTACGCCAGTCGGCCGGCTTCACCGAACTTCAGGGTTCCGGCATGACCGTGACACTCAACGACTCCCCGCGCCGCGGCACCGACTTCGGCGACAACGCCCCGGACAACGACGATCTGGTCGTCCACCAGGGTGACGTCCAAGCCGTGGTGAACGCGTTGTGGGCCGGTGGCGCCGAAGCCATGACGATCATGGATCTCCGTGTGATCTCCACGAGCGCGGTACGCTGTGTCGGCAACACGCTGCTCCTTCACGGCCAGGTCTTCTCACCGCCTTTCAAGATCACCGCGATCGGCGAACCCACAGCGCTCACTCGCGCGTTGGACTCGTCAGAGGGAGTCAGGCAGTTCCGGGAGGCCGTCGCCGACTTCGGGCTCGGTTACACGGAAAAGGTGGAGAAGAACGTGACAGTGCAGGCGTACGACGGTTCGACCGACCTCCGCGCGGCGCAGGCTGCCCGGTGATGGTTCCTCCGGAGTACCCCGCGAACCCGTCCGGGTCCGGCCGCCACCGCGCGCCGGACAGCGACGCCCAGACCGCTTACATCCCGCGGATCACCGATGCCGCACCCGATGGTGTCCCCGGTGGGCCGCTCGCGGCCCCGGTCGGACCTGGCGGCAATGTCGACCCACGACCCGTCACGCCATCCGCGCCGACCGCACACCCTGCGCCGTCCGTGCCCACCGCACACCCTGCGCCCCCCGCGGCCGCGCCCTCCGTGGCCGCTGCGCCATCTTCGCCTTCCGCGCAAGACGAGATCAGCGCCGCGGCGGCTGCGGCCCGGCGACGGGCGACTGAGGGGGCCGGCGGTCCGACAGCCCTCAGAAACGATCTGGGCGGCCCTACCCCCACCGCTACCCCGGTGCGGCCTTCCGCGCCTGGCAGCGAGGCTCTCAGCGGGTCTGGCGGATATGAGCCGCGTCGTGCCGCAGCTCACTCGGAGCCGGTCGTGGCGCAGCCGGCGTGGAACGCGACGGTCACCGCACCGATCGACACCTCGGTCGCCGCTTCGCTGCGGGCGGGCGCCCCGCACCCGGCTTCTCCCGGCCCGTCCACGCATCCGGCTTCCCCCGGAGTGTCCGTCGCACATAGTGCGTTGAGCACGCCCGTTCCGGCTCCACTGACGACCGCCCCGGCTCCTGCGTACAACCCGGCTGCCGTCCCCGCCGGACAGCATCCGTCGGCCGCTGCGCACAGCCAGACGGCCGCCGGCCACGCCGCGTACAGCCAGACGGCCGCACCCAATGGCGCCTACAGCCCGGCGACCGCTCCTACCGCTGCATACAGCCCAGTAGCGGCCGCCCCCATTGCCGCGCACGGTCCCGCCGCAACTGCCACGCACAATCCGCAGGTCACCGCCCCGGGGTACAACCCACAGGCGGCCGCCTCGACCACTGCGCACACTCCACAGACTGCGTCTCCGGCCTACGACCCGCCTGCCTCACCTGGTGCGCACGGTTCACCGGTGGCGGCATACAACCCGCAGGCCGCGGCTGGTGCGCACAACCCGCAGGCGGCGGCCCACAACCCAGCTGCCGCAGCTGGTTCGCATAATTCGCTGACGGCGGCCTCGGCGGCGGCATACAACCCGCAGGCTGCCATTCCTGCCGCTGCGCACAGCTCGCCGGCTCCGACTGTGGCGCACAACCAGCTGGCCACGGCCGGTGCCGCGGGCATGCCGGGTTCGGGTTCGGTGGGTGCCTACGACGGTGCGACGACCGCCTGGACGCCTGCGGCCGACCAGCAGGGACGTGGCCAGCAGGGGTGGTCGCGGGCCGAGCCCGGTTCCGGTGCCGCCTGGCCTCCCGGGGACCGCTCCGGCGCTCCGGCCGCACCCGCCGACTGGCTGTCCGGCGGCTCGACCCCCGAGCCGGCGCAGGCGTGGACGGCCGGCCCGACGCGGGATCCGAGTGTGACCGCGATCATCCGTACCGTCGATGCTCCAACCGGTCTTCTACCTGCGGTCTCGCCTGCCAAGCCGACCGCGCCCCCGCCGGGTGCCGCGGCGCAGGCCGCGCGTGACGCGGCCGGCCCGGACGCGGCACTCGGCGCCGCCTCGGTGTCCCCGGCGGCCGGTGGTGCGCCTGCCTCCGGCCTGCCGGCCGACGCGGAACCCGACCCGGCCGACGACAAGGCGAAGCGCGGTGAGCGGGTGGTCAAGCTGCGCCCGGAGCAGACCGACGAGGGTTACAAGAGCGTCTACTCCGAACTGACCCGGCCGACCATCGGCTCCCGGATCCGGACCGGCATCCGCACCTCCGGCGAGCTGATGATCACTTTCGGTCTCGTGGTGCTGCTCTTCGCCGGCTATCAGGTCTTCGGCAACTCGGCCGCGGTCGACGCCGAGCAGGACACCCTGGGCTCGGAGCTGGATCAGGCCTGGGCCGACCCGACCGTGGCGCCAACCGCGAGCACGGTGAAGGGCCCGAAGGCGCCGGGCGCCGACCTGGTGGGCCGGCTCTACATCCCGAAACTGGACAAGAAGTGGGTGGTCGTCGACGGCGTCCAGCCCGACGACATCAGGTACGCGCCGGGCCACTACCCGGATACCGCGAAGCCGGGGCAGATCGGCAACTTCTCGGTGGCCGGCCACCGGGTCCGCAAGATCTTCTGGCGGCTCGACGAGCTGAAGGACGGCGACGTCATCGGCGTCGAGACCCGCGAGAGCTGGTTCATCTACCACGTCTACCAGCAAGAGGTCGTGAAGCCGAACCAGGTCGAGGTGGTCGCCGCGGTGCCCGGCAAGCCCAAGGCCAAGCCGACGCAGGCGCTGCTCACTCTCACCACGTGCAACCCGAAGTTCAACAACTACGAGCGGCTGATCATCCACGCCGAGCTGGTCAAGACGGTCCCCCGGGACCAGACCCTGCCCGACGCCGGCATGCCGGCCGAGATGAAAGCATCCTGACGACGATGTACGCGTGGATCTGGCGCAAGTTGCCGGGTGGCGTCTGGAGCAAGCTGGCCATCTCGCTCGTGCTGGTGACGACGGTCGGGACCCTGCTCTGGTACTGGGTCTTCCCGTGGGCCACCCCGCTGCTGCCGTTCGACGACGTACAGGTCGAAGCGGGCACCGGTGAGGACTCCGGATCCACCATTCCGGGCGACGCCGGCCCGGACGAGGTGCCCTACGAGACCACCTCCAACCAGCCCAAACCGAGCCCCAGCAGGTGATGACGTGCGCATTCTGGTGATCGACAACTACGACTCGTTCGTCTTCAACCTGGTGCAGTACCTGGGTCAGCTCGGCGCCGAGTGCGAGGTGCGCCGCAACGACGAGATCTCGGTGGCCGACGTGGCCGGATTCGGCGCGGCCGGCATCCTGCTGTCACCGGGCCCGGGTGAGCCCACCCGCGCCGGGATCATGATGGACGTGATCAAGGAGTACGCCGGGAAGATCCCGATGTTCGGCGTCTGCCTGGGCCACCAGGCGATCGGCGCCGCGTTCGGGGCCACCGTGACCCGCGCCCCCGAGCTGCTGCACGGCAAGACCTCCGAGGTGCATCACAAGGGGGTCGGGGTGCTGGCCGGGCTGCCCGACCCGTTCACCGCGACCCGCTACCACTCGCTCGCGGTCCTGTCGGAGACGCTGCCGGCCGAGATCGAGGTGACCGGCACGACCGACTCGGGTGTCGTCATGGCGATGCGGCACCGCGAACTCGCGATCGAGGGCGTCCAGTTCCACCCCGAGTCGGTACTGACCGAAGGCGGTCACACCATGCTCGCGAACTGGCTGGCGTTCTGCGGTCTGCCGTCGGCGCTGGAGAAGGCCCCGGCGCTGGCCGCCGAGGTGGAGACCCGCCGCCGGTCCGCCTTCGCCACCGCCTGATTCAGGAATACGAGAAAGGCCGGCACCCCCCGGGGTACCGGCCTTCGTCGTATCCGTCGATCAGGGCTGCTCGTCGCCGCCGCCCTCGCCGGTCCCGGTGGACTCCGAGGTGCTCGGGTTCGGGTCGGGGTCAGCGATCACGGTGAGCTTGATCGTCGAGTTGCGCTCGACTTCCTTGCCGGCCTTGGTGCCCTGGGTGATCACCGTGCCCGGCTCGCCGTCGGCCTGCACGAACTGCGGGTCGGCGACCAGGTCGGACGCTTCCAGCAGAGCCTGTGCGGCCTCGAGCGACTTGTTCTCGACCAGCGGCACCTTGACCAGTGCGTTGTTGGACACCGTCACGGTGATCTGGGTGCCCCGGTCGACCTTCTGGCCGGCCTTCTCGACCTTCAGAACCCGGTCCTTCTCGGAGGCGCTGTCGATCCTCTGGACGTCGACTTCCAGACCGAGGCTGGTCAGTTGCGCCTCAACCGCACTCAGCGGACTGCCGATCAGGCCTTCCGGAACCTCCACCGGTTCCGGCGCATTGCAGACCTTGTAGGTGACCGGATCAGTAGCGGTCACGTTGGCGCCCGCAGTCGGGTCCTGGTCGGTGACCGTACCGTCGCAGTCCTTGTCCGTGTCCGGCGGCAAGGGCTTGGCGTTCGTCAGGCCGACCCGCGTGAGCTCGGCCTGAACCTGCTGGGGTGTCAGCCCGATCAGTTTCGGCATGGAGAAGGTCGTCGGCGTGTTCGCGGTCGTGTCGTTGTCGTCGCCCTTCTTCGACATCGCCAAGGCGACACCGAGCACGACCACGACGAGAACCGCGAGACCGGCGACCACGGCCATCACCCACGACGACCGGCTCTCCGGTTTCTGCGGAGCGCCCATGCCGGCCGGGATCGGCCGCTGGATCGTGGTGGCGCCCTGCGGCGGCCACTGACGCGGGCCGCCCTGCATCGCCACGGTCTCGGCCTGGTTCATCACCGGGGTGGCCATCACCGGACGGCCGGAGACGGCACGCAACGCGTCGGCGCGCATCTCCTGGGAGCTCTGGTAACGATTCAGCGGGTTCTTGGCCAGCGCCTTCAGCACGATCGCGTCGATGTCCGGCGGGACGTCACGGACGATCGAGCTGGGAACCCGCGGCTCCTCGCGAACGTGCTGGTAGGCCACACTGACCGGGCTGTCACCGACGAACGGCGGCTGCCCGATCACTAGTTCGAAGAGGACACAACCGGCGGCGTACACATCGGAGCGTGCGTCGACCGACTCGCCCCGCGCCTGCTCGGGCGACAGGTACTGCGCGGTGCCGATGACCGCGCTGGTCTGAGTCATGGTGGTGGCGCCGCTGGCCAGGGCCCGGGCGATACCGAAGTCCATCACCTTGACCTGGCCGTTCTGCGTGATCATCACGTTGCCGGGCTTGATGTCCCGGTGGATGATCCCGTGCCGGTGGCTGAACTCCAGCGCGGCGCAGATGTCGGCGATGATCTCCAGGGCGCGGCGTGGCTGAAGCCGCTGCTCCTGGGCGAGAACCTCTTTCAGGGTCCGTCCGTTGACGAACTCCATCACGATGAACGGCAGTTTCTCGCCGGTGGCCGAGATCTCCTCGCCGGTGTCGTAGACGGCGACGATCGCTGGGTGGTTCAGGGCGGCCGAGTTCTGTGCCTCACGACGGAACCGCTCCTGGAACGTGGCGTCCCGGGCCAGGTCCGTACGCAGCATCTTGATGGCGACGTCGCGACCGAGGCGCAGGTCACGCCCCCGGTGCACCTCGGCCATGCCGCCGTATCCGAGCAGCTCGCCGACCTGATACCTGCCACCGAGCAGGCGGGCCTGCGCCGTCATAACGTCTGTCGTCCTTCGTTCGGTCGGATCCAGCCGAGCTGGGCATCGGCCTTTGTAAGACGGTACGACGCCACCGACACAGGGTCGACGACCACGCCCGAGCGGAGGATAGCCTCAGAGCTGCTGTGATGACCCAGCGTGCTGCCCAAGGCGGAACTGCCGTTGCCATGTCGTAACAGGAAAGAGATGACCCCGGCGCAGAGCAGCACCAGCAGAGCCAGCACCACGGCGAGGACCACCAGCACCTGACGCCCGAACGAACTCTCCTGCTTCGCGGCCGGGGGCTGTGGTTGGTACGTGTTCATCGGCGGACCCGACTGCGGCCGGTACGGCGGAGGCGCCGGCGACATCGGCTGGGAGGCCGGCGGCGCGGACGGCACCGACGCCGCACCACGGGCACCGGAGACCGGCCGCGGGACCGCGGCACGCGCGGCACCGGAGGTGGGCCCGCCCGACTGCGGACGGTTCGGCGGCGCGCTCGTCGGGCGCGAGTTGTGCACCGGGGGTGCGGACTGCGGGGCGACCGGCTGCTGAGCGGTCGTCAAGGAGGACGCCGCCTGCCGGGCCACCGCGGCCATCGCCGAGGCACTGGGCCAGCGGGCACCCGGGTCCTTGGCCATGGCGCGTTCGACGATGGCGCGGACTGCGGGCGGGATGTCGGCGGGCAGTGGTCGCGGGGTCTCCCGGACGTGCTTCATCGCGATCTCGATCGGGGTGGCCCCGTCGAACGGGCGATGGCCGGAGAGGCACTGGTAAGCGACGACGCCGAGAGCGTACACATCGGAGGCCGCGGTCGCGACGTCACCGGCAGCCTGCTCGGGGGAGATGTAGGAGGCCGTGCCGAGCACCGCGCCGGCCACGGTGAGCTGTCCGACGAGTGCGGAACGGGCGATACCGAAGTCGGTGAGAACCAGGGTGCCGTTCGGCCGTACCAGAAGATTGCCTGGTTTGACGTCTCGATGAACGATGCCGTTGCCGTGTGCCGCCTGCAACGCGTCGGCTGCCTGCGCGACAAGCGCCATGGTCCGCGCCGGCGTCAGCCGGCCGACCCGGCTCAGCGTCCGGGAGAGGGCGTCGCCCTCGACATACTCCATGACCAGGAACGCGATCTGCTGATCGCTGCCGTAGTCGTAGACGTCCACGACGCCGGGATGATTGATGGTGGCCATGGTCCGTGCCTCGCCGCGGAACCGCTCGGCGAAACCCGGCTCGTCGAGCAGCGCGGGCAGCAGGATCTTGACCGCGACGGTCCGGCCCAGCACGTCGTCCGTGCCGCGCCAGACATCACCCATGCCGCCACCGGCGATCCGCTCCTCCAAGCGGTATCGCCCACCGAGCATGACCCCCGGCCGGATCATGTCAGTCCCCTCCCCGGCCCGCGGCGGCCTTCATGATGAGCCCGGCGATCCGGGCTGCCTCAGCGCTGGCATGACCGCCGGGCACGTTCTCCAGCATGACGCACACCGCGGACACCGCCTTCCCGTCCTCGTCGTACGCGAAGCCGATGAACCACCCGTGCGGATCCGCGCCTTCGGCGTTCTGCGCGGTACCGGTCTTGCCTCCGACAGTGAAGCCACTGATCCTGGCGTTCTTGCCGGTGCCGTTCTCGACGACGCTGATCATCATCTCTTTGAGGCCCTCGGCGACGCCAGCGCTGGTCGGCTCGCGAAGCACCTTCGGCTTGGCCGTGTAGATCGTCCGGCGGTCCGAGTCGAGCTGCTGTTGTACCAGGTAGGGCTGCATCTGCTTGCCACTGTTGGCCACCGTCGCGGCCATCAGCGCGCCCTGTAGCGGGGTCATCCGGACGTCACGCTGGCCGAGCGACGACTGGGCCAGCGCGGACTTGTCGACGCTGCCGTCCTCGTTGGCGATGGCGCCGGTCCGGCTGGCCGCCACCGGCATGCCCTTGTCAGCAGTCTCCGGCTCACCGATGTGGAGCGCCTCGTCCTCGAAGCCCCAGTTCTTGGCTGTGTTGATTACCACATCCCGGCCGAGCTTCACACCGAGCTTCGAGAAGCCGGTGTTACAGCTCGTGGTCAGCGCATCCTTGAGAGTGATCTCGCTGCCGGGGCACACCTCGTCCTCGGAGTTGCGGATCGTCGCGCCGCCCTCCTGGTAGACGCTGCCCGCCGGAATCTGGGTGTCGAGGTTGTAGTTGTTCTCCAGCGCGGCCGCCGAGATGATCACCTTGAAGACCGAGCCGGGTGGCAGGGTGTTCGCCACCGCCCGGTTCAGCAACGGCTGGTCCTTGTCGGCGCTGAGCTTCTTGAACGCGTCGAACGCGACCTTGTCGTCGTGGCTGGCCAGCGGGTTCGGGTCGTAACTCGGCATCGAGACCATCGCCTGGATCGCGCCCGTGTTCGGGTCGATCGCGACCGCCGCGCCCTTCGTCACGTCGCGCTGGTTGTCGGTCATCTGTTTCCAGGCGACCTCCTGCGCGCGTGGGATCAGCGACAGCACGATGTTGCCGCCACCGGTCTTGTCACCGGTGAACATGTCGCTGAGCCGGTCGGCGAAGAGCTTGTCGCTGGAGCCGGAGAGGATGTCGTTCTCGAACTCCTCGACACCGACCGCGGAGAGGTTGACCGGCTTGTAGCCCAGGACCGGCGCGTAGATCTCCTTCTTCGGGTAGATCCGCTGGTACTTGAGCTCACCCTCGGTCTCGGTGTTCTGCGCCAGGGTCTCGCCACCGGCTGCCTGGATCACACCGCGGGGCCGTTCGTACTCGGCGATCTGGACTCGCTTGTTGCGGGCGTCGTTGCGGTACTCGTCGGCCTTGTACGCCTGAACCCAGTTCAGCTTGCCGAAGATCAGCGCGAACAGGACGAGGATGACGACACCGGCACGTCGGAGAGGGGCGTTCACGGCTTGATCACCTCCGTCATGGCGCCGTGCAGTTGGGTGGGGGCCTTCTTCGGTCCACTGGCTCGTTCCGCCGGTGTGTTCGCCGGCCGGCGAGCCGCGTCGGAGATCCGCAGCAGCATGGCGACCAGCAACCAGTTCGCCATCAGCGAGGAACCACCCGCGGAGAGGAACGGGGTGGTCTGGCCGGTCAGCGGGATCAGTCCGGTGATGCCGCCGAGGATCACGAAGACCTGGAGGCCGAGCGTGAAGGCGAGACCGCCGGCGACCAGCTTGCCGAACGAGTCACGCACCGCCAGTGCCGCGTGCAGGCCGCGCTCCACGATCAACAGGTAGACGATCAGCAGGGCGGCCAGGCCGAACAGGCCGATCTCCTCACCGAGGCCGGCGAAGATGAAGTCGGTACGGACCTCGGGCACCTTGAACGGCGAGCCGGCGCCCGGCCCGGTGCCGAACAGGCCGCCGGTGCCCAGGCCCAGCAGACCCTGGACCAGCTGATAGCTGTTCCCGCTTTCCCGCTCGTAGTTCTTCTGGGAGAACGGGTCGAGCCAGATCTCGGCCCGGTCGTAGAAGTTCGCGAACGGGCCGCCCACCACGTCGCCGAGCAGATAGGCGACGTAGACGCCGCCGAAGAACAGGACCAGGCCGATGATCAGCCAACTGGATCGTTCGGTCGCGACGTAGAGGGTGACGACGAAAAGGCCGAAGTAGAGCAGCGCGGTGCCGAGGTCCTTCTCGAAGACCAACACCAGGAGGCTGAACAGCCACACCGTCAGAACCGGGCCGAGGTCACGGCCACGCGGGAAGTCGATACCGAGCACCCGGTGGCTGGCCAGTGACAGAACCTCACGCTTACGGACCAGGTAGTAGGCGAAGAACGACACCAGTGCCAGCTTGGCGAACTCACCCGGCTGGATCGAGACCGAACCGAGGCGGATCCACAGCTTCGCGCCGTTCACCTCGGAGATGCTGGCGGGCAGGACCGCCGGAATCATCATCAGCACGATTCCGACAAGACCCAGGGTGTACGCGTACCGGGACACCACCCGGTGGTCACGCAGCAGCAGGAGCAGCACCGCCGCCAGGATCAGCGACAGCAGTGTCCAGGCCAGCTGGCGGCCGCTGGTCTCGGCGAAGAATCCCGGGATGGCCCGCTCGTTGGCGATCGCATTCTCAAGGTCGAGACGGCGTAGGAAGGCCACGCCGATGCCGTTGATCAACGCGACCGCCGGCAGCAGCACCGGGTCGGCGAACGGCGCGGTGAACCGCACCACCATGTGCAGGCCGAAGAACAGGATGCCGATCAGGCCGGCCGGCACCCAGAAATTCGGCTTGATCTCGTCGAACTGGTTGGCCTCCACGGTCGCGCCGAACGCAGCGACGAGCAGCATGGCGAACACCAGCAGACCGAGTTCGGCGTTGCGGCGTGTCTTCAATCCCCGGATACGCGACATCTCGCCCGTGGAAGCGGGCGGTGGAGCCGGTACGGCGGACGCGGTCAAGAATCTTCCCCAGACTGTAGGCCGTGCTCAGTCGACGGTCCGGCACCCGACCGGGTCGACCGTCGGCGGAGCACTTTCGGAAGCAGCCGGAGCGGAGGCGGACCCGCTCGGTTTCGGCGCCGAACTCGGCGAAGCCGCGGTCGATGGCGTCGTACCGGCGACGGTGCAGATCGGCTTCAGGTTCGAGTTGGACGGCTCGTCACTGGTCAGGTCGGCCATGATGGTCCTGGCGCCGTCCTGGTTCTTGGCGTGAATGCCGTCCTTGACCCGCTCCTGAGCCGCCGTGGTCAGGTCGTCCAGGCGCACGTTGCTGGTCTCGCTGACCGTCGACAGGTCCAGACCGGCGATCTGACCGGGCACACCCTGGAAGATGGCGAGCTGACCCTGCTCGGTCGCCCCCACGTAGTACTGGTTCTGGGTGTACCGCCAGCCGACCCAGAGGCCGCCACCGAGCACCACGATCAGAGCCAGCACCATCAGGGCCGTCCGGACCGGATGTCCGGTCGGTTCCGCGTCACGCTCGTAGCCACCGGACGGCTCCGGCTGGGCCGGGCGGGGCGGGGGCTTGAGCGCGGCGGCCCGTGCCGCCGAGGTCGAGCTGTCCGCGACCGTGGTGTTACCCCGGTCGAGTGACGCGGCGCCACCGACGATCGGCGCCTGCTCCATGATGTCGGCGTCGGTGGCGTCGGCGATGATGACCGTGATGTTGTCCGGTCCGCCGCCGCGCAGCGCCAGCTGCACCAGCCGCTCGACACACGCTTTCGGGTCGGCGAGCTCGCGCATGGTCTGCCCGATGGTCTCGCCGCTGACCACGCCGGAGAGCCCGTCGCTACAGATCAGGTAGCGGTCGCCCTTGAGCACCTGGCGAACCGAGTACTCCGGGTCGATGTCGCGACCGTCCAGCGCGCGGGTGAGCAGCGAGCGCTGCGGATGGCTGCTCGCCTCCTCCGGGCTGACCCGGCCCTCGTCGACCAGCATCTGGACGTACGTGTCGTCCTTGGTGATCTGCGCGAACTCACCCTTGCGCAGAAGGTAGGCCCGGGAGTCGCCGATGTGCACCATCCCGAACTTGCTGCCGGAGAAGAGGACCGCGGTGAGTGTGGTCCCCATCCCCTCCAGCTGAGGATTGGCGTCGACGGTGTCCCGGAGCTGCTGATTGGCTGTCCCCACGGCGTGTCGCAGGGCGTCGACCATGGCGTCCCCGGGGACGTCGTCGTCGAGGTGGGCCATCGCAGCGATGACGATGTTGGACGCGACGTCACCAGCGGCCATACCGCCCATGCCGTCCGCGACAGCGAGAAGTCGCGGCCCGGCGTAGACGGAGTCCTGGTTCAGGTCTCGGATCAGACCGCGGTCGCTCTGAGCGGCATAGCGCAGGGTCAGGGTCATGGCCGTAACTCGAGGGAAGTGCGCCCGATCCGGATCGGAACGCCAAGGGGGACTGGAGTAGGTCCGGAGACCTTACCGCGATCAAGGTAGGTGCCGTTGGTCGAGCCGAGGTCCTCGACGAACCACTGGCCCTCGCGAGGCACCAGGCGGGCGTGCCGGGCCGACGCGAAGTCATCGGTGATGACGAGCGTCGAATCCTCGGCCCGGCCGATCGTGATCGGGGCTTCACCGAGAGTGATCCTCGTGCCGGCGAGATTGCCGGCAGTCACGACCAGTTGCCGCGCTGCCTTACCGCGTTTCACCTTCGCCGGCCGGCCCTGTAGCACCGCGCCACCCACCCCCCGAGGGCTGGCGACGATGCTCTTGGTCCGGCCGCCCGCGAAGAGATCCCGCCGGATCACCCCGACAACCGTGAACACGAAGATCCACAGAAGGATGAGAAATCCGAACCGGGCGACGGTGAGGACGAATTCGGGCAAGGTCGCTAGCCGTCCACTCGGAAGGTGAGCGTCGTGGTGCCGAGCTGGATCATGTCGCCCGGGTTGAGCGCGACGGCGGACACCCGCTGGCCGTTGACCATGGTGCCGTTCGTCGAGCCCAGATCGGTCAGCACGACCTGGTTGCCGTCGTAGTCCAGCCGGGCGTGGCGACGCGAGATGCCGACGTCAGGCAGACGCAGGTTTGCCTGGTCGCCACGGCCGATCACGGTCGAGCCCATCTGAAGCGGGTAGGTCCGTCCGTCACCGGAGACCAGGCCCACACTGCGCGGCCCGCCGTGGTGATGCTGCTGGTAGCCACCACCCTGCTGGTCATAGGGCGAATACTGCGGGCCGGCGTCATACGCGGGCTGCTGCACCGGGGCGACCTCGCCACCCGTGTACACCTCCGCGGTGACACGGAACATGCCCGTGTCCAGGCCGTCGCCCCGCTCGATCTCGACGATCACGTCGCCATACACCGTCCAGGCCTGCTCGCCGATGAACTCGGCCTGGGACTGCGCCAGCTCCTGCGCCAGCGCGGCGGCATAGGGCGCCAACCGACTGTGGTCGTAGGGCGACAGATCGATCACGTAGCGGTTGGGCACGAGAGTGCGACCACCGGCCAGGATGGCCTTGTGCGCCTCGGCCTCCCGCTGCATGGCATTCAGAATCTCCACAGGGTGCACGACACCCTTGAAGACCTTGGCGAAGGCCCCTTCGACCAGGCCTTCCAATCGCTTCTCAAAGCGCTGCAGCACGCTCACCGGCTCCTCCTCGGGTTCCGAGGACATGATGGTATCCGGCGACCGCTTGCGCATCTGTAGCCCAAGAGCAGCCGGCACTTCTGACCCTCGTATGGCGCCCTGGAACGCCGTGCTAGTGTTTCCTCCGTTGCCAGGGCGATATCAACTCGCTAGGTGACGTGCGACAGCGTAGTCTGTCGCAGCGAGTAACAAAAAGCAGGCCCGACCGGCCGGCTTCAGCCAAAAAGGTCAGATGTATGATCTTGGAGGCAAGTCACATGGGGATGTGGCGGAATGGCAGACGCGCACGGTTCAGGTCCGTGTGTCCGAAAGGACGTGGGGGTTCAACTCCCCCCATCCCCACGAGATCGAATGGGCGACCCCTGTCCGCGGAAAGCGCGGACCGGCGGTCGCTCTCGTCTTTTCTGCTCCGTGGGCCGAGCCCCCGGAAACCCCGCATCACGGTGGGCGCGGCAGGTGGGTCGGTCACCGTTCGTGCGGTGGGCGCGGCAGGTGGGTCGGTCGCCGTTCGTGCGGTTGGCGCGGCGGGCGGGTCGGTCGCGCTACCCCTCCCCCTTCCCCCTCGGCCCTCCCTCTCTCCTCCGGCCTTCCTCTTCCCTCGGGTCAAGATCAACGGCTTTCGGGGGTACGGCTGGCGGGGCGCTGTTGGGCGTGAGGGATCGTCGCCTTTCGGGTGATGGGTGGGGTGGCGCTATGCTCGCGGCTTTATTCGGTCTTCAGGGTGGGGTGCGGTCGTGACGGCGACTGGTGCTGGTGTCGGGCAGGGCAAGCGCAACGTTCTCGGGGTGCTTGTGGATGCGACTGACTATGCGACTGCTACGGCTCGGATCATCGAGGCGGCCCGGGAGCAGCGGCCGTTCGCTGTGACGGCTCTGGCCGTGCACGGCGTGATGACCGGTGTCGAGGATCCGGCTCACAACGCCCGGCTCAACTCGTTCGACCTGGTCACTCCGGATGGGCAGCCGGTTCGGTGGGCGCTCAACCTCCTGCACGGGGCTGGGCTGACCGACCGGGTGTACGGACCGACCCTGACCCTGAAGGTGGTTGAGCAAGCCGCCGCCGAAGGGCTTCCGATTTATCTGTACGGGTCCACTGAGCCGACTCTTGAGCGGCTGGTGCCGGCCCTACAGGGGATGTTCCCGGCTCTGAAGATCGCCGGGGTGGAAGCCTCCAAGTTCCGCAAGTCGCAGCCAGGGGAGCCGGAGGCGATCGCTGAGCGGATCAAGGCTTCCGGGGCCCGGGTGGTGCTCGTCGGGCTGGGGTGCCCTCGGCAGGAGGTCTTCACCTACGCCATGCGGCCGCTGCTGGACATGCCGCTGCTGGCCGTCGGCGCCGCGTTCGACTATCACGCGGGACTGCTCAAGAACCCGCCGGCGTGGATGCAGAAGTACGCGTTGGAGTGGCTGTGGCGTCTCGGCCTGGAGCCCAAGCGGCTGTGGAAGCGGTACATCCTGCTGAACCCGGCCTACCTGAGCCGGCTCGGCGCGCAGAAGCTCGGCCTGTGGAAGGCGACCCCGCCGGCCCCGTCGACAGTGCCGGTGGCCGAGTTCGCGGTCTGATCGATGCGGATCTTGTTTCCGACAGAGTGTCACAGATCACTTACTGAGTGACCACCTTCGTCCACATAGTCCGTGAAGTCATCCACAGACTGTAATGATTCGTTCACATGAAGTGATTCGGTGCCCCTAGGGGTACCGCGTCCGGGCATATCCCGGTTTCGCAACCGTCACAAACGGTGAACGCTGTCGATGTGAACACCGCTGTGGACGTCATCCTGATCGGCATCCTCGCCGCGGTCTGGCTCGCAGCCGGGCTACTGGCGGACGGCATGCCCACCGCCGGCAGTGCACGCCAGTTGCGGCGCCGGGCCGGGCTGCTCTCCGTGCTGGTCGTCGCCGGCGTCGCGGCATTCGCGGCGGTGCCGCTGGTCTCCGGTCTGGTGCCGGGCATCTCGGCGGCGCCGACGGCCGCGCTGCTTCCGGCGGTTCCAGCCCTGCTCGTGCTGACCGCGACCGTGCGCCGTCTCGGCCTGGTCCGGCGTGGCGCAGGCGCGTTCACCACCGCTCCGCGCACCCCGGTGCCGCCGGCTCTGCGGGCCGCGGCCGCGCATCCGCTGCTGGCCGCGCCTCTCCAGGTCACCGGCCTCGCCGCGCTGGTCGGGCTGCCGATCGCGGCCGGCCTGGTGGCGCTGCCCGGTGGCCAGGCCACCGCGACAGCGGGCATCACTGCGATCGTCATCGTGCTGGCGGTGGCCGTGATCGGCATTCGCGCCGCGCTCCGGCACAGTCGCCTGGCCCCGCTCGCGATGGCGCCCCTGAGGCGCGACCGAGACCGCACCCCGGTCGGCGCCCGCTGACCGCAGACCACCGCAGTAGAGACGGTCGGCCGGCTGCGGGTGCGGGCGTAGGCCGTACCTAATGCTTCTTTGCCTCTTGAACGTAAAGAAGCTCCAGAATGGAGCGCGCCGCCTCGAACCAGCGGTCCAGCCATTCGGAGGGTGGCAGGGTGCCGCGGGCCGGCAGTTCCAGCAGGAGGCCGCGCAGCAGTGGATGATCGGCCATCGACTGGCTCGACGAGTCCGCCCAGCCCGCCGAGAAGACCGGGTCGCTCAGGCCCTGAAGGTCGAGGGCCGGAAGTTTCGAGGCGCGGTCCAGCGAGCTGGACGGCTCGATGCTGGTGTGCGTCCGGCCGGGTGACCGGGTCGGCAGGCCCGCGGCGGTCCGCGACATCAGGTCACTGTCGTTGTCGGGCCCGAGCGCCTCACGCCGGCCCTGCCGGTATGCGCTCACCCCGCCGCTGAATCTGTCCTGCGCCGTCGACGAACCGTTGCTGAGGTTGTCGGAACCAATCGTCATCTGTCTGCCTTGCCTATGTTCGGGCCGGCTCTCAGCGTTGTCCCAGAGGTTCTGAGACAGCGCTGAGAACCAGCCGGTGAGGTGTCCCGGCCCACAGCGCGGTCCGGTCCGCGCTCGGACACTTCAACGAGGCGAATCGCACACAGCGACGGCAGAATCGGGCAAATAGCAACGGCCGGCCCGTGCGATGCGCTCGCGGGGCCGGCCGTTGCGGACGTTCTCAGAGGTCGAACTCGCCGTCCTTGGCGCCGCCCACGAATGCGTCCCACTCGGCCGTCGTGAAGATCAGCGCCGGTCCCGACGGGTTCTTCGAGTCCCGCACCGCGATCGCTTCACCGACGAACGCGACCTCGACACAGTTGTCGCAGTTGGGGCCGCTTCGCGTGCTCTTGAACCACCGCGCGTGGTTCAGATCGACTCGGAGGCCCTTCGCCTCGATTTCCACAATGGCTCCTCTACCAGCACTTTGATCATCTCGCTGGACGATTCCGGATCGAGGGCGGCAGCCCGGATGGTGTCGAACACCTGCCGGTACTTGCGGAGCTCGTCGTCCTTCTCCAGGAAGAGCCCACCGGCCGCGTTCTCCGCGAACACCAGGTCGGGGTCACCGTCCGAGGGGAAGTCGAGGATCGCGAACGAGCCGTCCATCGCGGCGTGTGCGCCGACAGCGAACGGCAGGATCTGGAGAGTCACGTTCGGCAGACGGATCACCTCGAGCAGATGTAGGAACTGCTCACGCATGACCTCGTCGCCACCGACCGGACGACTCACCACCGCTTCATCGAGTACCACCCAAAGATCGATTGGATCGTCCTGAATCAACAACGACTGGCGTTGCATGCGGACGCGGACCCGTTGCGCGATTCTCTGGTCGGTGTCATCCCATCGGGCGGATCCAATGAGAGCGAGCGCATAGTCCTCCGTCTGCAATAGACCCGGAATAACTTGCTGCTCGTACGTCCTAATTGATCTAGCTTCTGCCTCGAAACCCACATAAGTGCTGTTCAGGACGGTTGAATAGGGATGCCACCAGCCTCGCTGGCGGGCATCGCGAGCAATTCCGACGAGACCCTCCGCAATGTCCGGATTCACACCATAAAAAGCCAACATGTCGCTTACGTCGGCGGTCGTGGCGCTGGTATGTCCGGTTTCGATGCGGGATATCTTGGATGGCGAACAGCCCAGCCGTTCGGCCACCACGTCGATGGTCACGCCGGCCGCCTCACGCAGTCTGCGCAGTTCCACACCGAGGCGGCGTCGACGAAGGGTGGGACTGCGGCGTCGATTCACCCGCCCAGTCTTCCGACCCGTTCATGATCGTTCAAGCACAGTGGATGATCACGGAGAATCACGGAAGCGTGACATGCAACTTGCATCGACAGGACTGGTGGTGCAATCTTTCCGTATGGCTAGCGTCACTTAATGTTCTTGAGGGACATGGTCAAAATCGACAAAAGGCACCATACGACGTCCATCACGGGGCGCCGAGCCATTGGCAGTCCGCTGTGGACTTCCGCCCCGACACGGGTGGGGCTGTTCGGCGATAGTGACGTTCCGCAACCTCCTTCGATGGTCAAAACCGTCGAAGACTTGCAAATGTGCATCAAGAAGGCAAACTGATGCACTTGTCACCATCCACATCCCACACGAGTCTCAGGGCAGGAGATGACGTGGTTCTACCTCGGTCCGGTGATGTCATCCACGTGACGAAGGCGGCAAGCGTCCAGTTCGCATCACCGATGTTGTTCCGGGTCATCCGGGTGCACGACTGGCCGACCTACGAGGGCTGGGTCTGGCTGGACGGCTACGAGTTGAACTCGGCCGGTGACGCGGTCGAGCGCCGATCCATCTTCGTACAGGTCAACGGGCTTCGCCCGGTCGGAAAGGCTCCCGATCCAAGGGCCCGCAACGGCCGTCAGCCGGCCACTCGCCCGGGAGTCCTCCCCGGGCGGACGATCCGCACACCCAACCGCTAACGGGTAGCGCCGTTCGAGGGCGTGGTACTCACGGGCGCCGACGTCGTCGGCGTGCCCGCCCTCGCCGACGCGACGATCAGGGTCACGCGAGTGTCCGACGGCACCTGCTGCCCCTCCGCGGGATCACAGTCGATCACCGTGTCCGGTTCGGCGTCACTCTCCCGGCGGAGGATCCGCCACCCCAGACCGGAACGCTCCAGCGCCGCCTGCGCGTCGGCAAGAGGCATGCCCCGCAGCGCCGGCACGTTCACCTCCGGATCGGCCGCATCCGTCGTCGGCAGCGTGGTCGCCGCCACCGCCGGTGTGGTCACGCCGGCACCGGTCTCCGCCGGCAGTTGAGCGGCCGTCGGCGTGTCGCCGGGAGTCTCCGTGTCGTCGCCGGAACTCTGCACGATCACCATGATCCCGAAGCCGAGCAGCGCGAGAAGAACCAGCGAGACGCTGCCGACCGCGATCGGAGTCCACCAGTGCCCGGCCGGCTCGGACTGTCCCGGATCGGCCCAGTCGCCCTCCTGGTCGTACGGATCCCGCGGCACCGCACCAGACGGCCGCACGCCGGCCCGCCCGGTCCACACGTCACGGTCACGATCGCCTGAATCAGGACGATCGGCCGTCGGGTCCGGATCGTGCTCCTCGGGCATCGCCGGGTTCCTTCCGCTCCGTACATCCGCGCTCATCGCAGCGTCAAGGTACCGAATCTTGCTCGGTCAGGACGGTTTCCACCAGCGGAAAGCGCATTTCCCAGACATCGGCGAGGAGCAGTACAGTGCGCGGCATGGCCGAGAAGGGCTGGACAACACAAGCCGCCACCGCGGCCGGGATCGCAGCCGGCGCCGGGGCCGCACAACTGGGTCTTGGGTATGGACTGGGCGTGATCGCCTGGCCGGTGAGCGCCGCCGAGGCGGACAGCGTCTGGCTGGGCAGTCTCGGCTGGGCCGCCTGGATCACGGCCAGCGCGACAGTCCTCGGCGCGGTGATCGCCGGGCGGTTGCGGGCCGAGCGCTCGGATCGCTGGCGTGGGCTGTGGCGATTCGCGCTGGCGGTCGCCTCCGCGCTGGGCGCGCTGGTGATCGTCGCCCTGGTCGCGTTGCCGGCCCGGGGCGCGGTTCGCGAGGGTGCGCTGTCCCCACAGGCGGTCGCCGCGGCGTACGCGGCGGCTGGTCTGCTCGCCGGGCTGGTGGTGGCGTTCTGGGCGGTCTCGTCCGGGCCGGTCGCGGCCAACCTGATCGGGACGGCGCTGTGGCTGTGGGCACTCGCGATCGCCGGCGTGGTCGCCGAGCTGGTCACCGGACGTGACTTCGCCACCTACCTGACCAGTTGGCAGTTCGCCGAGTCGGTCAGCCCTGTGCAGTACGGCGGGATCTACTGGCCGAGCGCTCTGTTGACGCTGTTCGCGGCGTTCGGCATCGGCCTGGTCGCGGCGATCCCGGCAGCATGGCGGCGCGAGCTCGGTCTCGGTACGGCGATCTCCGGCGCGGTCGGGCCGCTGCTGGTGGCGTTGTCGTTCCTCACGCTCGCTCCACTGTTGACCGAGGCGATGGGGCCGATCGAGTCGGCGTACCTGATCGCGCCGTATGCCGTTCTGGCCGGGCTCGGTGGCTCCGCGCTGACCGTGGCGATCGTGAAGGGCCGGCTCAACCGCCTCGAGCGGAAGGACCGGCCGGCCCTGCCGTCGGCCGAGCGGCCGAAAACAGTCGTGCAACCGAGAGTGAACACGGAACCGCCGAAGGCAGCGGCCGCGCCGCCGAAGGACAGGGCGTCCGGGCGAGCGGCGCCACCGAAGCCGGCGCCTCCGAAGCCGGTCACGCCGGCTGTCGTCGACCCGGAGATCGCCGCGGCCGCACGGCCCACCGGGCGCGCCCCGGCAAAGCGGAAGAACGGCGACAGCGAGCCGCCACGGCCCACGATCACTCCACCACCGGCAAACCCGACAGTTGCCAAAATCAACCCGGAAAAGGGCAAGTAGCTCCCGATCTTGTGGACTTCCACGACACACGACAAGCGGGTCAGAGGGGCCAGGTGTGTACCGGGTCGTTGGTGCGCTGGTGGTCCAGGTAGCGCTGAGTCATCTCGCGCAGCGCGGCCGGGCGGCTCAGCCCACGGGCCTCGGCCGCGTGGACGGCGGCGGTCTGCCAGCTCGCGCCGTTGCGGCCGGTCCGGCAGCGGCCCTCGATGATGCCGAGCAGGCGGTCGCGCTGGGCCGGGCACACGCCCAGCAGGTCCAGGCCGGTGTGCGCCTGCGGCAGCAGAACGTCACGGACCAGCGTGGTGACCGGCACCTCGCCCACTCCGGGCCAGGTCAGGCAGGCGGCGATGCCGTCGCGGGCGCCGGCCCGGAAGTTCGCCTCGGCCGCGGCGAACTCGAGACGCGACCAGATCGGCGGATCGTCCTCGGCGAGGGCGCGCACGAGTCCGAAGTAGAGTGCCGCGTTCGCGACCAGGTCGGCGACGGTCGGGCCGGACGGCAGCACCCGGTTCTCCACTCGCAGGTGGGGCCGTTCCCCGGACACGTCATAAACCGGACGGTTCCAGCGGTAGACCGTGCCGTTGTGCAGGCGTAGCTCGTACAGCTGAGGGATTTTGCCGCCGATGCGGACCGCGACCGGATCCTCAACATTGAGCTCCGGCAGCAGTGGTGGAAAATATCGGACATTCTCCTCGTAGAGGTCGAGGATCGAATCGATCCATCGATCACCGAACCAGACCCGCGGACGTACGCCCTGCGCGCTGAACTCGTCCGGCCGGGCGTCGGTGGCCTGCTCGAAGAAGGGGATCCGGGTCTCCGCCCAGAGCTGCCGCCCGTAGAGGAACGGCGAGTTGGCGCCGAGCGCGAGCTGTACCCCGGCGATCGCCTGTGAGGCGTTCCAGTAGCGGGCGAAGTCGTCCGGTGCGACCTGAATGTGGAACTGCGTGCTGGTGCAGGACGATTCCGGCGCGATGGTGCCGCTGCTCGTCACCAGCCGGTCGGCGCCGCGGATGTCGATGTGGAATTCATCACCCCGGGCGCCGGCGATCTCGGCGTCCAGTGCCCGGAAGCGCTCGTTGTCGGAGATGTTGGCCAGCACGACGTGGTCCTGGGTGAGCGTGGGCAGCATGCCGACCAGCACGAGACGGCATTCATCCTTGCCGGCACACTCCGCGGCGCCCCGCAGTGCGTCCAGAATGTCCTGTTCGAAGTCGGCCAGCCCGTCACCGGACAGCTCTCGGGGTGGAACGTTGAGTTCCAGGTTGAAACGGCCCAGCTCGGGCTGGAATCGCGGGTCGCCCAGGTCGGCGAGGATCTCGGCGTTGCGCATGGCCGGAGTGGCGTCCGCATCGACCAGGTTGATCTCGATCTCCAGACCGGCGGTCGGCGCTCCGGCCTGGAACGGCACGGTGTCCAGCATCTCGGCCAGGACGTCCAGGCAGCGGCGCACCTTCCGGCGGAAGACGACCCGGTCATGCGGCGTGAAGACGGCGGTCACCAGATCCTTGCCCATGATCCCTCCCGGGGACGGCTGAGGATGAACCGGACGTCGATCACCGCTCTGTGAACGAACGCATGCGTTCGGTTAGCCTGCCATCTTGCGCGATGGACCGCCAGAGATTCGAAAAGCGCCGCCCGGGGTCCGGGCGGCGCTCATCGAATGTGGAGTGTCAGGCGGCCGGCTGCTGCAGGACGGCCTCGCCCTCGATCTCGATCTTGACCTTCTTGCTGACCATGAAGCCACCGGACTCCAGGGCGACGTTCCAGGACAGGCCCCAGTCGTCACGGTCGATCTCGGTGTGCGCGCTGAAACCGAAGACATGCTGACCGTACGGGCTGGTGGTGGCGCCCTCGAACTCGACGACCAGCTCGACCGGCCGGGTCACGTCCTTGATGGTGAGCTCGCCGTCGAGGACGAACTCGGCGCCGGCGTGCGACTTCACACCGGTGCTGCGGAACTCCATGGTCGGGTACTTCTCCACCTCGAAGAAGTCACCGGTGCGCAGGTGGTTGTCCCGGTCGACCTGACCGGTCTCGACGCTGCCCGTCTTGATCGACGCGGTGACCGAGGAGTCGAGCGGGTTCTCGCCGACCACGATCGTGGCGGTGGCCTCGGCGAACTGGCCGCGAACCTTGCTGACCATGAGGTGCTTGACCACGAACCCGACCCGCTTGTGCGCCGCGTCCAGGTCGTAGGTGCCGGCCGCGGGGATCTGGAGGCCTTCGAACTCACGGGTGCTGGTCATGACACTGCCTTCTCTCGAAGCTCTGCGGGGATGCTTGTCTGACGGAGCAACTATATGCTCGGCAATATTCCTCCTGTCAAGTGCCTGGTAGAGTTCACCTCGTGAACGAAGATCTGGACGACCCACGCCTCACCGCCGTCGGACTGTTCGCCGAGGCGTACACGGGATTGATGAACCGGCTCGCCGCGCAGATCGAGGAGCACCGCCTCTCCCAGGTGGAGTTCGAGGTGCTGATGCGGCTCGCCCGGTCACCCGGCAGCCGCCTGCGGATGACCGATCTGGCTGGTCAGACCACACTCTCCACCAGTGGCGTGACCCGGGTCGTCGACCGCATGGAGCGCACCGGGCTGGTCCGGCGCGAGGCCTGCCCGAGCGACCGGCGCAGCTCGTATGCGGTGATCACCGAAAGCGGCATGCAGCGTCTCGCCGACGTCCTGCCGGGCCACCTGGAGCTGGTCCAGAGGTGGTATGTGGGATTGCTTCCCGAGACGAAGCTCACTGAGCTGCTCGGCTCGCTGCGCACGATCCGCGACGCGGTCAACCCGTGCGCGACGGCGGGCAGCGCGGAGACCGCACTGCCCGCCGCGTAAGAAACCCGCTTACAGCCCGAGGCCCCGGGCGATGAGCATGCGCTGCACCTCGGACGTGCCCTCGCCCACCTCAAGGATCTTCGCGTCCCGGTAGAACCGGCCGACCGCGGACTCGTTCATGAAGCCGTACCCACCGTGCACCTGGGTGGCCCACCGGCTGTTCTCCATGGCCGCGTTGCTGGCGTTCAGCTTGGCGATGGCCGCGTAACGCTTGAAGTCGTCGCCGGCCAGCATCCGGGCCGCCGCGTCGTAGTAGCCGAGCCGGGCCGTGTGGGCGCGCAGGTCCATGTCTGCGATGAGGAACTTGACCGCCTGGTAGTCACTGATCGCGTGCCCGAAGGCGGTCCGGTTCTTGGCGTAGGTCACCGACTCGTCGACGCAGCCCTGGGCCAGGCCCACCGACAGCGCCGCGATCGCGATCCGGCCCTCGTCGAGGATGCGCAGGAACTGGGCGTACCCCCGGCCGCGCTCGCCGAGCAGGTTGGCCGCCGGCACCCGCACATCGTCGAAGGACAGCTCATGGGTGTCCGACGCGCACCAGCCGACCTTCGAATACCCGGGCGCGACCGTGAAACCGGGTGTCCCCGAGGGCACGATGATCGTCGACAACTCCTTGCTGCCGTCCGGGTTCGTGCCGGTCACCGCCATGACGTTGACCAGGCAGGTGATGTCGGTGCCGGAGTTCGTGATGAACGCCTTCGTCCCGTTGATCACCCACTCGCCGGTGCTCTCGTCGAGCACCGCCCGGGTCAGCGTGCCCGACGCGTCCGAGCCGGCGCCCGGCTCGGTCAGCCCGAACGCGGCCAACGCCTCACCGCTGGTCAGCCTGGGCAGCCACTGTTTGCGCTGCTCATCGGTGCCGAAGCGGTAGATCGGCATGGCGCCCAGGGAGACGGCCGCCTCCAGGGTGATGGCGACCGAACTGTCCACCCTGGCCAGTTCCTCCAGGACGATGCAGAGCGCGAAGTAGTCACCGCCCATCCCGCCGTGCTCCTCCGGGAACGGCAGGCCGAACAGGCCCATGCTTCCCATCTGGCGAATGACCTCGTACGGGAAGGTCTTCTTCTCGTAGTGGTCGGCGATGACCGGTGCGACCTGCTCACGCGCGAACTGGCGCACGCTGTCGCGCAACTCCTCGTACTCCTTGTCGAGCCGGAAGTCGACCATCTCAGCCTCTCTCTACACAGGATTGACGCCGTGCCGGCGCCGTGAGAAGGAGCGGTCCCGGCCCTGTGCGGCGGAGAACCGTCGCACCAACTCGGCCCGTAGGTCGCCCGGCTCCACCACGGCGTCCACGACGAGTTCGCTGGCCAGGCGCATGATGTCGATGTCGCGCTCATACTCGGCGCGGCGCTCGGCGACGAAGGTGGCCCGCTCCTCCGGATCCTCGATCGCCGCGATCTTCTTGGCATAGACGGCGTTCACCGCCGCCTCGGCGCCCATCACCGCGATCTTGGCGGTGGGCAGGGCGATCGTCGCATCCGGGTCGAAACCAGGACCGGCCATCGCATAAAGACCGGCACCGTACGCCTTACGCACCACCACGCAGATCTTCGGCACCGTGGCCTCGGAGATCGCGGTGATCATCTTGGCGCCGTGCCGGATGATGCCCTGTTTCTCCACCGCGGTGCCGACCATGAAACCGGGCACGTCGGTGAGGAACAGCAGCGGGACGTTGAAAGCGTCACAGAGCTGCACGAACCGGCTCGCCTTGTCGGCCGAGTCGACGAACAACACCCCGCCCTTGAACATCGAGTTGTTGCCGATCACGCCGACCACCTCGCCGTCCAGGCGAGCGAAACCGACGGTCAGCTCACGGGCCCAGAGCGCCCAGATCTCGAAGTACGAGTTCTCGTCGACCAGACCTTTCACGTACCGCCGCATGTCGAAGGCCTGACGCTCGGAAACCGGGACCAGACCGGCGAGATCGACCTTGGCGGGGTTTGCGGCAGTGGCCGCCGGCGGCTTGGCCGTCCAGTTGGACGGCAGGTAGGACAGGTAGGTCCGGACCACGTCGAGCGCCTCGCGCTCGGTCTTGCAGAGGAAGTGGCCGACGCCGGACTCGGTGCAGTGCACGCGGGCGCCGCCCATCGCCTCGAGCGTGGTCTTCTCACCGGTGACCATCTCGACCATCCGGTCGGACCCCAGATACATGCTGGCGTTGCCCTCGACCATGGCGACGACGTCGCAGAAGGCCGGAATGTACGCCCCACCGGCGGCCGACGGCCCGAACAGCGCGCAGACCTGCGGGATCGAGCCGGACGCCTTGACCTGGGTGTGGAAGATCTTGCCGGCGCCGCGGCGGCCGGGGAACAGGTCGACCTGGTCGGTGATCCGCGCGCCGGCCGAGTCGACCAGGTAAACCATCGGGACGCCGGTCTGGTAGGCGCGCTCGATGATCCGGATGATCTTCTCGACGGTACGGGCGCCCCAGGAGCCCGCCTTGACCGTCGAGTCGTTCGCCATCACGCACACGTCGCGCCCGTCGATCCGGGCGGCTCCGGTGATCACACCATCCGCGGGCAGTCCGTCGGCCAGACTGTTGGCGAAGAGTCCGTCCTCGACGAAGGAACCCTCGTCGACCAGCAGCGAGATCCGCTCGCGGGCGAAGAGTTTGCCCTTCTCGGCGTTGGCGGCGTGATAACGCTCCGCACCGCCCGCCAGCACCCGCTTGTGCGCTCCGGCCAGCGCCTCCCCGTCCATGCCTGCCTCCGCATCCCGCAGCCGACGACCATCCGCAGCCGACGATGTCAGCTTAACGAGCGTTAGGTTATCTCACCCAGTGGACAGCGGGCAATGCCGAACGGGAGCCCCCGTGGCTCGGGGGCTCCCGTTCGTCTTCACTGCTACCGGCGCTGTGGAGTGGCGCCGGCGGTCATCGGCCCCGAACGGAGCCGATGCGGGTCACGCCCGGGACCGGCGCGACCCGGTCTGTCGCCGCGCTGATTCAGCGCAGGCCGAACAGGTCGAAGGCGCTCAGGCCGTCCAGGTCACCCAGGCCACCGAGGCCGTCCAGGTCACCCAGACCGTCCAGGTCGCCCAGCTCACCGGGGAAGCCGATCGAGGAGAACCGCTCGAGGGTCTTGGAGGTGCGCCCGCCGTCCTCATAGCCGGCAGTGTCGACGTCCGCGTCGGTCACCGGCTCCTCGGTGTCGCCGTAGCCCTGGGCACCACGGACGTCGCCCTTGTCGTCGTTGTAGCCCTGAGCACCGCGAACGTCGCCCTTGTCGTCGTTGTAGCCCTGGGCGCCACGAACGTCGCCCTGGAGGTTCTTGTGCCGCTTGGGGGTCCGGTGGGCGTAACCCTGGCCGCGGACGTCGGCCGGGTAGCCGTAGGCCAGGCTGCCGGTCGGGCAGACACAGTCACTGCCACCGAGGATGTAGGACGGGGCGGTGTAGACCGGAACGACCGGCTCGACGTACTGCACCGCCTGGGTGTAGACGATGTCGGCGCCGCCACCGCAGGAGCCGTAGGCGCCGGCGTATCCGAACGCGCCGAGCGAGCTGCCGCACGTGTCGACCGGCTCGACGTACTGGGCGGCGTCGTAGGCCGAGTAGTCGACCTGGTCGTAGCCGTAGTCGGCGCCGTAGCTGTCGACGACCCCGTAGTTGGCGACCGCGCCACCACACGGGCTGGCGGCCACGTACGCCGAGCAGCTCGAGTAGTTGTCGGCCCGCACGAACTGCTGGACCGGAACCTCGACCGCCTGCACGGCCTGAACCGCCTGCACGGCCTGGCCGGAGTACCCGAAGCCGCCACCACCACACGTGCCGTAGGAGCTGGCCGCGCCGAGCAGGGCGAACGAGCTGCCGCAGGAGCTGGTCGGCATGGCGTACGAGGCGCCGTCGAGGGTGCTGAAGCTGTTGAAGCTGCCGAGGCTGATCCGGCTGACACTGCCGAAGAGTCCGCCGAATCCGCCGAGGATGCCGGACTCGGTGACGCTCTCCGCCCGGTGGGTCTGGTTGACCTCGGCTGCCTGCGCCATGGCGGCCGGCGCGAGCAGCAGGGCGCCCGCGGCCAGGATGCCGACGCTTAGAGCCTTACGAACCCAAGTCTTCTTCATCAGTAAAGGGAAGCCTTTCACAAATGGTCAGCATTGGTTTTGCGTATTCAGTTGACTGCTCTGTTTTTGGGCACAGTGATGCCCGGGAGTTGATGAACTGCGATCAGAGCTCGGGCGCTCGTACGATTCGCCGCCTGTGCGCAAACGGTTCAGGAATCGCGTGGCCCGGCGAAGGGGGGAACTACGCCACCGGCTCGAGGTTCATCCGCTCGGAGGCGATCACCGGATCCGCGACGGGCTCCGGCGGCTGGACGGCCGCTTCGAGGAGCCCGTCGACCGTGCGTTCATACCCGGCAATCGTCGCGGTCGACCCACCGGCGACGGGTACACGCAGGCGCCACCGTGATCCGGTGCGTCCGGCGCGGCGCTCCGGCCGCCGCTCCGCCCCCTGGCTGTGGGACGGCATGAGCGGGGAGCCGCCGTGGGGATTCGCTGCGGACCGGCGAGCCGTGCGCTCGACGCGCTCAGCCTGCCAGTCCGTCATGCTCTGCCCCTCGTCGTCAATGGGTGACCGTTCCAGCGGGTATTGGTCACTCGGTATTGGTAACGACGCGGTAGAGCCGGAAGTCACGCCAGCAAATCGGGAAAATGGTTATAGAAAATCGCGCCCGGAATCACACCAGACGAGTTCGCGGGCCGGCCCGCAGAACACCCGACGGCAACGGGCGGCCGACCAGGCGTTCCGCGAGAGCAGCCGCTTCGAGCAGAGCGTCCAGGTCGATTCCGGTGTCGATGCCCATGTCGTGCAGCATGTGGACGACCTCCTCGGTGGCCACGTTGCCGGAGGCGCCCGGGGCGTAGGGACAGCCGCCCAGCCCGCCCACGCTCGCGTCGAACTCGGTCACGCCCAGGTCCAGGGCGGTCAGGATGTTCGCGAGTCCCGTACCCCTGGTGTTGTGGAAGTGGAGCAGGTCGGGCCGCACCGCGGTGAGAAGATCGCGGACCCGCCGCGGAGTGCCCATGCCCGTGGTGTCGCCGAAGGCGATACGGTCCGCACCGTCGGCGCGGACCCGGGCCACGATGCCGGCCACCCGGTCCGGGTCGATGTCGCCCTCGAAGGGGCAGCCGAAACTGGTCGCGACGATCACCTCGAGCGTCGCGCCGGCCTCGTGCACCAGCGGGATCAGCTGGGCGATGTCGTCCAGCGACTCGGCGGTTGACCGATTCAGATTGCGCCGGTTGTGGGTGTCACTCGCCGACACCACCACCTCGATCTCCCGGAACCCGGCGGCCAGCGCACGCTGGGCGCCGCGGGTGTTGGGGATCAGCGCCGAGTAGCGCACGTCCGGGTTGCGCCAGGCCTTCGCCCAGACCTCGTCGGCGTCGGCCATCTGCGGGATCGCCTTCGGATGGACGAACGACACCGCCTCGATCCGGCCCACACCGGTCCGGCTCAGTGCGTCCAGCAGCTGAATCTTCGCCTCGGCCGGCACCGGATCCTCGTTCTGGAGGCCGTCGCGGGGGCCGACCTCGCGGATCGAGACCGTGGTCGTCATCGCATCCTCCCGACAATGCCGGTGTCGTAGTCGCCGGACAGGAACTCCGGGTTCTCCAGCAGTTCGGCGACGAACGGCAGGTTGTTCTTGGGGCCGGCGATCTCGAAGCCGGCCACCGCAGCCCGCGCCTTGGAGATCGCGTCGTCCCGGTCGGTACCGAAAACGATCAGTTTCGCCATGAGCGAGTCGTAGTTCTGGCTGACCGTGTTGCCGTCGGTGTAGCCGGAGTCGACCCGTGTCCCGTCGCCCGCCGGCTCGACCCACGTGGTGATCTTGCCGGGGCCGGGGAAGAAGCGTTTCGGGTCTTCGGCGTTGACGCGGAGCTCGATCGCGTGACCGTTCTGTCCCTCCTCGAGAGTGACCGCCTCGCCGGACGCGATCCGCAACTGCATCTCGACCAGGTCGATGCCGTGGATCAGCTCGGTGATCGGGTGCTCGACCTGAAGGCGCGTGTTCATCTCCAGGAAGAAGAACTCGCCGGTGGCCGGATCGAGCAGACACTCCACTGTGCCCGCATTGCGATAGTTGACCGCTTCGCCGGCTTTGACGGCCGCGGCCTTCATCCGCTCACGCAGCTCAGGGCTCACCGCCGGGGACGGGGCCTCCTCGACCAGCTTCTGATTGCGGCGTTGCACCGAACACTCCCGCTCGGAGAGGGCGATCACCCGGCCGTCGGCCAGGCCGAGGATCTGCACCTCCACGTGCCGCACCCGGGGAAAGTAGCGCTCGATCAGCACGTCGCCGCTGCCGAACATCCGCTCGGCGAAGGTGCGGACCTTCTCGTACTCCTTGATCAACTGCTCGTCGGTCTCGGCGACGGCCATGCCCATCCCGCCGCCGCCCGCAGCGGCCTTCACCATCACCGGGAAGCCGATCTCCTCGGCCGCCTTCCGGGCGGCCTCGACGCTGCCGGCCGGATCCGGCGATCCGGGCGCGACCGGCACGCCTGCGGCGGCCATCAGATTCCGAGCATTGATCTTGTCGCCCATCGCGGTGATCGCATCGGCGGCGGGTCCGACCCACACCAGGCCATTTGCTTCGACGGTACGGGCGAAGTCGGCATTTTCACTCAGGAAGCCATAACCGGGGTGCACTGCCTGGGCACCCGTCGCCTTGGCGGCCGCGAGGATCGCCTCGGTGTTGCGGTAGCTCTGGGCCGGATTGGCCGGGCCGATGCACACCGCCTCGTCCGCTTCCAGAACGAACGGCAGGTCAGCGTCCACATCGGAGTGGACGGCGATGGTGCGGACGCCGAGACGCTTGGCGGTACGGATGATCCGCCGGGCGATCTCGCCGCGGTTGGCGATGAGCAGGGACTCGATCATGAGTGCTCTCTCCGTGGGGTCAGCCTGCCTTGTGGGCGCTTTACCCCATTGTTTAGTTTTGTGGGCTTATCAGTGCCCGATCAGAGCATGAATCGTGGCCTCCCGCAACAGGGCGGCCCGGCGCACCCGGTCGACCTCACCACCCAGGAACGGCGTCGAGTTCATCAAACCGAACGCGGCATGCGCCAGCACCCGGGCCTCCGGCGCGGGCAGCTCCGGGCGCACCCGGGACAACACGGTCACCCACTCCTCGACATAGAGCCGCTGAAGCCGCCGGATCTGCCGGCGCGGATCCTCCGGCAGCCGGTCCAGCTCGTGCAGGTGCAGCGCGATCACCGCGGGGTTGGCCAGCGCGAAGTCGACATGGAAGTCGATCAGGTCGGCCAGCGCCGCCTTCGCGTCCTCCGGATGCCTGGCGACCCGCTCCTTGCCACCCGCCAGCAGGCCCTCGCTGACCGGGATCAGCGCCGCGACCAGCATCGCCTCCTTGCCGGCGAAGTGGTGATAGAGCGCTGGGCCGGTGACGCCGGCGGCCGAGCCGATGTCGTCCATCGACACGCCGTGATAGCCGCGGGAGGCGAACAGCCCCACGGCGATTTCCAGAATCTCGTCGCGGCGCGACCGCCGCCTCGGCGCCGGCGGGGTGGTCCGGTGCCGCTGATCTACCGTCGTCACCTCGCAACTGTAACCCGTCGTCAAGGCCATGCTTAACGGTCGTTCAGCCGATTTATGACCTCGTCGTAAAGCTCACTCGCCAGCTCACGCGTCGGTGCGTCCGGACGCATCCGCTTCAGCAGGGCGCCCAGAATCCGCTCCGCCTCCTTCGGCGAACCCGACCGCAACAGCGCCTCGGCGAGCATGCCCTCCACCCGGTCGGCGTCGTCGATCGCGCCGATCCCACGAAGCCGTTCCGGCGCACCGTACAGGTGGGGCAGGGCCTCCGCATAGCGGCCGCGGCGCATCAGCAGGTTCCCGATCTCGAAGGCGAAGACCGACCGGCCCCAGATCACACCCGGTTCGGCGGCCAACTCGTCCGGCAACTCGGCGTAACGCCTGGCGGCCAACTCGATGACCGTCTCCGCCTCAGGCACCTCGTCGGCGTAGTTGAGCGCCATCAACCGGCGGCGCAGCACCCGCAACTCGCCGGCCAGGTCGCCGGCCTCACGCAGCGACTCGGCCGCGGCCCGGAAGGTCAGCGCCGCCTCACTGTCCCGGTCGATGTCGTAGAGCAACTGACCGGCCTGCTCACCGACCTGACCCCGGCCCGCCGGATTGCCCTCCAGGTTCTCGATCAGATCCCGGTAGATCGCCAGCGCCCGATCGTTGTCCTGCAGCTCCCGGTAGACCGCCGCCAGCAGGAAACGAGTGTCCGCGGCCGGCTCCCCGAAGCCGAGCTGCTCAAAACCGAGCAGCGCCTCCTCGGCCACCTCGGCCGCCTCCACCGGGCGATCCGCCTGGTGGTAGGCCTGCGCCAGCTCCTGCCGGGCGAACAGGCCGCCCTCGACCTGACCGCCCTCCGCGCAGAGAGCCACAGCCTCGACGAAGTCGGCGACCGCCTCCGCCGCCCGGTCCAGCCGCATCAGCGCCCGGCCCCGGTTCACCCGGGCCGGCAACTGCGCGCCCGCCAAACCGAAATCCAGCGGTACGCCCAACGCGGTGACCGCCTCCTCCGGATCCTCAGTGAGCTGGCCCAGCACCATCCCGGCCGCGGCAGCCTCCGAGGCCGGACCGTGCTCGCGGTAGAACACCCACGCCGCCCGGGCCGCCTCGACCGCCTCCTCGCCCCGGCCCGCCATCGCCCGGTTCTGTGCCCGGGTCATCGCGTGATAGGCCAGACGCCGCGGCTCCCCCGTCTCCGCCGCGAGCCGGTCGGCACGGTCGCCGACTTCGTTCGCATCATCGGAACGGTCCAGCAGCCGGTAGACATGTGCCAACCGGATCAGCGCGCTGGCCCGGCTCCCGGTGTCACCGTGCTCCTCCTGGACCGCCACGTCGGCCTCGATCGTCGACAACGACTCGGCGGTCGGCTCGCCGTCACGACTCCGGAACAACGCCAGCCGGGCACGCACCGCACTCGCCCGCGCAGTGTCACCGGCCGTGGTGAACAGCTCGGCCGCCCGTTCCCAGGCCGCCGCAGTCTCCTCGACCGCCTCGTCCGGAAGCACATACCCGTGCAGTGTCGACAGGCGTCCGGCCTGCGCCGGATCCTCCGGGTCCTCGAACCGGCCGTCGTAGGCCGCCAGAACCGCCCGCAGCGCGTCACTCCGATCGTCCCGGTAGTAGCTCTCCGCCAGGTCGATCAGCTCGTCCGCAGTCGCGGTGTCACTGACCTGTACCGTCTCCGGCTCCGGGGGCGCCGGCGGCCGGCCCGCCGGGACTGCCACCGGCCGTGCCGTCGGAGACAACGCCACAACGACGCCATACGGCTCGGCCGACATCGTCCGCCGGACCACGTCACTCTGGTGGCCGGTGCCGTTACGGGCGTCGAACCGAGCGGCCAGCCCGGTCACGAACGTCTCCAGCTCGACGGCCAGCTCAGCGGCGGTCGAGTCCGGCCGGCCGGCCCGCCGGACCGGGGAGTCACCATGCCCGATCGCAGTGATCCGGCGCAGCAGCAGCACCGCGCTCGCCGCGAAACTCATCGCCGCGGCAGGTGACGGCGCCCGGTCCAGCCAGTCGATGTGGCGCTGGAGAATCTCCAGGCCACGGTGCTCGTTACCGGTCCGCGCGCAGAACTCGATGTGATCGCCGATGCCCCACAGGTCGGCCAGATTGTTGCGCTCGACCAGGTAGGAACGCCGGTGTGCGTCCGCGGCCTCGTCCAGGCGGCCGGTCTTCAGGTACACCACCATCAGCTCGCTCAGGATGCTCTGCGGCTGCTCGGTGCAGGACAGGTCACCGGCCAGCACCGGGGTCGCCAGTTCCACGGCCTCCTCGAAACGGCCCTCCCCGGCAAGGTGGCTGACCAGGCTCGTCGGGTCACAACCGGCACAGTCCGACAGTTGGTTGCGCGGCGCCGCCTGCCACTTGCGGAACCACTCCTCCGCCTCCGGGATCAGGCCGACATGCTGGGCCACCAGGTAGCGGTGCTTGTAGACCGGCTGCAGGCCGTGACCGCTCTCCCGGTAACGCCGCTCCATGTCGTCAAGCACGGCGTAGGTCCGCTCCAGCGGCAGCTCCGGGAACCTGGTCATCGAATGGACCATGTTCTTGAAGAGCCAGAGCAGGTTGTGCATCCAGCGCTCGTGGTACGGGCTTGGGTTACCGTCGAAATCGGACACACACCACGAGAAGGTGGGGAATGCCCGCACCGGCTCGCCGCCGTAGATGTAGGCGGTCGTCGCGAACAGCCGCGCCGAGAACTTCAGCGACGCGTCATCCGTCGTGTCCACGTGCCGGAGCACTTGGTCGACCAGGGCGATCTGGGCCGAACCGTAGGGCAGCTGCTGCGCCTCGCCGAGCAGATCCCAGAGCTCCTGAGCGGTCTTCATCGGGTCTCCTCACCGGGGACTGCCCTGTCCAGCAGGCCCAGGAACGACGTCGTCAGCAGGGCCGCGTCGGACGGGCGGATCGGGTGGTGGCCGAGGAGCAGCGCCTGGCCGTACAACGACTCGACCGCGAGGCCGGACAACTCGGCGTCGCCGAGCGCGGCCACCCGCCGGACCAGCGGGTTTCGGTGGTTGAGCACCAGCTGCGGCCGATCGGTGGGAACCGTCCGGGACAGCGCGTCCAGCACCCCGCCCCACAGGTCGTCGGCCCGGTCGCGGCTCGACGTGAACTCGTCGTGGAACGCCGCGGCCCGGCTGACCAGGTAGAGCGCCGGCGTCGTCACCGGGTCGAACGCGCGCACCACGACCTCACAGCCGAGCCGGTCCAGCCGGCGCTGCGCCGCCGCCAGGAACGGGCGCATCTGCAACTCGGCCTCGGCGTCCACAGTGGTGAACCGGGTGGTCAGGTCGGTCGGGTCCAGCCGTTCCGCCCGCACCTCCGGGTCGAGCGCCGCCAGCCGCTGGATCAGCTCGGCGTCGTAGACGTAACCGCCGTTGATCAGGCCCAGGTCCTGCGCCGCTGCGACCCCCGCGAGCTGCCGGAACTCGTCGGCGGTCGCCGCGTAACGCAGCACGCCGTGCCGGGACCGGAACTCGGCCAGGGTGACCTCGCCCATGTTGGTCTGCATCGGGTACCACTGCTCGACCAGGCGCAACATCTCGTCGTCGTGCAGGGCCAGCGCTTTCACACCGAGATGGTGGATGCTCAGGAACTCGCCGAGCCGGCGCGGGTCGGTCGCCGACAACCGCACCAGCCAGCCCCGAAGCTGGTCGGCGATCGCCTCCCTGGTCTCGGCCAGCATGCCGTCGTCGTAGAGCGCCTCACGACTCGCGGTCGGCCGCAGCTCGGTGCTGTCCACGACGCAACGTGCGAAGAACGCCCACTCGGGCAGCAGGCCCTCGACGCTCTCGGACAGCAGCATCCGCTTCAGGTAGACCCGGTGGCCGCCACGGCTCGCCGGGTTCACCGGGGTGGGCAGCACGAACGCGGCACCGGTCAGGCCTGCGGCGGGCACGTTCAGCTCGATGACGTCGAACGGGCGGAACCCGAGAGTCCGCTCGGCATAGCTCATCCGGGACTCGGTGGGCAGCTCCCACGGCACCGTGCCGGTGGTGACCTTGCGGCCGTCGACCGACACCGTGACCGGCAGCAACGAACCATACGTCCGCGCCAGGTCGGTCACCGTCTCGCCGGTCAGGTAGTGCTCGGCGCCGCGCCGGGGCAGCAGGGTGACCGTGGTGCCCGGCTCGCGCTCGTCGCCGGGGCGGACCGCGTAACGCCCGTCCGAGAAACCGGTCCAGAGAACCGGGGCGGCGCCCTCGCGGCGGGTGTGCACCCGGATCTCGTCAGCCACCAGGAAGCAGGAGAGCAGGCCGATGCCGAACTGGCCGAGGAACTCGTGCCGGGCGAACCCCAGCTCGTCACGTTTCGAGCTGCGCCCGATGGTGGCGAGCAACTCGTGGACCTGCGCCTCGGTCAGGCCGATGCCGTTGTCGTCGATCCGCAGCGTGCCGTCGCCGGTGCTGTCGGAGGAGACGACGGAGATCACGCCGGAATGCTCGGGACCGACCGCGGTGATCGCGTCGACGGCGTTCTGCAGCAGCTCACGGACGTAGACGCGGGGGCTCGCGTAGAGGTGGTGGCTGAGCAGATCGACAATGCCCCGTAGGTCGACCTGGAACGTGTTGCTCACGCGCGGCACGGTACCGGTTACCGCCGACAAAATCCGACCGATATCACTCGGTGAGCCGCCGCTTCCACTCGTCACCCGCTCCCGCCACCGTCCGATTCCCGAGGCCGACCGCTGCCGACCGCTGTCCGCTTCCCGAGGCCGACCGCTCTCGACCGCTGTCCGCTTCGCGAGGCCGACCGCTCCCGACCGCTGTCCGCTTCGCGAGGCCGACCGCTCCCGACCGCTGTCCGCTTCTCGACGCCGACCGCTCCCCTCCGCAGCCCGTTTCCTGATGCCGGCTGCTTCCGACCGCCGTCAGTCGGTGGCCGGGCTCGTTGATTCGCGGTTGGCCAGCACGAGCGTGACCGACACCAGGGCCAGGCCGACCGGCCACGCCTGCTGGGCCACGGTCCAGCCGTCCGGGCCGGGCATCGACCACGGCGACGCCTTCTCGGTGAAGAACAGGCTCCCGACCAGCAGCACGCCCTGCACGCCCGGCCCGGCGAGGGCCCCGGTCGTCGTGTCCCGACAGCGCGCCCCGACCGCCGCGCCCGCCACCGGCACCAACCCACACACGGCCGCCTGAAGGATCACGAACCCGGCGGGCCATGTGATCTCCGGTGCGACGGCCGCCTGAACCCCCACGTAGATCAGCACCCACACGAGCACCGCGGGCAACAGCACCAGCCCCGCCCGGAGCCACTGCCGCACCCATCGGGGCACCGGCGTGATCACCGTGGACCCCATCGGATCGGGAAGCGCGAACCCCGCCCCCGCCCCGAGCGCCCCGGCCGCCACCCACAATCCGGCCAGCACCGCCCAGCCCAGCGGCTTCTCAGCCAGCGCCGACACCTGCACCAGCACCGCCAGGAGGGCCGCCGCACCGAGGGGCCACCACGGCACCGCCCGCAGCAGATGCGGAATCAGCAACCTGACCGTCATCGGCAGACGCCGCCTTCGGCACGTGGCTCGCCCTGGGACTCGGCCGCCGGGATCGCGGGCGGAGTGAGGGTCACGCCGAGCCCGGCAAGGGCTGTCGACGAGGGGTCACGCAGCTCCGCCCAATGCCGCGCCAGATGGTCGGCGACCTCGGCATACGGCCGATCCAGCAGGCTCACGGCCGCATCCAGCTCGGCTTGGCCATACCGCACCCGGGGCATCCGGAGCTCACCGCTGCGCACCCGCGCGACACCGTCCGGCAGGCCTTGGGCGAGCAGCCACAACCCGGCGACCGTACGGTGCTGGCCGGCGGCATCGCAGTAGGGATCCGGCAACATGCCGGTGTACAGCCCGACCGACGCCCCCACGTAGTCGCCGGCCAGCCGCATCCGTGAATCCGCCGCCCAGCCCCCGACCCGGCCCCACGACTCGGACGTGACGACCTCGGGAACACCGGATGTCATCGGCTTGAGGTCGTAGGAGCTGCCGATCTGCCGCACCGTCGGCCGCTGGGCGGTGGCCGGCAGGTGCGCCTCGACCGGCTCCACCGCCTGCCGCCAGTTCTTGATCCAGCCCTCGAAGTGCGGCAACGCGCAGTAGCGGACCCGCTGATGCGTCTGGCAGGAGAGCACGGCCGGCCCGGTGTACTCGTTGACCAGGTCGATGCTGATGATCGCCGGGCTCTCCGCGGTCTCGCGCTCCACCGACACACCGGCACACGCCACAGCCGCGACCAGCACCATCACCGACGTCTTCGGCCAGGGCCGCCAGGTGACCGCCGCAACCAGCGCGATCAGCACACCGACCAGGTAGAGCAGGTGCCACCCGGTCGGCCGGGGCGCCCCGATCTCCCAGGCCGGCTCCGGAACCGGCCAGAGCGCCGAAGCGTAATTCTGTGGATAGCTGGGCAGCGCCAGCAGGGCGATCAGCAGCGCACACAGCGCGACACCGGTGAGCGGCCCGGCCGCCGGGCTCGGAAGGACCCGTCCGACCAGGAGACCGATGACCGCGCCGATCGGCGGGATCACCAGGACCACCGCCGCCGCCCAGGGATCGAACTCACCGACCGGCCAGGCCGGCAGCAGCAGGAGCAGCGACCCGACGTGGACCGCCGCGCCGGTGAGCACCGCGATCGGCGCCGACACCAGCATCGCGAGCCCTCGGCGGGCCGGGCCGGCGGGCATGGTCCGGGTGCTCTCCTCGGCGCCGGCCCGCCGGTCCCGGCCGGTGGCCAGGTGGGTGGCCAGCAGCAGGCCCATGGCCAGCACCAGGGAGCTCATCCCGGAGTTCTCGGCGAAGGTGGCCCACGTCGGCATCCTGGTCCAGGCCCAGGCGACGCCTAGTGCCGTCGACAGGAGTGCCCCACCCCAGTAGAACGGGCTGTGCCACAGCCGTCGCGCCTCCGCCCGGGCCAGCGCCACGGTGGCCGCGCGCGGGGTCGGCGACGTATGGACAGAGCGCTCCATCGTGACGGTCATCGGGTCACCCCGGCCGCGACCGCGTTGCCGAGGAGCAGCAGATATCCGTCCTCGATGGACGGCCTGGCCGGCTCGGCGCCGTCCGGTTGCCGCCCGATCGTCCGGTAGAGGCCGTCCGCGTTGCGCCAATACGCCGCGTTGCCCACCGGCGGCTGCTCGGAGAGCCACACCTGCCCCTCGGCAACGCCGGCCAGCTCACGCGGGCTGCCCTCGAAGACCACCCGGCCGCCGCTCATCACCACGACCCGCTCGCACAGGGCGCCCACGTCCTCGGTCTGATGGGTGGAGAGCAGCACGGTCCGCCGCTCGCCGAGCCGGGAGATCAGCGCCCGGAACAGCATCCGCTGCTCGGGGTCGAGGCCGACGGTCGGCTCGTCCAGGATCACCAGCTCCGGATCGCCGAGCAGCGCCTGGGCCAGACCGAGTCTCTGGCGCATGCCGCCGGACAGTCTGCGGACCTTGGTCTTGGCCCGATCGGTGAGCTCGACCTCGTCGAGCACGCGGCGCACCTCGGCCCGGCGCTGCCGGGTGTCGGTGATCTCCTTCAGAACCGCGACGTAGTCGAGCAGGTCATACGCCGTGAAGTTCGGATACAGACCGGGATTCTGGGGGAGGTAGCCGATCCGCCGTCGCACCTCGGTCCGCTGCGCGGCCACCGATGGGTCGAGCCCGCCCACCCGAATCGTCCCGGCATCCGGGGCCAGTGCCGTGGCCAGGCACCGCAGCAGGGTGCTCTTGCCGGCGCCGTTCGGTCCGAGCAGGCCGGTCACCCCGACCGTGATCTCCAGGTCGACCGAGTCGAGCGCGGTGGTCGCACCGTAGTGCTTGGCAAGGCCCTGAACAGCAACGGCGGTCATCGGCTCTCCCCGAGGTCGAAGCGGCGTCGCCGCTGGATGAGGACTGCGGCGGCCAGCGCCGCGGACAGCAGGTAGGCGAGCTGGGCGGTCGGACCGAACATCGCCGCCACCGCCAGGTCGTCGCTCGTGCCGGTGGCGGCGAGCACCCCGGCGAGCCAGAGCCCGCCGAGGACACCGGCGGCGACCGGCAACGACAGGACGGTGGCCAGCGCCAGAGTCCCGGTGCAGAGCAGCAGAGCGGGCAGCAGCCAGGCCACCGAATACCACCCCGGGCCGGGCAGCAGGACGGCCGCGACGGTGGACATCAGGACGGCGACCCCGATCACCGAGACGGCACGCCACAGCACCAGCGCCGGCCCGGCGGCGGGAGTCGTGCCGGTGATCTCGTGCATCGGGTCGGCGGGTGGACCGTAGGCCCCGGAGACCGCGATCACCGGGAGGATCGGGGCCAGCACCAGGAACGCCTGGCCGACCAGCAGGCTGCCGTCGGCGCCGAGCCGGGCCGCGGCCACCGCGAGCATCAGCACGGCCGCCGTCGCCAGCAACCACGACCAGCGCAGCGCGGGTGTGGCGGTGAGCAGGCGCAACCTGTGCTCGGGCAGGCCGGCCCGGGTCAGGAGCCGCTGGAGCGGGCCGAGCCGGGGCGCATGGATGTCGTCGTAGACTGCCGACCAGTTGTCGGTCAGCCAGGCGTCGTCGGCCGGGATGCGGGCCCGGCAGTCGGCGCAGGCCAGCAGGTGCGCCTCCACCGCCATGATCCGGCTGGGCTCGAGAGCGCCGGTCTCATACTGCTCGATCAGGCCTGGGTCGAGATGCCAGTCGGTGGTCATGTGAGCAGCTCCCTCAGCCTGGTCCGGGCGCGCATGAGGCGGGTTTTCGCGGTGCCCTCGGGGATGCCGAGCAGTTTCGCCGCCTCACGGACGGAGAGCCCGTCGAGCGCGGTCGCCTCGATCAGCCGGCGCAGCTCGGGGGAGAGCCGGTCGAGGGCCGGGCCCAGAGCGCCGTGCTCGACGCCGAGCAGCACCAGCTCCTCGGCGGACGGGGTGGTGGCGACATCTGGCAGCTCGTCGGCGGGGCCGCTCAGCCAGCGATGGGCCGGCCCGCGCAATGTGGAGAGCAGCCGCCGGACAGCGATGGTCCAGAGCCAGGCCGCAGCGTCGGCGGACGTCTCCTCATACCGATGGGCGTCTTTCCAGACCGCGACGAACGTGTCCTGGATCGCCGCGTCGACCACATCGGGGTCGGCGCATCGCCGGCGCAGCCGGGCGCGAAGCCAGCCGGCATGCCGGTGATGCAGCAGACGCAGCGCCGCCGTCTGTCCGGCGGCGACGGCCCGCAGCAGCTCGGCGTCGCTGCTCTGCTCGCTGACCGGGGGTATCGGTCGCTGTCTTCTCCGTCGCACATCTGGACTATCGCCGACGGCCCCGGATTCGGTTCACGAAAAACGGCGCCGCCTGTGGAAGGCGGCGCCGTGCTCAGAACGACGGTCAGCTGAGCCCGCCGGGCTCCGACCCCTTCGCGATCGGGGCACGGACCAGATTGCCCCATTCGGTCCAGGAACCGTCGTAGTTGCGGACCTGTGGATAACCGAGCAGGTGGTGCAGCACGAACCAGGTGTGGCTGGACCGCTCGCCGATCCGGCAGTAGGCGATGATGTCGTCCGCCGACTCCAGGCCCAGCTCGTCGCGGTAGATCTTGATCAGCTCGTCGTGCGGTTTGAACGAGCCGTCGTCGTTGGCCGCCGACTTCCACGGCTTGCTCACCGCGCCCGGGATGTGCCCGCCACGCAGCGCGCCCTCCTGTGGATAAGCCGCCATGTGGGTCAGCTCACCCGTGTACTCCTGCGGGGACCGGACGTCGACCAGCGGCCGGCCGCTGGAGATGTGGCCCATCACCTGGTCGCGGAAGGCACGGATCTCGGCGTCGTTGCGGACCGGCGCCGGGTAGTCGGCCGCCGGGCGGACCGTCTTGTCCCTGGTCAGGGTGCGCCCCTCGGCCGCCCACTTCTGCCGGCCGCCGTCGAGCAGCCGCACGTCGCGGTGGCCGAAGAGGCTGAAGACCCACAGCGCGTACGCCGCCCACCAGTTGAAGTTGTCGCCGTAGAACACGATCGTGTCGTCGCGGCCGATGCCCTTGGCGGCGCACAGCTCCGCGAACGTCGCCGGGTCGAGGTAGTCCCGGGTGACCTGGTCGTTCAGCTCCAGGTGCCAGTCGACCTTGACGGCCCCGGGGATGTGGCCGGTGTCGTAGAGCAACACGTCCTCGTCCGACTCGACGACGACCAGGCCGGGGGTGTCCAGATTCGCGGCGAGCCACTCGGTGGTGACCAGTTTGTCAGGGTGCGCGTACGCCTGAAGCGCCTGCGCCGGATCGTTCGGAACGGACATGCCTGTCACGCTAGCGCCTGTTCAGGGAGATAACCGGATGTCCTGCCCGCCGGCTGTCCCTAAGCTCGGTTTCCATGTTGCTTCGGATGTCCACCTTGCTGCTCAAGACCCTGCGCGAGGAGCCGGCGGACGCGGAGGTGCCGAGTCACCGCCTCCTCGTGCGCGCCGGGTTCGTCCGTCGCGCCGCTCCGGGCGGCTACACCTGGCTGCCGCTCGGCAAGCTGGTCCTGGACCGGATCGTGGCGGTCGTCCAGGAGGAGATGTTCGCGGCCGGTGGGCAGGAGATCTCGTTCCCCGCGCTGCTGCCGCGCGAGCCCTATGAGACGAGCGGCCGCTGGACCGAGTATGGCGACGACATCTTCACCCTCAAGGACCGGCGGGGCGCCGATCACCTGCTGGCGCCCACCCACGAGGAGATGGTCACCCTTCTCGTCCAGGACATGACCGGGTCCTATCGGGACTTTCCGCTGATCCTCTTCCAGATCCAGACCAAGTTCCGTGACGAGGCCCGGCCCCGGGGCGGGCTGCTACGCGGCCGCGAGTTCCTGATGAAGGACGCCTACTCCTTCGACCTCACCGACGCCGGTCTGGCCGAGGCCTACGACCGGATGCGTGCCGCCTACCAGCGGATCTTCACCCGGCTCGGGCTGAAGCACACGATCGTCTCGGCAATGTCGGGCGCGATGGGCGGCTCGGCGTCCGAGGAGTTCCTGGCCTCGGCCGAGGTCGGCGAGGACACCTACGTCGGCTGCACCGCCTGTGACTACGCCGCCAACACCGAGGCCGTGACCACTCCGGCGCCGCCCGTTCGCGAGGTGACCGCACCCCCGTCGGCCGTGCACGACACCCCCGGTACACCCACCATCGCGTCGCTCGTCGAGCTGGCCAACGAGCGGGCGCTAGCCGGGCGGACCGACTGGACCGCAGCCGACACCCTGAAGAACGTGGTGGTGACCGTGCAGCATCCCGGCCGTGAGCCGGAGCTGCTGGCGATCGGCGTGCCCGGCGACCGCGAGGTCGACCTGAAGCGGCTCAACGCCGCTCTCGCCCCGGCGACCGCGGTCCTCTTCGACGGCTTCGACACCTATCCCGACCTGGTGAAGGGCTACATCGGCCCGCAGGACATCAAGATCCGATACCTGGCGGATCCGCGCGTCGCCCCCGGCACCGCCTGGCTGACCGGCGCCAACGAGCCCGGCAGACACGCCACCGACGTGGTCTGCGGGCGCGACTTCACACCCGACGGCACCATCGAGGCGGCCGAGGTCCGGCCCGGCGACCCGTGCCCGGCCTGCGGCGACGGCAGCCTCACGATGCGCCGCGGCATCGAGATCGGGCACATCTTCCAGCTGGGCCGGCGCTACACCGACGCGTTCAAGGTCGACGTCCTCGGCCCCGACGGCAAACCCTCCCGGCCGACCATGGGCTGCTACGGCATCGGCCTGTCCCGGGCGGTCGCGGCCATCGCCGAGCAGCACCACGACGAGCGCGGCCTGGTCTGGCCGGCCGGGATCGCCCCGGCCGACGTGCACATCGTCGCGGCGGGCAAGGACGGCCAGGTCGAGGCGGCCCTCATCCTCGGCGGCACGCTGTCGCGCGCCGGCCTGCGGGTCCTCGTCGACGACCGGCCCAACGTCTCGGCCGGGGTCAAATTCACCGACGCCGAGCTCATCGGCATCTCCCGGTGCGTCGTGGTCGGCCGCCGTCTTTCCGAGGGGTACGTGGAAGTGCGCGACCGCCGCACGCAGGATCGAAAGGAAGTGCCCCTCGTGGACGTGGCCGGTGTGATCACGGCGGAGCTCGGGTAGTCCTCGTGATGCAGCGGCGGTGGAGGAGCAGAGCAATGGTCAGGCTGGTCGCGGACGCGATGACCCGGCGGGTCGTCTACCTTCCCGAGGACACCCCACTCGACGAGGCCGCTCAGGTGATGAGCGATCAGGGCATCGGCGATGTAATCGTCACCCAGGGCCCGACCATGGCCGGCATCGTCACCGACCGGGACATCGTGGTCCGGGCGATAGCCGAGAAGCTGTCCCCGGCCACCACGACACTGGGTTCGATCGCCACCCGCGAGCTGCTGATGATCGAGCAGAGCGCAACCGTCGAGGAGGCGGTCCAGGCCATGCGCGAACGGGGCGTGCGCCGCCTGCTGGTCTGCGATGCCGATCGCAAACTGGTCGGCATCCTCAGCCTCAGCGACATCGCCCTGCTACCGACCTCCTCAGCGGCGGCCTGACCACAGCCTGGCCCTAGCCATCGTGAGGCAGCGCACGGCGAGCGGACGGGTGGTCGGCGCGTAGGGTCGATGCCGTGAGTGACATGCCGCCGAAACTGGCTGAGATCGTCGATGAGTTCGCGACCGCGCCCCGTGACGTCGTGCTCGAGATGCTGCTGGAGTTCGCCGACGCGGTGCCTCCGCTGCCGGCGGAGCTGGCCGGCCACGAGGGCATGGAGCAGGTTCCGGAGTGCCAGACGCAGTTCTTCCTGAAGGCGATCGTGCAGCCGGACGGCACTGTGGTGTCGCTCTTCGACTGCCCACCCGAGGCGCCGACCACGCGCGCGTTCGCCGGAATTCTGGCGGAGGGGTTGGCGGGCGCGTCTGCGGCTGAGGTTCTGGCCGTACCAGATGATCTTTATTCTCGAATGGGTCTCGCTCAGGCGATCAGCCCGCTTCGGGTCCGTGGCGGGACCGCGATCCTGGCCCGCCTCAAACGGCAGGTCGCCGAGCAGGCAGCCCCGCTCGGGGCGGAGTGACGTGGACATCCAGGTCTGGTCCGACGTCGTCTGCCCGTGGTGCTACATCGGTAAGGCACGGCTCGAGAAGGCGTTGAGGGCCGTCGAGGGCGAGGTGACGGTCACCTATCGGGCGTTCCAGTTGAGCGCCGAGCCGGTGCCGGAGCCGTTGCCGATCAAGCAGGTGATGGCCGCGAAGTTCGGTGGGCCAGAGCAGGTGGAGGAGATGCTTGCCCAGGTGACCGAGATGGCCGCGTCCGAAGGCCTGACGATCGACTACGACCGGGCGATCGCGGCCAACACGTTCGCCGCGCACCGGCTGATCGCCTGGGCGGCGATCCAGGATCGGCAGGCCGACATGCTCGACGCGCTCCAGCGGGCCCACTTCGCCGATGGTGTCGACATCGGTTCCCTGCCGGCAATCGCCGAGGTCGCCGGCTCGATCGGGCTCGATGCCGGCGCCGCGCTAGCCCACCTCAAGTCAGAGGCGGGCACCACCGCGATCAACACCGACATCGAGGAGGCTCGGGCACTCGGCATCAGTAGCGTCCCGACCTTCGTGGTCGACGGCAAGTACGCACTGCCGGGCGCTCATGACACCGCGACGCTGCTGTCGGCGTTCGAGGAGATCACTCGCCGGGAGAGCGCCAACGCCGGTCTATGACGTTTCACGTGAAACGACATAGATGACCGTCACATGAGTGGGCCGACCTGGACGCGCAACGAATCAAGCGCGGGACGCGGGACGCGAGACCCGCGCAGGACGCAGGGCGCGAGACCCGCGCGGGACGCAAGACGTAGGACCGAACTCGGACGGGGAACAAACCCGAGCCCGAGACGCAGGATGCGGGACGAACCCAGGAGCGGAAAAGCCCGGGCCGGGAACGTCGTGGCCAGGGATGCAGGGCCCTCGGGCGCAGGGCCTCGAGTACAGGGCCTCGAGCGCGAATCGGCCCCGGGCAATCCGGCCGTCACATGGGTGCGAGCCGGGCGAGGCCGTCGATCACCTCGGCGCCGGGAAGCGCCCCGAGCGCCGGCCCAGCGATGGCGATCTTGCTGTGCCGAACCCCGGATCCGATGATCACGTGCGGCGTGGCTACGACACGGGCATCGACCAGGATCGGCCAGTCGGCGGGGAGCCCGATCGGGGTGATCCCGCCATACTCCATCCCGGTCAGCGACACCGCCTCGTCCATCGGCGCGAAGCTGGCCTTGCGCACGTCGAGGTGCCGGCGGACCACACCGTTCACGTCGGCTCGCGTGGTGGCCAGGATGATGCAGGCCGCGTACTTGGTGACGCCACCCCGGCCACCGGACACGATCACGCAGTTGGCGGACTCGGCGAGGCTCACGCCGTACGCCTCGCAGAAAGCCGCCGTGTCCGCCAGCCCCGCATCGATCGGCGCCACCAGCACCTGATCGGCGTCGATCGGCCCCTCGGGCGGCCAGACCGCCAGAGCCTTGGCGACCGGAGGGGCGAGCAGATCCGGGCGGGACTGGGCGGGTTCGGTCTGGAGGCTTCCCATCATCCCGTCATCCTCACCCAAGCCGATGATCACGGCACATCCGGCCGCGGGACAACAGTGCCCACCGGACAGTAATCCCGAAACGCACCAGACGCAGCCAAATCGGCGGTGGTGAGCACGGAAAGAACCGGAAAGCACTCAGATCCGGCCCGATCATGCCGACCGTCAGGGGTTGTGGAGGATCGTCGACAAGCGCGCGTGGGGACCGTCAGCGGTCTCGCGCTGATGGCCGGTGCGACGGCCATGGTCGCCGTCTCCGGCGGCCATCACTCGATCTTCGCGGTCCTGCTGCTCGGGCTGCTGGCGCTGGTGATGTCGCATGCTCTCGTCGTCGAGATCCAGCGCCAGGCCCGACGCCGCTCGCAGATCGTCTGGTACCGGACCGACACGGTGAACACGATCCTGCTCGGATGCTGGGCGCTCATCGCGGTCGCCACCACCACGACACCGCTGCTCGCCCTGCCGATCCGCATCGTCAGCGCCCTGCTGGCCGCCGGTTACACCGCCGCCTGCATCTACTTCGTCGTGGAACGCCGTCGCGCCGTCACGTCGCCGGCGCCGCGCCCGACACTCGCGCCTGCCGTCGAGGCCAGGGACCCGCTGGCGGACTCGACCCCGTCGGTCTGACCGGGAAGCGTCGGCAGCACCACCATCAACGGCGGGACCGGCACGCCGCTGGTCTCGATCGGCAGCTCCGGCACCGGCAGCCAGTCGACACCGAGTTGCTCGGGGCCGAAGCCGTCATCTCGCCCCACTCGGGGCTCCCCGTCCGCCACCGTCACCGCGAAGACGGATGTCATGCCCGACGGGTAGGGCATCTCGAGCACGTAGCGGGCGTCGCTGACGACCAGGCCGGTCTCCTCGAAGACCTCGCGCCGCAGTGCCTCCTCGGCCGTCTCACCGGGCCGCAGGCCGCCACCGGGAAGGGTCCACCACTCTCCGCCACCGGATCGCCGGCTGCGCTCGTGCACCATCAGCACACGGCCGTCCCGGACGATCACGGCGGCGGCCCGTCTTCGTTCATCCACGACATGCAGGCTAACCGCATGAACTGTGCCGCGCAGGCTTCCTTCATTCCTCTGTGGATAACCCGGCACGTTCAAGGAACGGACAAATTGGCATCTATGCCTGCGGAACGCTGACCAGCAGATACGACCGGGTCTGCAGCCACGGCTCGACCAGCTTGATTCCGGTCCGCTTGGCGATGAAGGTGAGCGCCGCCACGGTCGGGTCGGCCGGCGCGGATTGCCCGGACAGGCCCGCTGCCAGGAGATCTTTCCGGTAGTCGGCCACCTTGGTGCCGGTGGCCCGGTCCGGCGCCGAGGTGTCTAGATCGAGCGCGAGATCTCCGTCACGGAAGACCATGAGATGCCCCGGTTTGCCGCCACCACCCCGGTATCCGACCACCAGACCATCACCCGCGGACAGCGGCTGAGCGATCTTCGGCGTGACACCGAGGGAGCCGTTGTCCTCCACGATGACCGACCATTTGCCGACGCCGATGATGCCGACGAAGAACCGGCTCCGCACGCCTGCCTCGCCGTCACCGGGCCCGAGGACCCGTGGCCACTCCACCCGTTGCAGTTCCTTGCCGCCCATCCGCTCGAGGAGCGGGTGCGGCTGGATTCCGCGCACGATGGTGAAGCAGAACCCGCTCGTGAGACCCGGGTGATGATCCGGCCAGGTGTAGTCCAGCACCTCCGAGGCGGACGGGCGCGGATCGGCGGCGCCAGGTGAGCCACATCCGGCAGCAGCCGTGAGGGGCAGGAGAAGCAGGACCGAACGGCGTTTCACCTGTCTAGTAGATCAAAGATCGAAGGTCCGTAACGTCCCTGTCATGGTTGACGCCGTTCGGCGAGCCGTCGATGGGCGGCCCTGGCGAGGTTTTCCGTGGTCAATGGGCCGGCCGCAACCACGAGATGGCGGCTTTTGAAATTCAGGACGAAAACTGCTTCATCCACCCGTACTTCCGTATTTTGGCCGTCGAAGCGTCGCACCTGTCCGGCCTCCGGAACGGTTTCTCCTGAGCGGCCGGTGAACGATTAGCCGACCGGGTATCGCGGAACCGCTGAGGGGATCTTCGCGCCGCCGAACCGGCGGGGCTGACAGGTCGGGCAGCGTCCCCGCATTGCAGGCGGCCACAGCGCCTCTCAGGGCCGCCAAATACCACTGGGCACCGAACGGCCCCCGAAGCCGCCGACGAACGGTTACGGCACAAACAAAAACGCCGCCCGGCACCCGGACGGCGTTGAAGAGATTGTGGAGCCCAGGGGACTTGAACCCCTAACCCCCGCCTTGCAAAGGCGGTGCTCTGCCAGTTGAGCTAGGGCCCCGTGATCCGCGTTATCGCAGATCGGGCGCAGTGGTCGCCTCGTGCCACAGGGCACGCTCGTCGCTGGAGGCCTTGACCTTCTTGACCACCAGAGCCGCCACACCGACGACACCGGCAATGATCAGGAGCTTCTTCAACACTGAACTGCACCCCTCAAGCATCCGGCCAGACGAGACTAACCCCGTACAACAGTAGATTGCCGCACCCATCAGCGAAACGCCCACCGCAACCGAGGCCGCAGTAACCCGCAACGCATCGTCACCACCGCAACCACAGCCGCAGTAACCGCAACACACAGTCACCACCGCAACCACCATGGGCGCAGTAACCGCAACACATGGCCATCACCGCAACCACCGTGACGCGGGGTCTGGGGGCTCGCCCCCAGGCTAGCAAAAATGACGAGTGACCCCGGTCCGCGCACTCCGCGGACAAGGGCCACCTGGTCATCTCGTGGGGCTAGATGGAATCGAACCATCGACCTCAGAGTTATCAGCTCTGCGCTCTAACCGACTGAGCTATAGCCCCTCACCTGCGAACAGAACGTTACCGCATCGGGTTGCGGGTCTCCAAAGCGGGGGTACCCGCAACCCGATAGCGGCTCGTCAGTCGCGTTCGGCCAGCGTGAGCTCGATGCCGCCGACCAGGTCGGCGCAAACGTTGTAGATGAACGCGCCCAGTGTGGCCAGTGCGGTGAACAGCACCACATTGACCGCACCGATCAGCATCGACGTGCCGATGACACCCCAGGCGGTGATCCGGAAGGCGCTGGTGGTGCTGCCTTCGGTGCCGCCGCTGGCGGTGACCAGCTCCTGGAGGTTGCCGTTGACGGAGCTCCAGACGCCCATCGTGTCGAGGGCGAGGTAGAGCACCGACGTGGCGACGACCACCACGATGAAGAGCACGATCGACACGGCGAACGAGAACTTCATCACCGACCACGGGTCGATCCGCTTCAGGTTCAGCCGGGCACGACGGGGGCCGCGGGCAGCCGCCGACGACACGGTGGAACGAGCGGATCGCACGGCCTCGGAGACACGCGCTGCTCCGACCGCTGCCGCGCCACCGGCGGCAGGCGTCGACCCGGTGCGCTGCTTCGCAGCGCCGGGCGGGGTCGCTTGCGGCGCCGGCGGTGTCGTGGTGGGCCGCTGCGGGTTGCCCGGGGCCGGCGCAGGCGCGGTCACCGGGGTACGCCCGGAGACCGCACCAGGAGCAGCGCCCTTGCCCTTGGTGACGACCGGCACCGACGCCGAGCCCTTCACCGGTGGCTGCACGCCTGGCCGCTTGTTGTCGGCGCCGTCGGTGTTGCCGGCGGCCGGCTCACCGGGCGGCGGGGCCATGCCCGGCGCCCTGGTGAACTTCGGCGGGGACGGGGCATCGGCGGGGACAGAGGCGCGCCCTGTGCTCTCGCGACCAGCCGGTGCGGCAGCGTCTTTCTTCGCCGCATCGTCCGGAGTCGCTGAGGTCCCGGGGCCCCCCGACTTCGCCTGTGTCTCCGGCATCAACTAGTCCTGTTCGTCAGGCTCGTCGGCATTGCGAGCAAGCGCCACGATGGTTACACCTTCTGGGAGGTCCATCAGCTTGACCCCCATTGTGTTCCGATCCCGTGTGCGCCGTACAGGCTTCACGGGAGTCCGGATGACACCACCATTGCTGGTGATGGCAAACAGTTCATCCTCCGGGCTGATCACCAGAGCGCCGACAAGTCCACCACGACGCTCGGTGATCTTGGCGGTCAGTACCCCCTTGCCGCCACGCCCCTGCACCGGATACTCCTCGATGGGCGTGCGCTTCGCATACCCACCATCGGTGGCGACCAACACATCCATGTCCGGCCGAACTACTTCCATGGCCAGAAGTTCATCGCTGTCACCGAAGCGCATGCCGATGACACCGGACGTGGCGCGGCCCATCGGACGCAGCGCCTCGTCGGTCGCGTTGAAGCGGATGGCCTGGGCTTTCTTGGACACCAGAAGCAGGTCGTCCTCCGGAGCCGCCAGTGCCGCGCCCACCAATTCGTCATCCTCCCGCAGGTTGATGGCGATAATGCCACCGCTGCGGTTGGAGTCAAATTCCTCCAGGCGGGTCTTCTTCACGAGCCCATTCTTAGTGGCGAGCACAAGGTAGGGCGCGACCTCGTAGTTCGGGATCTGGATGATCTGCGCGATGTGCTCGTCGGGCTGGAAGGCGAGCAGGTTCGCGACGTGCTGTCCCTTGGCCACACGGCTCGCTTCGGGCAGTTCGTACGCCTTTGCCCGGTAGACCCGGCCCTTGTTCGTGAAGAACAGGATCCAATCGTGTGTGGAAATGACGAAGAAGTGCGACACGATGTCGTCCTGCCGCAGCGTGGCACCGCTGACGCCCTTGCCGCCACGCTTCTGCGACCGGTACAGATCGGTCTTCGTCCGCTTGGCGTAACCGGTTCGTGTGATGGTCACCACAACGTCTTCCCGGGCGATGAGGTCCTCCATGGAGACCTCGCCGTCGAACGGGATGATCTGGGTGCGCCGTTCGTCGCCGAACTTGGCGACGATCTCGGCCAGCTCCTCGGAGACGATCGCCCGCTGCCGTTCCGGCTTGGCGAGGATGTCCTTGAGATCGGCGATCTCGATCTCGATCTTCGCCAGCTCGTCGATGATCCGCTGCCGTTCCAGGGCGGCCAGTCGGCGCAGCTGCATGTCGAGGATCGCGGTCGCCTGGACCTCGTCGACGTCGAGCAACTGCATCAGGCCCTGACGCGAGTCCTCCACGGTGGGCGAGCGCCGGATCAGGGCGATGACCTCGTCGAGCATGTCCAGCGCCTTGGCCAGACCGCGCAGGATGTGCGCCCGCTCCTCGGCCTTGCGCAGCCGGTACGCGGTCCGGCGCTGGATGACCTCGATCTGGTGCTCGACGTAGTAGCGGATGAACTGCGCCAGGTTGAGCGTGCGCGGCACCCCGTCGACGATCGCCAGCATGTTGGCGCCGAACGTCTCCTGCAGCTGGGTGTGCTTGTAGAGATTGTTCAGCACGACCTTGGCGACCGCGTCGCGCTTCAGGACCAGGATCAACCGCATGCCGGTACGGCCGGACGACTCGTCCCGGATGTCGGCGATGCCGGTGAGCTTGCCTTCCTTGACCAGCTCGGCGATGCGCTCGGCGAGGTTGTCCGGGTTCACCTGGTACGGCAGCTCGGTCACCACGAGACACGGCCGGCCCCGGGTGTCCTCCTCGACCTCGACCACCGCGCGCATCCGAATCGACCCACGGCCGGTCCGGTACGCGTCGTTGATCGCCGACTGGCCGACGATCATGCCCTTGGTCGGGAAATCCGGACCCTTGACGAGCTCGATCATTGCTTCGAGCGCGGTCGCCTCGTCCGACTCGGGGTGGTCGAGCTGCCACTGGACGGCACTGGCGATCTCGCCCAGATTGTGCGGCGGGATCTTGGTGGCCATCCCGACCGCGATGCCCTCGGATCCGTTGACCAGCAGGTTCGGGAACCGGGCGGGCAGGATCGTCGGTTCCTTGGTGCGCCCGTCGTAGTTGTCCTGCATGTCAACGGTGTCTTCGTCGATGTCCCGCAGCATCTCCATCGCCAGCGGGGACAGCTTCGCCTCGGTGTAGCGCATCGCCGCGGGCGGGTCGTTACCCGGCGAGCCGAAGTTGCCGTTGCTGTCGATCAGCGGGTAGCGCAGCGACCAACGCTGCCCCATACGCACGAGGGCGTCGTAGATCGACGAGTCGCCGTGCGGGTGGTAGTTGCCCATCACATCGCCGACGATGCGGGCGCACTTGACGTAACCACGGTCCGGACGGAAGCCGGCGTCGTACATCGCGTACAGGATCTTGCGGTGCACCGGCTTGAGGCCGTCCCGGACGTCGGGGAGCGCACGGCCGACGATCACGCTCATCGCATAGTCGAGGTACGAGCGCTGCATCTCGACCTCGAGGCCGACCGGCTCGATGCGCTGCGTCACGCTGCCGCCGATATCGGCCGGGGTCTCGTCGCCGCCGGAGGGCTCGGGAGTGTCAGTCACTTTTAACCCTTACTCAAGGTGATGCCGGGCAAATGCTGCCGAAACTGGCATAAGGCTGTGGATAACACTGTGGAAAGTGGCCACACGCTGTGGATACGGCTTCCCGGACTTAAATGTCGAGGAACCTGACGTCCTTGGCGTTGCGCTGGATGAAGGACCGACGGGCCTCCACGTCCTCGCCCATCAACACGCTGAACAACTCGTCCGCCACCGCGGCATCGTCGAGTGTCACCTGACGCAGCGTCCGGGTGTCCGGGTTCATCGTGGTGTCCCAGAGCTCGTCGTAGTTCATCTCGCCGAGACCCTTGAACCGCTGGATGTCGTCGGGCTTGGCGTTCGCCTTCTTCTGCTGGCGCAGCGCGATCAGCCCGTCCCGCTCGCGGTCGGAGTACGCGTACTGCGCGTCGTCACCCCGCTTGTTCCACTTGATCTTGTAAAGCGGCGGCGACGCCAGGTAGACGTGACCGTGCTCGACCAGCGGCCGCACGAAGCGGAACAGCAGCGTGAGCAGCAGCGTCTGGATGTGCTGGCCGTCGACGTCGGCGTCGGCCATCAGGATGATCTTGTGATACCGCAGCTTCGAGATGTCGAACTCGTCGTGGATGCCGGTGCCCATGGCCGTGATCAGCGCCTGGACCTCGTTGTTCTTCAGCACCCGGTCGATCCGGGCCTTCTCCACGTTGAGGATCTTGCCGCGGATCGGAAGGATCGCCTGGATACGGCTCTCCCGGCCGGACTTGGCCGAACCGCCGGCCGAGTCACCCTCGACGATGAACAGCTCGGTCTCGCGCGGGTCGGTGGACTGGCAGTCGGCCAGCTTGCCGGGCATCGAGCCGGACTCCAGCAGCGACTTGCGGCGCGCCAGCTTGCGGGCCTGCTGGGCGGCGATCCGGGCGCGGGCCGCCTGGTCGGCCTTCGTGATGATCAGCTTGGCGTCCGCCGGGTTCCGGTCGAACCAGTCGGCGAGCTGCTCGTTCGCCACCTTCTGCACGAAGCTCTTCATGTCGGTGTTGCCGAGCTTCGTCTTGGTCTGGCCCTCGAACTGCGGCTCGCGCAGGGTCACCGAGATGATCGCGGCCAGGCCCTCACGAATGTCCTCACCGGACAGTTTCTGGTCGCCCTTGAGGAACTTCTTCTCGATGCCGTACTTGTTGACGATCGTCGTCAGTGCGGCGCGGAAGCCCTCTTCGTGAGTACCGCCCTCGTGCGTGTTGATGCGGTTGGCGAAGGTGTAGACCGACTCGCCGTACGACTCGTTCCACTGCATCGCGACCTCGACACCCATGCCGGCGTCGTTGTCCTCGGCCTCGAACTGGATCACCGACTTGTGGATGGCGCTCTTCGTGGCGTTGAGGTGCCGCACGAAGTCGGCGATGCCGTCCTCGTACATGAAGGTGACCCGGCGGTGCTCACCGTTCTCGTCGACCTGGTCCGGGCGCTGGTCGGTGTAGTTGATGGTGAGGGCACGGTTGAGGAACGCCATCTCCTGAAGCCGGCGGTAGATCGTCTGGTAGTCGAAGTCGACGGTCTCGAAGATGTCCGGGTCCGGCCAGAACTGCACGGTCGAGCCGAGCTTGTCGGTCGGCTCGCCCTTCACCAGCTCGCCGGGAACCGAGTAGTCGTACTTCTGGCGCCACCAGAAGCCGTCCTTCTGGATGGCGACGGCCATCCGCGTCGAGAGCGCGTTCACCACGGACACGCCGACACCGTGCAGACCGCCGGAGACCTTGTAGGCCTGACCGTCGAACTTGCCACCCGCATGCAGCACGGTCAGCGCGACCTCCACACCCGGCTTCTTCAGCGTCGGGTGCAGGTCGACCGGGAAACCACGGCCGTTGTCGGTGACCGAGACGCCGCCGTCGGCCAGCAGGACCACGTCGATGGTGTCGCAGTAGCCGGCCAGGGCCTCGTCGACCGCGTTGTCCACAACCTCCCAGACCAGGTGGTGCAGACCGCGCTCACCGGTGGAGCCGATGTACATACCGGGACGCTTGCGGACCGCTTCCAGGCCTTCGAGCACGGTGATAGAGCCGGCACCGTATTCCTGCTGATTCTCTGACACCCTCGGCCACTTTCTCGCGCCGGGCCGTGAGGCCCCGCAACGGGGTTGGCGGGCTCGTCGACGGCGGCACGCGCGCACGGGGGCCCAGAGATGACACCGCGGGAAAAAGCGGACCACCGGTGGAACCGTGCGCGCCGGTCGCCGCGGACGGCCCGCGGATCGTGATCGGCTGGAAAAACCGCATAGCGTGACGACATGGGTCGGCGGAGTAGCCAACTTCGCCGTCAAGCACAGTTTTCCCGGTCGCTGTCGATTCTACTCCGCCGGAACGAGTCGGCGAGGGTCCGGCACCCCTTCCGGGTGCCTGAGAGTGCCGTAGCGCGATTTGAGGCGCTACCCACGTAATCCCCTACACGGCACAGCCGACCCACGCAATGGCAAACGCTGCGGCAGTTGCGTGGGTCGGGCGCGCCTGCCGTGCCTCACACACACTCACTGCGACACTGCTCGACAACGTCCCGCGCCCGTGTCGTAACCTCGCCCGCGCGGGCCGGAGATGGCCGGGTGGTCGCAGGGCAGGTCGAGGAGGGGTGGCCCCAATGGCGCACGACAAGGGCCTGGACAACGTCGCGGTGCACTGGCCGCGGACCAACCAGTACTACGACCCGGTGGCTCCCGCCGAGTTCGTCGACTTCGGAGCGATCGCGGACCGGCCCGAGATCGCGGCGCCCACCGGTGCGCTCGCGCTACACATCGCCAAGACCGGCACGGTGCGCGCTACCGCGTACACCGAGCTGATCGATCTTCTTCTCGGTCTTGAAGGTGTGCTCTACGCCACCGAGGCCGCCGCCGAGGACGAGGACCCGGTCATCGACCCGGACGGCTGCGCGTGGATCGCCGGCGGCCTGGAGCGGTTCGTCGAAGGGCACGAGAAGTTCGGTGACCTGGTCACCTTCGACACCGTCACCGAGGTGCTGCGCACCGCGATCTCCGCGGGCCGGCTCGCCGAGCAGCAGCTGCGCTGGCTGGACCAGCGGCTCGCCGCGCTACGCGACGACGCCGGCAACTCCCCGCACTGGAGCTTCGCGCGCACCGAGCTGGCCGTGCTGGCCGGTTTCTACCGCCGGTGCGCCGAACGCGGCTTCGCGATCTTCGCCGACTACTGACCGGCCGGTCCTCAGGACTTCCGGACCAGCCAGGTCACCCCGCCGGCGACGAGAAGCAGCACCAGGACCGTCCCACCCCAGAAGATCCGGGTACGGTCCCCGCCGCCGGTGGCATGCCCGGTGGACAGCAGCTCGTTGCCGTCGCACAGGTTCGTCTGCCCGTCGGTCTCGAACACCCGGTACCGGCCGCCCTCGACGAACTCGTATCCACAGGACGCCGAATCCTTCATGGTGACCAGCGTCACTGAATTGCCGGCTTCGCCCTTCTGCACCGACTCGACGGCGAACCGCACCTCGACCTCGTTGCCGAACATGTCGCCGTCGACGTCCTCCGCCACGCCGACGAAGGCGGTCTCGGAATTCCCCAGCGGATCCGAATTGTCCGCGCACGAACACGCCCACGCTGGTCGGGCAGCCACCGGAAGCGGCGCCAGCACGAGCAGAAGCAGGACCAGGAGACGACGCAGCAACAGAGTCATGCGAGGTCAGACGCACGCCGGGCCGGAATAGTTTCAGCCGTAGGTGTCCCGGGGCCCGCGCCCCTGCACACGCCGCGGCCCGCGACTCCACGACGGCGCCGCCGGCCCGTGGATGTTGAGCCTGGTCACCACGTTGTTACCGACCTCGCCGGCGATCTTCCGGAGCAGGGTCGCGGCGAGCATCCGCAACTGGGTGGCCCACGCGGTCGACTCCGCCTCGACGGTCAGCACCCCGCCCTCCAGCCGCACCGGGCGACTGTGCGCCGCAATGTCCGGTCCGACCACTTTCTCCCACGCCCCGAAAACCGTGGCCTCGGCCTTCGGTTTCTCCCAGCCACGGGCCTTGACCAGGCGTTCCAGCATCGCGCCGAACAGTTGTGGATCACGCGGATCCGGCCCCGGCCCGGAATAGCCACGCAGCCGCCGGCCACTACCCTGACCGGTCCCGGTCCGGCGTTTCGGCGTCCGCGACGCCGCTTCACGGCGCCGCGCCAGAGCCGCGTCGAGCACGGCGCGGGCGAGTTCCGGCCCGGCCAGGTCCGCGTTTTCCACAGGCTGTGGAGAAGCATTTTCCGGAGTACGGCCACCCGCTGAAGGCGAAACCCGCTCAGCAGCCCGTGTGGCGCCCCGGAGCTCCCGATCCTCATCCGACCCCGCCCACAGGTCCCCGAGAGCGTCAGTGAGGCGCTGAGGCGGCTCCTCCGGCCGGCGTGGCTCGCCACCACCCGACCGATCCCGATCAGCATCAGGAGACACGGCTCACCGCCCCCGTCACGACGTCGAAGCGCGCGCCACGCAGGCTCGCTGGCACATCCTCCGGAACCGCGCACGTCACCAGCAACTGTGCCGCGTCCGAGACCAGCGCGGCCAGCCGTTCCCGGCGCTGCCCGTCCAGCTCGGCGAAGACGTCGTCGAGCACCAGCACCGGCTCGATCCCGTCCGAGCGGAGCAGGTCGTAGGCGGCCAGCCGCAGCGCCAGCGCGAACGACCAGCACTCGCCGTGGCTCGCGTAGCCCTTCACCGGCAGGTCGCCCAGGCTCAGCGCGAGATCGTCCCGATGCGGGCCGACCAGGGTCATGCCCCGCTCGATCTCGGCGACCCGCCGCTCCTGCAACCGCTCCAGGATCGCCGCCTCCAGCGCCGGCCGGTCCGCCTGCAACGACTCGCCCAGCCGGGACGCGTAGGCGATCGCCGCGGTGCCCCGGCCCGGCGCGACCGCGTCATACGCCTTCGTCAGGTGCGGCGCCAGCGCGGCCGCCAGCTCCAGCCGGCCGGCCAGCAGCTCGGCGCCGTGCTCGGCGAGATGGTGATCCCAGACCGCCAGGGTCGACAGGTCCTGCCCGCGGGTGCCGCCCACCTTGCGGTTCAGGTAGGCGTTGCGCAGCAGGGCGTTGCGCTGCTTCACCACCCGGTCGTAGTCGGCCCGCACCCCGGCGAACCGCGGCTGCCGGGCCACCAGCAGATCGTCCAGGTAACGGCGGCGCTCCGACGGGTCACCGCGGACCAGCTCCAGGTCCTCCGGGGCGAACAGCACCATCCGCAGCGCGCCGAGCACCTCCCGCGGCCGGCGCACCGGCGACCGGTTGAGCCGTGCCCGGTTCGCCCGGCCCGGCACGATCTCCAGCTCGACCAGCAGCTCCCGTCCCTCATGGACGATCGCGCACCGGATCACCGCCGAGGCGGCGCCGGCCCGGACCAGCGGAGCATCGGTGGCCACCCGGTGACTGTCCAGAGTGGCCACATAACCGAGCGCCTCGATCAGGTTGGTCTTGCCCATGCCGTTCTGCCCGACCAGCACGGACACGCCGGGATCGAGATCGACCGCCACCCGCTCATACGAACGGAAGTCGGTGAGCTCGACCCGGCGTACGTGCATGGATCAGCGCTTGACGGCGTGTCCACCGAACTGCTGGCGCAGCGCGGCGACGGCCTTCATGGCGGGCGAGTCGTCCTGGCGGGACTGGAAACGCGCGAACAGCGACGCCGCGATGACGTGCGCCGGCACGGCGAGACGCACAGCCTCGTCGACGGTCCAGCGGCCCTCGCCGGTGTCGTCGGCGTAACCCTTCAGCGCGTCCAGCTCCGGGTCCTCATCGAGAGCCCGGTCCAGCAGGTCGAGCAGCCACGACTTGACGACGCTGCCCTCCCGCCAGCTCTTGATCACGGCGGGCACGTCGTGGATGTACTCCGACGCCTTGAGGATCTCGTAGCCCTCGGCGTACGCGTGCATCAAGCCGTACTCAATGCCGTTGTGCACCATCTTCGCGTAGTGACCGGCGCCGTGCGTGCCGGCGTGCGCGAACCCGAACTCACCGGCCGGCTTGAGCGCCTCGAAGATCGGCTTGCAGTGCTCGACCTGCGCGGCCTCGCCACCGACCATCAGGGCGTAGCCGTTCTTGATGCCCCACACGCCGCCGGAGACGCCGACGTCCAGGTAGTGGATGCCCTTGACCTTCAGCCGCTCGGCCCGCGGGGCGTCGTCGGTGAACTTGGAGTTTCCGCCGTCGATGATGATGTCGCCGGCCTCGAGGACCTCGGCGAGCTGGTTGATCGTGTCCTCGGTGATCTTGCCGGACGGCACCATGGTCCAGACGACCCGCGGCGCGGCCAGCTTCTCGGCCAGCTCGGACAGGCTTGCTGCGTCGCTTACTTCCAGGTTCTGGTCGTATCCGACGACTTCGTGCCCCGCTGCACGGAGTCGTTCCCGCATGTTGCCACCCATGCGGCCGAGACCGATCAGGCCGAGTTGCATGGTGATCTCCCTAGATGAGCGATTGGTTCAAGCTCAGTATCAGCGAGTGACCCGGATCGGCATGATCAGATAGCGGTAACCCGGGATGATTTCTCCGCTTTCGCCAGCGGGGGAGATCACAGCGGGCTTGAACGCATCGACGAACGACAGCAACGCCGTCGGCGCACCCAGGTTCTGCAGACCATCGATCAGGTACTGCGGGTTGAAGCCGATCGTCAGCGGCTCACCGGTGAACTCGGCCTCCATCGCCTCGCTGGCGCGCGCCTCCTCGGTGCCGCCGGCCTCGACCACCAGACCGTCCTCGCTGAAGCTCAACAGCACCGGAGTGGTCCGTTCGGCGACCAGGGCGACCCGTCGGACCACCTCGACCAGCGACGACACCGCCACCCGGGCCTCGGCGTTGTGCGAAGCCGGGAAGAGCGAGCGCACCGGCGGATAGTTCGCACCGTCCAGCAGGCGGCTCGTCGTGCGGCGGGCGCCACCGGCGAAACCGATCATGCCCTCACCGGCGCTGCCCTGGGCCAGCGCCAGCGTCACCGAACCACCGATCGGGCCCAGCGCCTTCGCCGTGTCGTTCAGCGTCTTCGCCGGGACCAGCGCGTTCAGGCTGATCTCCGGGTCCTCCGGGGTCCATTCGATCTCGCGCATCGCCAGGCGGTACCGGTCGGTCGCCAGCAACGCGATGTTCGAACCGTTCAGCTCCAGGCGCACACCGGTCATCATCGGCAGCGTCTCGTCACGGCCCGCGGCGATCGCTACCTGGGAAACCGCTGAGGCGAACGTAGCGGCGTCGATCGTGCCCGCGCTGGATGGCATATCCGGCAGGGTCGGATAGTCCTCCACGGGCATCGTGGGCAGGGTGAAACGGGCACTCCCGCAGACCAGCTCGAGATGCGCGCCGACGGCGGCGATGTCCACCGGCTTGCCCGGCAGGGCCTTGGTGATCTCGGCGAGCAGGCGGCCGGAGACCAGGGCCGCGCCGTCCGCGTCGGCCTGCACCTCGACCGTCACCTGGCTGGAGACCTCGTAATCGAAGCCGGACACCTGTAGGCGACCGTCGGTCACCCGCAGCAGGACACCGGCGAGCACCGGCACCGAGGGCCGGCTGGGCAGGCTCTTGGCTGTCCACGCCACGGCGTCGGCGAGCGCGTCTCGCTCCACCCGGAACTTCATGCTGTCCTCCGCGATGCGTCCTCATACAGGGGGCATGGACCCCAACTGAACTCTATGGCTCCGGTGCCGCCGTTGCGTGCCCGACCCCGGTCCGCCTTCTTACACCGACAGGACCGCAGAACCCCAACCCTGCTTCTCGGTGCTTCTTGAAGGTCGGCCCGCTGCGAGCCGCGAGACGCGGATCCACACCTTCCACAACGCTGATGATTGGTTTTTGTTTTCTTAGAAGAGATAACTAGTCGTCTTCATAGGGCCTGTGCATAGTGTGGAGAACCCGAGTTTCCCCTGGTCACAGGGTTATCCACCGGTGATTCACATGTGGGTAACCCGGGTACAACTAGGGCTCCGTGTCCACAGTTCCCGACGCGGCGAGCGTTGTCCACCGTCGTCCACAGGCTATCCACCGGTAATCCACTGGTTCTATCCCCTGCGCTGTGGATTACGCAGGAACGCTACCGGCTCGTCGTCCCCAGATCCTTCAACAGGTAATCCACAGTCCTCCACAGGCTGTGTGATCATTTGTCACCCTCCGTGTCTGTCCACATCGATTTCCCCAGGGTTTACGCACATCTGTGGACGAGGCTGTCGAGAGATTTCCACCGTCTGGGGATCCAGGCTGTGGATGCCTGTGGACAGCTGTGGACAACGTTGGCACGAAACTGTCTCGTTCCGACGTTGACAAACAGCCGTTGAGGTCCCTTGAAAGTAGGCATTGACCTGCGGCGATATACCGGCGATCGGCTGATGATCTGGGCATAACCTGTGGACAACCCCGTGCAGAACCGGTGGACAACTCATAGAACGGCGAGTTTTAGCAGGTCAGAACGCATTCACCTGTTCGTGGAGCGCCTGTGGGAAACCACGAAACCGCCAACTCAGCCGTCGAAAGCCGTCCCTGTGTGTTCGGTACTCAGATCCCCAGCCGGCACAGGCCTGTGGAAATCCGCGACCGATACGTCGGCTCACGGTCTCCCGAGCCATCCGGCGCCGCATGCAACGTCAACCCCTCATCGGGTACGAGCACGCGCCGCTGAGCCTTCCCACACCTCACGTGGCTGTCAGCGCGATCACTTGCCCACTCAAGGCCGAAACGCGACCGCCGGGCTGAGGCGTCGGCTCACCCAACCACCTCGCGGAACCAGGGACCGGTCCCTCCGCTGAGACTGCCGGTGCTCTCACAGCCCGGCACGTCGAGCGGCCGACTCCGCATTGCCATAGTGGTGAGGCTCCGCATGGCCGTAGTGGTGACGAGCGCACACGTTCGAGTTGCGTGTGCTTCGGTCGCCGTCCGGGCGTGGATGAACGCTCACGATCGGCTGTTTGTGTGCGTCTGTCCTTGTTGGGGCAACTACCAGAGCCCACGATCGGCCAGCGTGTGCGCTGATTAACGCCGTCTCTGGGCGCACCATCACCGCGATCTTGGGCGGGGTGATGGTTGCGTTCGGGGCGGATCCGGGCTTGTGAGGGGTGACCGGTTGTGGGCAACAGCCCGGCGGCGGCGTGTGCGCTGTAGCGGGCAGCCCCGCCGAGAACGCGAGGTGCGAGCGGGGTGGTGCGGTTGAGGGAGGGGTGGCCGTACCGAATCAGGTGTTTTGTTTGATTCGGTTGGTCAGTTCGGCGATCTGGTTGTAGAGGGATCGGCGTTCTGCCATGTGTTGCCGGATTTTGCGGTCGGCGTGCATGACCGTGGTGTGGTCGCGGCCGCCGAAGGCCTGGCCGATGCGCGGCAGCGAGAGGTCGGTCAGTTCGCGGCAGAGGTACATCGCCACCTGGCGGGCGTTGACCAGGACCCGGCTGCGGGAGTGTCCGCGGAGGTCTTCCAGGCTGACGCCGAAGTAGTCGGCGGTGGAGACCATGATCTGGTCGGCGGTGATCTCCGGGCCGGCGCCGTCGGGCATGAAGTCCCGTAGCACCTCCTCGGCCAGGGAGAGCTGCACCGGAGAGCGGGTCAGGCTGGCGAACGCGGTGACCCGGATCAGGGCGCCCTCGAGTTCCCGGATCGAGTTGGACACCCGCGACGCGATGAATTCCAGCACGTCGTCAGGGGCGTACATCCGCTCCTGCGCGGCTTTCTTCTGGAGGATCGCGATACGCGTCTCCAGGTCGGGCGGCTGGATGTCGGCGAGCAGGCCCCACTCGAAGCGGGTGCGCATCCGGTCTTCGAGGGTGGCCAGCTGGCGCGGGGAGCGGTCCGAGCTGATCACGATCTGCTTGTTGGCGTTGTGCAGCGTGTTGAACGTGTGGAAGAACTCCTCCTGCGTCCGCTCGCGATTCTCCAGGAACTGGATGTCGTCGATCAGCAGGATGTCGACGTCGCGGTAGCGGCGCTGGAACGCCTGCGTCTTGTCGTCACGCAGGCTGTTGATGAAATCGTTGGTGAACTCCTCGGTCGACACGTAGCGCACCGAACGCGCGTGCCCCAGGGTGGTGGCGTAATGCCCGATCGCGTGCAGGAGGTGGGTCTTGCCCAGCCCGGAGCTGCCGTAGATGAAGAGCGGGTTGTACGCCTTCGCCGGTGACTCGGCGACGGCCACCGATGCGGCGTGCGCGAACCGGTTGGACGAGCCGATGACGAACGTCTCGAACATGTACTTCGGGTTGAGCCGGTTGCCGTCCTGCCCGCCGGGCCGCGGCGACGTGCCGGGGCCGCGCAGATCGATCGGCGGGCGCCCCGGGCCGTTGTCGCCGGCACGCACGGGCATCTCGTCGCGCCGGTCCGGGCCGGGCATCGGCCTGTCGTCCGGGTGCCGCCGGTTGTCGCGCAGTTGCGCCGCGTCGGCTGCCATCCGGTGCGCGACCGCGTCGTTCGGCGTCTCCTGCTCGGCCGGGCGTGTCGCCGGCGACCGGTTGACCGGGGGCTGCGGGATCGGCTGCGGCATCGGGTCGGCGAAGAGCGCCTCTTGGCCGTCGCGGGCGGTCGGCACCCCACGCGAGTACGGCGCCTGCGGCGCCGAATGCTGAGCGGACCCGGTCGGGTACGGCTCGGGCGCGTGCTCGGCTGGGCCGAAGGCGGCCTGCTGGTACGGCGGCTCGGGCATCCGCTGCGGGCCGGAGGGGTATCCAGGCAGCTCAGGCTGGTACGGACCGGGCTCGGCATAGTGCCGCGGCTGTGGTTCGGCGATCGGCGCGGCCTGCTCGGCGGGCGTGCCGTAAACCGTCCCGGGCATCCCCGAGCCGTCCTCCGGAGGACGTACGGTGACCGCCACCTGAATGGGCCGGCTGAGCCGTTTCGTCAGGGCTTCGGTGATCGCCGGGCGCAGCCGGGACTCGATGATGTCGCGGGTGTAGGTGTCCGGAACCGATAGGAGGGCGGTGTCTTCGACGATGGCCCGCAGACGAGTGAACTGGAGATAGGCGCGCTGCTGCCGTGACGCGATCTCGTCGGACAACTCGTCCAACGTGTCACGCCACAACGTGCCCAGGTCGACCTGATCGGCCACCGCCGCGCCACCCCCATCGCCACCGACCCCCGGTGGGCCTTGTCCGGCCTTTCGCCTGTGCCTGTCGGCTCCCCCGAACCCAGCACAGTTAACGTGCTGAACACGCACGGCGCCAACCGGCTATCCACAGGTTATCCACAACCCGTGGAGGTGCCGGTGGCCGCTCCCGGCCGGACGGTCGGCAGATTTACCGGAGCCTGTGGTGGCGCGGGCGGTAAACAGGCTCACCGTGGCGAACGATCCACCTGCTTGTCCGGTTTTGGCCGCCGCCCCGCGGTCTGCGAACGGCCGGTAAGACCAGCAACCGCGCACGCTAACAGCGGTGAGAGGTCGACTACAACCGCCGGGCGGGCCATCCCCTGCCCAGAGCTAAGAAAAGATTCACTTCGGGCGTGGAAAGGCCTGGTCGGGCGAAGGTGCGCGCCCATGTCGGCGTGCCGACCCAGGATATGGTTGACCCTGTCAAGGGGGCTGCGTAGGGTTGGGCGGTTGCTCCGCCGCGCTCTGCTAAAGTGGCGTCTTGCAGCGCATGATGCCCCCAGAGTCGTAGTACGAAGACGGAGTTTTGACGTGAGCAAGCGCACCTACCAGCCGAACAACCGCCGGCGTGCCAAGACCCACGGCTTCCGGCTGCGCATGCGCACCCGTGCCGGCCGTGCCATCCTGTCGGCCCGCCGGGCCAAGGGCCGCGGCGAGCTGTCGGCCTGAGCCGATCGCTAGTCCGGTCGGAATGCCCAGGTAGTCGTGCTGGCCGCACCGCAACGACTGCGGCGTAGCGCGGACTTCGCCGCAGCGATTCGCGGTGGCCGTCGAGCCGGCCGTGAAACCCTGGTCGTCCACCTGCTTATCGACGAGCCGGCGTTCGCCTCCACGGCGCGCGCCGGCTTTGTCGTGTCCAAAGCGGTGGGTAACTCGGTGGTCCGCAACCGGGTCCAGCGGCGGTTACGTCATCTGGTCCGGCCGCTCCTCGACGATCTCCCAGCGGGCGCGACCGTGGTTGTCCGCGCGCTGCCTCCGTCGGCCGGCGCCACGTCCACTGCTCTCGCCACTGATCTGGCGAGCGCGCTCGCGTCGGCCCGTAGACCACGGCGGCCACGATGAGCCTGCCCGCCCGGCTCCTGACTGCTCTGGTCGTCGCGTACCGTCGATACTTGAGTCCGGCGCTGCCGGCACGCTGTCGGTTCTACCCCTCGTGCAGTGCCTACGCCCAGGAAGCCCTGGCGCGGCACGGTGCCCTGCGGGGGACGGGCCTGGCGATCTGGCGGCTCCTACGATGCCATCCCTTCCACCCTGGCGGGTATGACCCGGTGCCTGACCTGATCCGTCACCGCCCTGCCGATGTGACTGGAGATTAGATTGAGTCTCGACCCGATCTACTACGCCATCTCGTGGATTCTTCTGCGCTGGCATTCCCTGTGGGATGCGATCGGCATACCCGACGGCCGTGTGATCGGCACCAACTGGGCCTGGATCCTCGCGATCGTCTTCCTCGTGGTGACTCTGCGGATCATCCTCTTCCCGGTCTTCGTCAAACAGATCAAGAGCCAGCGCGCCATGCAGGCGCTCCAGCCCAAGGTCAAGGCGCTCCAGGAGAAGCACAAGGGCGACCGGGAGACGCTCCAGAAAGAAATGATGGAGCTGTACCGGGTCGAGAAGGCCAACCCGCTGATGGGCTGCCTTCCGATGTTCCTCCAGATTCCGGTCTTCTTCGGGCTCTTCCACGTGCTTCAGCACCTGAAGCCCGGCCTCTCCGACGAGAACAAGCAGCTGTACGGCTGGCCGCTGGAGCAGTTCAACAGCGCCTTCCAGGCTCACCTGTTCAATGTGCCGATCAGCGCGAAGTTCGGGTCGTCGGCCGACCAGTTGGCCGCGCTCGGCGCCGACGGCACCACCGTCAAGATCCTCGCTGCGGTCCTGGTCCTCGTGATGATGGCGACCACGTTCCTCACCCAGCGCCAGATGATCCTCAAGACCGGCTGGGCCGAGGATCCGCAGCAGCTGATGATCCAGCGGCTGATGCTTTACGGAATCCCGTTCACGCTGCTCTTCTCCGGCGCGCTGTTCCCGATCGGTGTGGTCATCTACTGGGTGACGAACAACCTGTTCACCCTGGCCCAGCAGCAGTGGGTGCTGCGTAAGTTCCCGCCGCCGCAGATGGCGAACAAGGGTGGCGCCAGCGCCCGCCCCGTCGCCGGGACCAAGACCTCGGGCGGCCCCAAGAGCCCGGTTCAGCCGGCCCGTACCGGTGGCCTCTTCAGCCGCAAGACCGAGACCGAGCCGGTGAGCCCGGTCGTCGACACCAAGGCCCTCGCCCCCAAACCGGGCGCCAAACCGGTGAATCCCAAGAAGGGCGCCCGACCGGCGAACAAACCCAAGGGATGATCGCGGCTCGGGTGCTCTCACAGGTGCCCGAGCGCTCCCCTCGGTTTCCAGTGACCTCCCTGCGCTTCACCGCGTGGGAACAGCGGACCGACTTAGGTCCGGCCCGAACACAACGGAGATGAGACCGTGACCGACACCAGCACTCCCCCTTCCGCCGACTCGTCAGCCTCCGCTGTCGAGCCGGCCGCCGCCGAATCGGCCGCTCCGGCCGAAGAGGGCAAGAAGTCGGAGAGCGTCGCCTCGGACGGCGACCTGTTCCGCCAGAGCGAGATCGCTGCGGACTACGTCGAGGGGCTGCTGGACATCCTCGACTACGACGGCGACATCGACGAGCTCGTCTCCGCGGGCCGGCCGATGGTCGAGGTCGTCGGCGGCCGTCTCCAGCCGCTCGTTGGCCAGCGTGGCGCCACCCTCGAAGCGCTTCAGGAACTCACCCGTCTCGCGATCTTCCGGGCCACCGGATCGCCGAGCCGGCTGCTGCTCGACATCGGCGGCTACCGCGCCGCCCGCCGCAAGGAACTCGCCGCGGTCGCCCGCAACGCGGTCGAGAAGGTCAAGGAGCACGGTGACCCGGTCCGGCTGGAGCCGATGTCGGCGTTCGAGCGCAAGTGCGTGCACGATGTCGTCAACGCGATCCCGGGCGTGCAGAGCGAGTCCGAAGGCGTCGAGCCCAACCGGCGCATCGTGGTGCGTGTGGCGGACTGATCGTGACGGATACCCGCTACGGCGCGGGTGACTCCGGCCCGGGCGATGTGACGCCCGGGCCGTCGTCTTTCCTCGCCGAACCTCCTGCTGCTGCTGTCGTCGTATTCGGGGACCGGCTGGAACTGGCCGGCCGGTATGCCGAGCTCCTCGCCACTGACGGTGTCGTGCGTGGGCTCATTGGGCCGCGTGAGGCGCCTCGGCTCTGGGAACGGCACCTGGTCAACTGCGGGGTGATGGCCGAGATGATTCCGGCCGGCGCCAGCGTGGTGGACGTCGGCTCCGGTGCCGGGCTGCCCGGTCTCGTGCTCGCCGTCGCCCGGCCCGATCTTGTGATCACGCTGGTCGAGCCGCTTGCCCGGCGTACCTCGTTCCTTGAGGAAGCGGTTGTCGTTCTCGGGTTGGACAACGTCACGGTTGTCCGCGGCCGGGCTGAAGAAGTCGCCGGACGCCTTCCCGGCGCCGATGTGGTCACCGCTCGGGCGGTGGCTGCTCTGGACAAGCTCGCCGGGTGGTGCCTGCCGCTTGCGTCGGTCGGCGGCCGGCTGCTCGCTATGAAGGGGTCCTCGGCTGCTGAGGAGATCGCTGAGCACGCGGCGGCGGTCAAGGCGCTGGGTGGTGGGACGGCGTCGATTCGGTTGTGTGGAGGTGGGCTGATCGATCCGCCTACGACTGTTGTGGAGATCGTCAAAGAGCGGCATGTGGTCCCGGGGCGTGGAGCTGCGAAGCGATCTCGTCGCGGTTGAGGCTGTAGACGGCGCTTTCGGCCGGTTCAGAGGGCCTGACGCTGGCGTTGAGTGCGTGGAACTACTCCGGGGTAGGAGTGGATCTGATGCGTGCTCAACGTTCGGCTCAGGGCGCTTGCCTGTGCGGTTGGGGGCGGCTCAGGTCGTACTCCCACCGTGGTGTTGATTTTCGGGGAGCGAAGCGAGCCGTTGGGGTCGGGCTGCATGTTCGCGGCAAGCTTGTGCCCGGCGTCATGGTGTTTGGGGCGTTGTTGGAAGACGATGGAACGACATTGAGGTCGCTTCGTCGGACAGACGACCATGGCGACACATGCCCGACACCCGTAGGCTGGCCGGATGTCGATAGTGTCTCCCGAGCAGGAGCCACGTTCTGCCGGCCAACCCCTTCCTAGCCATCAGGGATGAAGCGGTGCATGAGTACGGTGTTTCACGTGAAACCGAGTCGCCTCTCGACAGGCCGTCGGGAGTGAGCGTGGGCGGGCCGCACGTTGGCGACGTTCCGCAGCCTCGACCGGGCGGGTATCCCGCATATGAGTACGGCGCGCCCATGCCGCATCAGGGTGCTGCCGCGCCCTCCTCAGGCGCACCCTTTCAGTCGACTTCTTCAGGGGCACCCGTTCAGTCGACCGAGCATGTTTCACGTGAAACGCCAGCCGCGGATGAGGACGATCCGCCCCTTGCTATGGAAGCGTTGCGAGCTGTGCAGATCCTCAACCCGAGCGGCGAGATCATCATGCCGCGCCCAGACCACCCGCGGGTGATTTGCGTCGCCAACCAGAAGGGCGGCGTCGGGAAGACGACCACGACGGTCAACCTGGCTGTGGCGCTCGCGCTTCACGGCAACCGTGTGCTGGTGGTTGACCTGGACCCGCAGGGCAACGCGTCCACCGGTTTGAACGTGCCGCACCACGCCGGCGTGCCCGATGTCTACGACTGCCTCATCGACAATGTGCCGCTGGCCGAGGTTGCGCAGCCGGTCGAGGGCATTCCGAACCTGTTCTGCGTGCCGGCCACGATCGACCTGGCCGGCGCGGAGATCGAGCTGGTCTCGGTGGTGGCTCGTGAGTCCCGGCTGGCCCGCGCGATCGCCGGTCACCCGGAGAAGTTCGACTACGTCTTCATCGACTGCCCGCCCTCGCTGGGTCTGCTGACCGTCAACGCTTTGTGCGCGGCGCAGGAGGTGCTGATACCGATTCAGTGCGAGTACTACGCGCTGGAAGGTCTCAATCAGCTGATCAACAACATCAACCTGGTGCGTCAGCACCTCAATCCCACCCTCGATGTCTCTACGATCTTGCTGACGATGTACGACAGGCGTACGCGTCTGGCAGATGCGGTGGAACAGGACGTGCGGAATCACTTCGGTGCAAAGGTGCTGAACGCGGTGATCCCCCGAAACGTGCGTGTATCGGAGGCTCCCAGCTACGGGCAGTCGGTGATGACCTACGATCCGGGTTCACGAGGAGCCACCAGCTACTTCGAGGCTGCCCTGGAACTTGCCGTTCGTGGGGTCAATACGGGAGGCACGGCATGAAGAACCGGCGGGGTGGCCTGGGTCGCGGCCTGGGCGCACTGATCCCGACGGCGCCCGCCGGTGAGACGGCGGCTCCGGTCGAGGTGCTGCCGGATCCGGATCCTGCTTCGTCGCCGACCGTCTCGGGTTCGTCTGGTTCGGGATCGGCTGTGTCGGTGCCCGTTCAGTCTGCTGCTTCTGCTTCGCCGGCCTCTGATTCGGCTTCCGCTTCCTCGGGTTCCTCCTCAGCGGCTGCTTCTTCGGGCTCTTCCTCGAGTTCTTCTTCGGGTTCTTCCTCGGGTTCTTCCGAGCTGGATCTTGCGCCGGTTCCTGGTGCGCGGTTTGCCGAGTTGCCGGTTTCGGTGATTGAGCCGAATGCCAAGCAGCCGCGGCACGTTTTTGACGAAGAGGCGCTCGAGGAGCTCAAGACCTCGATTCAGGAGGTCGGCTTCCTTCAGCCGATCGTCGTGCGTGAACTCGGCGACGGCCGGTATGAGCTGGTCATGGGTGAGCGCCGGTGGCGTGCGGCCCAGGCCGTCGGGCGGGAGACCATTCCGGCGATCGTCCGGGACACGCCCGATGACGCGATGCTCCGGGATGCGCTTCTGGAGAACATTCACCGGGCCAACCTGAACCCGCTCGAAGAGGCCGCTGCCTATCAGCAGCTGCTTGAGGAGTTCGGGGCTACCCATGAGGAGCTGGCCCGGCGGATCGGGCGTAGCCGGCCGCAGATCTCCAACACCATTCGGTTGATGAACCTGCCTGCAGCTGTGCAGCGTCGGGTTGCTGCCGGGATTCTGTCGGCTGGGCATGCTCGGGCGCTGCTCGGGCTTGATAACAGTGCGGCTCAGGATGCGCTTGCTGAGCGGATTGTTCGGGAAGGGCTGTCGGTTCGGGCTACCGAGGAGATCGTGCATCTCGCGGCTTCCGAGGAGACGACGGCTAAGAAGGCTGCGCCTAGTCGGCGGGCCAAGGTGCACGCGCCGGCGCTCAACGATTTGGCTGAGCGGTTGTCCGATCGGTTCGACACTCGGGTGAAGGTCGACATCGGCCGGAACAAGGGCAAGATCACGATAGAGTTCGCAACCGTTGATGATCTTGAGCGGATTGTGGGCATGATCGGGGTCGAGGAAGAGGGTGCGGTCCGCGACGGTAATGGGTCGTTGGAGGAGTGAGTCTCTTCTAGGTTTTGAAGTTGGGCGCGTGAGTCGATCACGCGCCCTTTTTCGTTGTTGGACCTCTTGTTGAACGGCCTGGGGGACAAAACGGGCTTAGTTCGCGTTTTGAAGTTTGGGTTTGGGGTTGGGGCGCGATTCTGAAATCCCAGGAGAATCGTTCTGACAGAACTGGTTTGGGGCCGTGCTGGCCTGCTTGGGTGGTGTGGTCTCGTCGACTCGAGTTGAGAATCTGAATCTTGCTCGCGGTTGATCGCTTGCTGGATGTCTCTGAGACCTAGGATCGTGCGGGTCCTTCTATCAGTCCCGTCTGTTTGAGGTCCGGACTCTTGTGAGGTTCGCGTGACGCGTGACGCGGACTTCTGGTTCGGCGGCGGGTGTCTTTGGTTTGCCGCGCAGTAGCCAGGTGTGGAACCTATTTGCGCCTCGTTCCTCTTGTGCTTCTGGCCCTGTCCGAGAACGGCAGCACAGGGATTCGGTCGTTCAGGGCAAGTGGCTCTTGCATCAGGACGAGCCAAGATCGAGTGATTGCAGGCAGTTTTCGATGAGGGCTTGCCGGTGAGGCCTCTTCTCGGAGCTACGACGCGACGATCCTCGCCGCGCTCGGTATGGCTTCTCCCTCGACCCTTCGGTGAAGGCGCTCCTCGGGCTTCGCCTTTGAGGGCCGGACCGCGGTTCCTAGTTGCCTAACTCGGCAGGCGGTCGGGCCAGCTGGCCTGCCTGTCTTCTAATTGCCGTTTCTGCGGGTCCGCGTACCCGCGGGTGCTATCCGCTTGCTAGGCGCCCCTTTGCTCGCCCGCCTGTCTTTGTCCGTGCCGTCTGTTCGCCTGTCCGTCTTTCCGAGCTTGGTTGCAGGCGCGCCCGTTCTTGACTCAGGGCACATTGTCCGCGCGATCGAGGCCACGAAGGCGGCGGCCCGCAAGCCGGCTGGCCGGCTACTGGCGCCTTTGTCCGCTGACCCGCCTGCCAAGGCCGACCCTTCCTCAGGGCCGGCCTATCCCGCCTGTCACCCAATCAGCGGCCGTCTCGTAGTCCGCGGTCTAGCCAGCGAAGCCCTGTTCGCTCGAAAGGGTGTTCGGCGCACGTTCTCGGGTCGCCCGTCCTCCTAGCCTTGCCCGTCCTCCTAGCCTTGCCCGTCGTCCTGGCCTTGCCCGTTGGTTGGCGTAGGCGCTGCCTCGGTGTGGAAGGGAAAGCCATTCCGAGTGGGTCGTCGGCTGTTTGGTTCGTTCCTCTGGTGATGCCCGCCGGAAACGCTGGGCTGGCTCTCGTAGGGCTTCCTTGATGGGGCAGCGTGCGATTCTGATTCCACAGTCGGGAACCGCGGATGTGTGGCACCAGCATTGCCGCCGACAAGCTCTTCACTGTCATCGCAACCGTGTCGCGTGGAGGCCGAGACCTTCGGCTGAGGTCGCGGATGCCTACCTGCCGGGCACTGGTTTCCAACAACGCGTCACTGAGTGATCCGCCGGTTTGAGGTCCATACGATCTATCGGCCTCACTCGGCAGATGCCCTCTAACCGCAGAGGGGTCGCTTCCGACGTTGGTTCCCATCACGTCCAGGCTCTCCTGCGATGCCGCGTGAGCCCTGGTCTCTGTCTCGTCGTTTCACGTGAAACGTGGGTCCGAAGAATCCGGGCATGCAGTGGGGTGATGGTCCGTCATCCATGGTGGAACTTTGCGGCTGAACTAGCCATGGCGAAGCCGAGCCGCTGGCTTGGAGGGAACTCCTCGATTGACGCGCCAGGGGTCGGATAGCTGGGTCAAGATTTGTGCCGTGGGCTTGCCAAGAGTCAGCTCGAACAACACCATCGACAGCCGAGCCGAGCCGAGCCGAGCCGAGCCGAGCCGAGCCGAGCCGAGCCGAGCCGAGCCGAGCCGAGCCGAGCCGAGCCGAGCCGAGCCGAGCCGAG